>JAIEPI010000115.1 GCA_019749855.1 Rickettsiales bacterium | reverse complement strand
AGGTTTTCTTTTCGTTGGGTTTGCCCAAGCGTTCCAGATACGCCATGAACGCTTCTTTTTCCTGCGGCAGAAATTGCAGCACGATTTCTTCATATTGCGGTGTGCCGATCGCAAGGCTGTCGATATTCAGCTTTTCCAGCAGATTGAATGAATCATCCGTTAAACCAGAATAGGCTTTGTATTCCATCGTCAGCGTTTCGTAGAGCTTGCCGAGGATGTTTGGGTCATCTTGCCCCGTGATGGCATTATGCGAAAGCTGCAATGCAAGTCTGCGCTCTGGTGTCAGGTAGCACTGCACGACCATGACAGGCATGGTGACTTCGCCCGCCAGCACTGCGGCTTCGACGCGGTGATTGCCAGAAAGCACGACGAGCTTTTTGGTTTCATGGTCAGGATAGACAAGCACGGCACTTGTTGCGCCGCCATCTTTCTTGATGTTGCCAGAAAGCCTGCGCATCTGGTCTGCGGTCATAAACCGCGCATTGTCTTCGGCGCTCAAGGTAGAAAGCAGCGATATCGGCACTTCCGAAAAGCAGATGGTGATCTGCACAGCACTATCGTCTGGGCTTGCATCCGCTTCTGGCACAGGGAAAGCAATTTGCTCAGGCTCGATGAAGCGGTATTTGCGGATTTCCGTTGGAATAGAGATAACCGCAACCTCAGTAACCTCAGGCTGCTCACTTGCTTTTTTGTTTTTGCTCGACATATTTTTTCCCATAGTTAGGCCAGTACCACGCGGAGTACATTTCTTGCGGAGTTTCGTCGCGCATGGCAGAGCCGTAGTTAATGATGTTCCCTTCCGCAGGGTCGTCAGCTTCACGTCGGTTCAGCATTTCGTAAATGCCCCGATATTTCATAGAAACGGGGTTATGCGTCCGTGCGGTGGTCACCACATAATCAACTCGGCTGATGAGCTTTTTGCTGACTAGCGAAAGCAGAGTTTTGGACGTGGCGAGCTTGGCAATGAGTTTGGAAAGTTTTGCATCGCGGCTGATTGTCACATCCGACAGCAGGTAAATCGTGTTGTGTCCGAAAGTTGGAAATTTCGGCAGGGAATAAATGATGCCGCCGACCAACATTTTATCGATGAAGATTAGAAAGTTAGCCACGCCGCTTGTGTGGATGATGGTTTTTTGCAGGTAGATGTCTTTGATGAAATCCATGTGGCGGCTTTCAGCAAGAACAACCTGAACCTCACTTTTGGCAGTCAGCTTGGCTGGGGTTATGGGGTCATAGGCAAATGGCTCTGGTGCTTTGTAGATATGGCGCACGCTGGATTTATCGGTGCGAGCGTAGCAGTAATGCGGCACTTTGCGCCCAGTCACATATTCCAGCACGGGCTTGCGATGTTCAAAGAGCTGATCAGATAGGATGCAATAGTCCACGCCTGATGCGTCAACTTCATCAATAATTTTGCCGAGCATTTTCGGCTCGTAGATGTCGTAGTCTGGTGCAGGCCAGTGGATGTTGTTGTCGATAAATTTGAACTGGCTTTCATAATCGCCTTTGAAGAAAGGCGGGAACGCTAGGATGCCAGCGCCTTCCTCGATGGCGTGTTTGACATGGGTGCGCCAATCGCCAGCGAAATAGCCTTGCAGTGGCATTTCAGGGATGATGCGGTCAAGGCGGTCTTTTGCCTTGTTGAAGAAATGCTCAAAGTTTTCAACGTAGTAATTGAAATGCTTGCGGGCATATTCATTTTTGCGCCCGCCGTACCGTGCCATATCGCAGGCAACCAGCAATGCCGCTGTTTTTTCAAAGAAGCTGTTTACGTCTGGCCGCTCCTGAATAAATGACAGGTCGCCTTCAAACATGATGTTGAATTCTTTGTTGCAAGCGAGATAGCCGACCGCAGAGGAATACAAACTCACATCATTGCTGATGACTTGCAGATGCGGAAATTTTGCTTTCAGCGCACGCTCAATGCGGAAACTGCCAGAGCAGCACACATAGGCTTTTTGCCATGCGCTGAAATCAATGATGCGGAACACCTGCTCGATGCACTCTGTAGGGACGGCTCCGTAGAACATGGCAACCTTACAACCTTTTGTTATCGTTGAAAATTATTTTTGTTTGCAGGTCGAATTTTGTGGACGGTCAAGGTTACTAGGATAGGATTTTTATTGGCACTATTGCCAACTACCACAACCAAAACCAAGGAGAACAAAATGCAAACAATTCAGTTAAGTAACCTTAGTGTTTCCAAGCACTTCAACGTCAGGAAAACTGACACAAAGAAGGGTTTGGATGAACTCACTTCCAGCATTGCCGCGCACGGCTTGCTGGAAAATCTCATCGTCATCAAAACGAAAGAGAAAAATAAATTTGAAGTCGTTGCTGGTGGTCGCCGCTTGACTGCGCTGCACTTATTGCAGAAGCAAGGAAAGCTGCCGAAAACCCATGCAGTGAACTGCCAAATTGTCGAAGAAGATAAGGCTGAGGAAATCAGCCTTGCCGAAAACGTTGTGCGCTCACAGATGCACCCAGCCGATCAGTTTGAAGCATGGGCAAAGCTGTCGAATGAAATGTCCATTGCCGATATTGCCGCTCGGTTCGGTGTCGCAGAAATCACCGTAGAGCAGCGCTTAAAACTTGGTCGTGTGTCGCCCAAACTAATGAAGGCATACCGCAATGAGGAGTTGTCGCTGGAAAGCCTGATGGCGTTTACCATTACAGATGACCACGCCAAGCAAGAAGATGTGTTCAAGCAATTCAAAGACAGCTGGCAAATCAGACAGCCTAACACCATACGCGGCGCACTCACAGAAACGATGGTGCGCGGTGATGACAAGCTGGCAAAATTTGTCGGACTCGATACCTATAAATTAGCGGGTGGCGCATTCCGCACCGATTTATTCGGTGAACGTGATTCTTTCTATCTCGAAGATCTGGAGCTGCTCCATGAATTAGCAGAGGAAAAGCTCAATAAGATAGCCGAGCCGCTGAAAGAAAAGTGGAAATGGGTTGAAGTCCGTCTTGATTTTGGCTGGGAAGATAAACAGCAGTATGGCCGCTTCTATCCGCATCAGATTGGCGAGATTCCAAAGAAATTGCTGAAACAGCAAGAAGTGCTGGAAAGCAAAATGGAAGAAATGGATGCTGCTGAGGATTATGACGACGATGCAGCTGACGCACTCCGTAAGGAGCAGGAAGAGCTTGAAGCGAAATTGGCAGAATATTCAGGCTTTACCGAAGAAGAGCGTGCTTCGTCGGGCTGTGTCATCACCATTCAGCATAATGGTACGGCAGAAATCTTGGAGGGAATGATTCATCCCGATGATAAAAAAGCTGCCGCTAAGTCTGCTGAAAAAACCGAAGGGGCAAATATCAGCAATGCTGCCAAGCATACGATGCCTTATAGCCAGGCACTTGTTGACCGCCTGAAAAACTACCGCCTGCAAGTCGAGCGTCCGTATATGGCGCAGAACTTTGAAGTGGCGTTTGATGCAACGGTTTACATGATGTGCCTGCGCAGCCTCAATTCCGCTCATAGCTACTACTACGGCAAGGACTGGCTGCGGGTGAAGCCAGAAAACTATCACTTCCCGCATCTCATGGTGTCTGAGGATGAAACAGGCACGGCATTGCACAGTGAAGAAGAAAAACTCTTTGCCAGCTTGCCGCTTGCATGGATGAACATCAAGGACGAAGGCGAGAAATTCAAAGCCTTCTGCGAGTTGTCCTTAGAGGTGAAGCAGCGATTATTTGCAGCCTGTGTTTCCCGCTCGCTCATGCCGCAGTTGTCAATCGAGGATAAGCCTTCACCAGTTGCCGAAGCGGTGTTTAAGCGTCTTGGTGTTGATGTTGCGAAGCATTGGCGGCCGAGCCAGACTAACTTCTTTGACCGTGTGACCAAAAAGGATGTGCTGGAAATTGGCGAGCATATCTTTGGTGAAGCATGGGCAAAGGAACAAGGCAAGAAGCCGAAAGGTGATGTGGTTGCCGTGCTGCATGGGGCATTTGCCAGTCCTGACCAGCCGCAGTTTACGCCGGAGCAACAAGCCAAGCTGAAAACGTGGCTGCCGAAAGGCATGGCGTAATCATTAAATGACGGAGGGTTTTAACACCCTCCGTCACCGGCGCCAGAGTACCACCCCAAAGCGCACTACCACAACCTCCCATAAGGAGGCCGTGGGCGCATTATGACTTGATTTTTTAGAAGCGCAATAACCACCGGAGTTTTTATGAATAAATCCATTGCCGACAGCGGCAAAGCCTTTCGCACGTCCTTTGATAAATTGTGTTATCGCCGTAATTGGCATGACGCATTTCGTGATTTTATCGAAATTGCTGCCTGCACAATCCACCAGCAACCCTATCATTTGGGCTTGCTGGAGAAAGACGAAGATTATGAGCGTATCGAAGAGCTCTATCTTTCGACCATTAAGAAATATAACCGAGAGGAAATTGACCAGATTGTTGCCCTTTACGGCATCTCGGTGATTGCGCTGCGCAGTACGCAGGAAGATTTCCTTGGCGAGCAGTATATGCAGCTGGAAATAAGCAATAAACACAATGGTGAGTTTTTCTCGCCCAGCAATATCAGCCGCATGATGGCAAAAATGCAAATGAGCGGCTTAGGAGAGCTTATTAAGGCAAAAGGCTATGTGACCCTCCAAGAGCCCGCTTGCGGTGCTGGTGTGATGGTTATTGAGGCGGCAAACGCCCTGCGCGATGAAGGGCATGATCCGCGCTGCACGATGCTGTTTCAAGCCATAGATATAAACCGCACCTGTTTCAACATGGCGTATTTTCAGTTGGCTGCGCTGGAACTTCCAGGCGTGGTTATTCATGGTGACACGTTGCGCATGGAGCATTGGGATAAACGCTCAACACCGCAATGGAAGCTCATGCAGCGACATGGTGTATCAGGTAATCTGTTGCCTGCTTTTGAACTGCCGCCACGACCAGAGCCAGAACCGCAAATTGTTATGCCGCCACCCCAGCAAACCGCCCAGTTTATGTTTGAATTTTAAGGGAAATAATATGCTGAATTATAGTGATTTTCTGCCGATTTTTGTGGACGGTCACTATCATAAAGTTAGAATGTTTTTACTACCACAACCACCAACCAAACCAAAGGAGAGCAACGATGACAGAGGAATTAATACAGCTAAATGAGGATGAATTTAACGAGCAGTTTCCGCTCGTGCATAATCATCTCAATCCCAGTGCAGGCTGGGTTTATATTTCAGAAAACGATGCCGATCAGCGCGGCTGCCTGTTTGAAACTTACGGGGCAGAATATGAGTTTGTGGTCAGGCAAGACCCACGCTGCATTTGGACGCTGAT
Organism: Rickettsiales bacterium; assembly: GCA_019749855.1. Lineage (GTDB taxonomy): Bacteria > Pseudomonadota > Alphaproteobacteria > Rickettsiales > UBA998 > UBA998. Next base: position 39,397 of record JAIEPI010000115.1, on the reverse strand, counting down.
GGATAATAACGATGGCGAGCCGCCATTTCTAGCCAGTGGATGCCGATGGGTAAATCGCCTCGGCTACCTGATTAGCAAAGTGCCAGTGCCAGAAGGCAAGACCATAGAAGTGTCTTTGCCAGACTGGAAATAGCCTAACCCACCCAACCAATAAGTCGTTGTGACCGCCGCCAAAGCAGCGGGTGGAAAACTGCGGCCTGAATTTGAAACATTAACAGGAGAACAGATTATGAAACCAGGACAGATAACTCACTACCAAGATATGACGGTGCTTGAATTCCCTCAGGAGGAATATCGCGGCTACCGCATCGTGCAATTTGAGGCGCAGAATTTCAGCGTCTATCACATGAGCAATATCCGCCAGCGTGTGTGGGAAGCGCATACAGAGGCAGATTGCAAAAAATGGATTGATAGTCAGGTTGACCGCCTAAGCGCAAACAAACTAGCGCGCAGCTTCCTTGAAGTTGCCTCTCGCCCAGTCGCATACGATGCAGAAGCAAAGGAGCAATTCCACAGACGCGGCAAAGCACTGCTAAAACAAATTGCCTGCGATTTGGGTTATGCCAAGGGCAGTTTCGATCTGCGAAACAACAAGGCAGGCATCGCGGTCAGCGGTGAAGTCACTCTGCATACCGATGATTTGTATGTGCAGTTAGCGCAAGGAAGTTGCGGTAGTGACCTTCAAATTCTCTACCGCTCATGCAAGCACCGCCGCGATTACACAGGCGGAAGCAACAACTGGATGAGCTTTGCCCACCTCCGCAATTACGAAGCAGTTTTAGAGCGGTTAAAAAACGCCAAGAGAAAGGCGGATTAATGGTGTATAAGCTATTGATATTTATAGTTATTTATTCCGATTTTCCTTTACATAAAAGGTAAAAAAGCTAGAATAATTTTCACTACCACAACCACCAAACCAAGAGGCAAAAACTATGTGCATTTACAAAGAACATTACGAACGAATACTAAGTGTATTCCCCGCGGTTGCAGAAAGTGCGGCGCAGGATTGTGTCACGATTCCAACCAGCCCGATGACTGGCATCATCAAAGTAAAGCAGCGCGGGCAATCCGTGATGCGTCTGGAAATCGGCTTTCATTATCGGCACGGCGAAGAATTGCTGCCCGACCACAAAATGACCGTGAAGCTCGATCTGCATGAGCGCAAAGCAATTCCAGAATCTATCTGGTTCAAATGCCGAGGCACGACGCACACACGCGAGCCAAAGAAGGGCGTGAATGAGCAGATTCTGAACGTGATGAATAATCGACTTACGAATTGGCTTGGCATCCTTGCCGGCAATGACAACGCAACAATCCACTAATCAAAACAGGAGCTACCCATGAACATGACGACTATTAGACAATTCAAAGCCAACTATGAACGCATCGTTGCGCTCATACCAAACATTGAGAACATGAAACCCGGCGATGCAGGCAAACTCACCGCAGGCGGCTTCATGGATTTACACTATGACGCGCTCGACCGTCGCCCGAACCGTTTGGATATTGCGCTGGCGCATTACTACAAGCAGAACGGCGATTCAGTGCCAGACCCAGATATGCGTATCTGGCTTGACCTCGAAAAGAAGATGGCTTTGCCAATGGCGATGCAAGATTTCCTTGGTTATCGCGAGTGCATTGATGAGAATGACCGCGTCCGTACCAAAGAGCTAGACAGGCAAAGTGCGTTTCTCAGCCAATGGCTGCGGAATTTGAAAGCTCAAGGTCATACCCTTGCTAACCACGAAGCGGCATAGGAGGAGTTATGGCAGATATGTATGGAGCGCTTCGCTCAAACTTTTTCAAGGTTAAAGACGTTGAGAAATTCAAAGAATGGTTTGCGAAATACCACTTCGGTGATGATGTTGAGGTATGGGTAGAAAACGAAACAGAGCGCAGTGTCGGCTTTGGCAGTTATGAGATGTACCCTTTTGCTCACCCTCGCATCCATGATGAGGAAGAAGATGAACTGGTTGATGCCGATCTGAATGTGTTTGCAAAAGAGCTGTGCGAACACTTGGAAGCGGGTGAAGTTTTCTCGGTGACTTCTGGCGGAAATGAGAAGCTGAGGTATGTGTCTTATGACCAGCTCATCATCGCACAAGAGCATCCAGACCAACCACTTTATGAGTATCGCAGCAGTCAAGATGACAACGATGTTTTGCTGAAAAGAGTCCGTGGTGAATGATTGTTAAGGTGCTGAAATTGCTGGATTTGTAATTTGTTCCTGCTATAATTTTGCCACTACCACAACCACCAAAAAAAGGACGAATATGCAAACCAGCAATTTCTGGAACTATACTGGTTCCGGTCGGATAATCATCTCTCGCGGATTCCCCCGCAACCTTGGCGAAGGCTACAGACTTTACCGAGCATTAAACCCAGGCACATGGTTCAACAGCGAAGAATATAAATGCTGTGAAGCCAAATTTCGTGAGCGCTATTTTCGCGAAATTCTTAAACCGCTCAATCCGCAAAAAGTTTATGACCACCTGCACGAACTGGCAAAAGGTCATGAGCCTGTGCTGTTATGTTGGGAGAAAGACCCAATCCAACCAGACGAATGGTGTCACCGCCGCATGGTGGCCGAATGGTTTGAAGAACATCTCGGCGTGAAAGTGCCAGAGTATGTTGTGGCTAAAAAGCCGAAGGCAAAATCAAAACAAGCATCTTTGTTTGAAGAATAATGGAGCGGCTACCGGGACTTGCACCCAGCTGACAAGGGGGCACCTGTGTCATCCTCTATAGGTCGCCGCATAGTATAATGCGCTTTCTGGTTTCTGGAAAGCGCATTTTCTATTTAAGCTGTTGATTTAATGCGAATTATTTTAGTTTCGCAGGTCGAATTTTGTGGACGGTAAAGGTCATTTGGATAGGATTTGGATTGGCACTAAAGCCCACTACCACAACCACCAAAACCAAGGAGAATCCTATGCCTAAAGCAACCGCCAAGAAAAAAGCTACGTCACCAAAACAAGCTAAGAAAACCAAGCCTGCGAAAGTCACTCGTCTGCACCAAGCCGTGCCGAACGATGTGATGCAGCAGCTTCCTCTCAATCAGATTTATGCCAACGATGAGCAAGCCCGTAAGCATTTCGATGAAACCGAACTGCGCCAACTTGCTGCGTCGATTAAGGTGCAAGGTCTGATTAGCCCGATTGTCGTAAGACCTGATGGCACTGGCAAATACATGATTGTTGCTGGTGAACGCCGTTATCGTGCTTGCAAACTGCTTGAGCTGGAAAATGTCCAAGTCATCATCAAGCAACTATCCGATGCCTCGTTGACCGCGCAGATGATTATCGAGAATTTGCAGCGTGTTGATATTTCGCCTCTGGAAGAAGCGCGGGCATATCGTAAGGCGATGGATGATTTTGACTTAACGCCAGAGCAGTTAGCAGAAACAGTTGGCATCTTGCAGCCGTTCCGTGTGCATGACCGCCTGACGCTGTTGAACTTGAAACCTGAATATCAAATCTGTTTGGAGCAAGGGATATTGACACCCACCCAGGCATTTTACCTTTCAAAGGTTGCTCCTGAATATCAAGACCCATTCTGGCGCATGATCCGCAGCGGTAAAGTTGACAGCAGCGAATTGGCAGCCGTTGCTCAAACTTTTGCCGATGCAGGCAACCAGCCTGAATTGTTTCCTGATGTGAAGCTGTCCGAAGAAGAAGTGCGGGCTCTTAAAAGTCTTGAGCAGCATATCGACACGATGGCGCTCACCCTAAACCGCTTTTTCAATAAGGATGGGGAAATGGACATTGTGAAGAAGATCGACCGTATCCGTGCAAGCACGATTGCCGATAAGCTGGGTGCAATGGGCAAGGTTTTGGCAATGGCGCAAAAGAAATTGCTTGAGCCTGTAGCGCAGAAGAAAGTCTTTGATGAGTTGAGCGTGGCTGATGATGCGACCGAAGAAGCCGTTGCTACCGAAGAAGTGCTTGAAGCAGCGTAAATTTGGGAGGTCAGATGGTGTAAATGCTATCTGACCTCTTTTTTTTAGAGATTCATTTATGATGAAAGCGCGGGCAAATTTTCTTCCAAAGCTAGGATTATCAAGGCTTTCAATCATTAGGTGCGATTTTTTGACCTAGTCCCAAAAAGGTAAAAACACCACTTTTTGACCTCATTTCGAGGTGAAAATGGGTAAAAACAGGGTAAAACTAGGGATTTTTAGGGATACGAAATTCATTTATTCCGTGTGGGCAAAAAAAATCCCAGCTCGGTGGCTGGGACGTAATTTTTCGATTATGTGAAAACATTACATTATGCCGTGACGCTATGCAAGATATTTTTTCAGTATTTCAGTAACTTAGCAAGTTTGCAAAGATTCAAGGCGAGCAAAGGTATAATATGTGACCACATAGCCACTGTTATTATAGCTTTGTCGGCTTATGATATAACAATATCTCTTGTTATTATATGATAATCGGTGTAAAGTATAATAACGAACCCAAAAAGCCATCCTTATTATACTTTCGAGGACTAAAATGACGACACAAGCAAGCCGCAGCGGGCATTACGAGAAATTTGGAGAACACGAGCATTTCGTGCCGAAACCTCTGCCACCGGAGCCAGCCTTCCAGATGGATGCAGAGATGATCTCGCTCTATGGCGAAGCTATGCAGAGCTTGGGGCGGCTCGACGAGGTGGGAACCCGCATCCCCAGCAAACGACAATTCATTGACGTGTATGTTGCGAAGGAAGCCGTGCTTTCCAGTGAAATTGAAGGCATCTACACCACGCTGACCGAAGTGCTTGAGTTTAATGCTCGCAAGAAAATGCGTGAAAACCGAAATGTTGAGGATGTGTTGAATTACCTCGATGCGGTTAATCATGCCCTGAATATGGTTCGTGAACAGGGGTTGCCACTAACGAATCGTGTCATCAGGGAGAGTCACCAAGTTTTGCTGGCTGGCGCGCGGGGACAGACTAAAGCCCCAGGCGAGTTCCGCAAAGTTCCTGTGTTCGTCGGCAAGCTCGTACCGCCTCCTGCGAATTATGTGCCTGATCTGATTCGTGACCTTGAGAAATTCATTAACGAAGATAGCACCTGTGAGCCGCTTATCCGCGTTGGGCTTGCGCACGTCCAGTTTGAAACCATCCACCCATTTTTAGATGGCAATGGCCGTATTGGTCGTTTGCTGATTGTGCTGATGATGTTGGAATACGGACTGTTGAAAGAGCCGATTTTGTATCCGTCCTTTTACTTCAAGAAATTCCGCAGCGAGTATTACAGCAGGCTCGATGCCGTGCGCGTGAAGGCTGACTATGAGGGCTGGATTAAGTATTTTCTCCGTGGCGTGAAGGAATCTGCTGATGATGTGGTTACCCGCGCGTGGCGGGTGGATACACTCATTCGTGAAAGCTCGGAACGCATCGAGGCTGCGCTTGGCCGCAACCGCGTGAAAGGCTTAAAGCTGCTCGATAGCCTCTGCCATAATCCAGTAATGACCATCAATGACGTGGCAGAAGCAATTGAAACCACTTACCCGCCGGCAAAGAAGCTCGTGGATAAATTCGTGGAAATAGGAATTTTGCAGCCCGAAGATGGGAAGCAGCGCAACCAGAGCTTCAAATTCAAAAAATATCTGGATGAACTGGAAAGTGATTAGTGGCAACTATGCAAATAATCGAATAATAAAAACAAGGAGAGGAAAAATATGCAGTCAGACCCAAGAACTATAAGCGAGTTGTTTGAGCGGAAAATCCGCTACATTGTGCCTATCTTCCAGCGTCATTACGTTTGGGATGAGAAGAATCAATGGCAGCCGCTATGGGATGACATTCGCGATAAAGCCGTGGACAGGATGAACGGCCAGCAGGCGCATCCGCACTTCATGGGTTCTGTTGTGCTGGCGCATAAACGCCTACCAACGAATACGCAAAGTATTCCGGCTTTTACCGTCATCGACGGACAACAGCGCATGACAACGGTGCAATTGGTACTCGCAGCTCTTCGTGAAGTATGCAGGCGCTATGAAGTTGAAGCTCTGGCAGAGGACATTACGGGCTGCCTGTTTAATCAGTACCGTTCAGTGAATAATGAAGTGGAGCGATTCAAGCTCTGGCCGACTCGCTTTGACCAAGAAACATTCCAGGAAGCATTGAATACGCCGTTTGATGAATTCATTAAAAAGCATCAGGCATGGAATATCCAAGGCAACAAAAGTGACCGCAAAAACAAGATGCGCGAAAATAATGTTTTAGGCGCATACCTATTTTTTGAAGATACGATCAGCGCGTTCGTGAAAGAAATCGTAAGCGTTACGGCTGAGAATGATGAACCACTCGATGCAGCCAAGGTGCTGAATTATGTCTATCAGGCGTTAATGAATGACCTAAAAATCGTTGAGATTCAGCTGCTAGACAAAGATGATCCGCAGATGATTTTTGAAACGTTGAACGGACGCGGCACACCACTCACCTCGGCAGATCTGATACGCAATTACATTTTTATGCGAGCTGATAAGTCTGAGCTAGACATGGATTCTCTGTACGATACGCATTGGGAAGAAATGGAAACACCGTTCTGGAGCAGCAAGGTCAAGCAAGGCCGTATGACGGAAGAGCGTCTGGTGTTCTTCTTCTACAACTACCTCCTTTACAAAAGCGGTGCAGAAGTACGCTTTGATAAGATTTTTCCTGATTACAAAGGTTGGATTATCAACGATGAGCCGTTTGCTTCCGTCACTGAGGAGCTGGAAGATATTAAACGCGCCAGCAAGGTTTATGAAATCCTGACTCACGGCAAAGAGGATACCGTACTTTCAGAATTCGCAAAGCGCTTGCGCCGTTGGGATATTACCGCGATTTACCCGCTCATCATGCTCATCGAGCTGGAAGGCAATTTGGGTGAGGAAGAACGTGCTGGTGTGTATAAAGATTTGGATTCCTACCTGATACGCCGCCTTATCTGCAATAAAACGCAGAAAAGCTACAATAAGACCTTTGTTGCAATGACGAGGAAGCTGCGGGAAATGGGCGTGAACCGCGCCAGCCTGCAAGCTCTGCTTACATCATACACCTCTGAAATTAACGCATGGCCTTCAGATGGTGAATTTGAGAAAGCATGGCTTGAACGTGCCGTTTATAGTGAACTCGGCACTTACGCCGTAAATGGAATTCTGCAAGTGCTGGAAAATCAAGACCGCAGCAAATTCAGCGAAGATGTGACGATTAATTCTGCGCTGTCCGTTGAGCATTTTATGCCGTTCAGTTGGTTTGAGAATTGGCCGCTAGATGGTCGTGCAATTAGCAAGCAAGAATGGGAAGAAGCTGATTCGCAATGGTATCAGGAACAGGAAGAAGATGGTATTTACGGCAAAATCCATAACCGCAAGCAGTTGCTGCATAGCTTTGGTAACCTGACGCTCATCATGCAGTCGCTTAATTCCAGCTTTGGTAATGAAGGTTTTACCGATAAGCGTGAGAAATTATTGAAACATTCCGCACTGGCCTTAAACCGTTATTTCTTGAACGTTGATGGTTGGAATGAAGATGCTATCACGAAACGCGGCAAACACTTGTTCGGTCTCGCGTTGCAGGCATGGCCGCGACCAGAAAATATTGCCGCCGTGCAGGATGCTGCGTAGCTAATCACGAATGGTGTGATAGCGTTTTTGTTTCCGACGCTGCTCACTGTGGATGTCATCATAGACTTCGTAAACAGCATCCAGCACCAATCCGATGAGTTTCTTGCCTGACCGCCTCGGCCACTCTGTCCATTTTTCCAGCTCATCAATCGGAATGCCAGTAATGCTGACTTGGTAGGCAACTTCCCAAAATGTGATGCCGCGCTCTTTGTCGATATGGCGTTTCATTAAAGCCTGACGGATGCGAGAATATCTGCGCTGCGCATCGATGCGCCCTTCGGCAAAACCAGAGAATCTGCCAGAGCCGCCAGTGCGGGGCAATCCATCCATTAAGGTTGCGATCGCCCGCGGAACCATGCCGCCATAATAGCAATCGGAATAAAGTTGCTCGCCGGCTTTGTGCTGGTCTTCGCTGATAAGAGCATAGGCTTTGCAGTAATCCAGTGTCGTTTGGGTGATGTTGCGAACACGTTTACGGCCTTTGTTTTGGTCAGCGTAATTGCCTTCCGCATCGACAAACTCGACTTTCAGGACGTGATGATTTTCCAGCTCTGGCGAACCGAGGTCAGATTCAAAGCCCTGTTTTGGGAGTTTGCGGTTAATTTTCTTGTGGGTGATGGCAAGAAAATCCGCTTGTTTTTTAGGGTCATGCGGTTTTTTCATGGGCTTTTTCCGTTTGGTGGTTAGTAATTTCACGCAGGGCTTGCAGCATCCGCTCCGCCATGTCAGGGCTCAGATGTTGCTCGTTGACCGCTTCCTGAATTTTCTTTTCGGTGCGTCGCAAATGCTCGGCTTGGAATTCCTCAGGTGAAAGTGGCGTGTAGGTTCTGCCGCTGATCTGCGCCATCATTGCTTCGACTTCGAGCGAGTTAAGAGCCTGCTGCTCCAGCTCAACCAAGGTAATCGGCGGGGGTAATTTTGGCGGCTCATTGGCAACCGCCAGCAGGCGTTCAAGTCGGAAAAGCAGTTGCTTACGCTCGCGCAAGTCATCCGCCACCAGAGCTTTCAGCCTCCCAGGACGCGGGAAGAAATCGCAGCGCGGGTCTGGGTCATTGCGGTAAATGGCGCAGGCTTTTTGCAATAAGTCGGGTGGAAACTCCGCGAGGTCGGTCAAGGCATCGTGAATCATAATTTTGAAATCGCGGGAATCACGATGGCCCATCGGACACCAGACCGAAAGCCGCTTGAGTTCAAAGCCAGCTTCTGCAGGCGTTGCGGGTACGGCTAAAAGCCTGACGTGCTCAACCGCATCAATCAGCTCAATGTAGCGTTCGCTATTTCTGGCGATGACTGGCACAGGTCGGATTTGTCGGCTCTGGTAACCTTCAGCACGGCGATGGTCTATGGCGCCAGTAGCGGTGAGCGGATGCTTGCAAAGCCAATCAATCTCGTTCGCGCTCGTGTACGACTTCAACCAAGGCTTCAGTGAAAGCGTCATGACCGCTGCGCGCGCGGGGCGCATATTGTCGGCTTGCATCAGGTTTGGTTCCGTCATGATTGACCTCCGTTATTGGGTTTTGTTGGTAGAATGTTCGGTCTTTCACCGCGTCGGGAATGGCCGTGCGGAAATAAGCCAAGCTGCCAATGGGGTGCTTGCCTTTGCGGTGATGGGAATGCAGCTGCTTGAGAAAAACCTGCCGGCACAGCTCACGATCAGCTCCGGCCGCGATGAATTGTGCGGCAATCATTGCGTCTTCGCCATGCGGCCAAGGTCGCGCAAGCTGTTCGCCAAACACTTCAACGATTGCTTCGTCAAAAGCCCTGATGATTTCTACAGGGGTCGTGCGCGGGCGCGTGACCTCATCATCTCTATTTTCTGGTTTCGGTTTTGGTTGGGGTTCAGGTTCAGGGGGAGCAAAGTCCTGCACACTGCCGCCTACCGTATCGGATAGGGTATCGGATACGGTATATTGTTGAGGATTTCCGCCATTTTTAGATGTGACCTCTGATTTTGAATATACGGTATCTGATACGGTATGCGATAGGGTATCTGATACTGTATCGGATACGGTATCCGATAGGGTATGCTGCTTGCCGCTGTCTTTTGCTGATACGGTATAATTGCCGACGCATAGTTTTTTATAGAGCACGTCCCATTCTGGATTCCAAAAGTTATCATCTTTGATGGAAAAGCGATTTTTCTGATGTTGAAGCGCTCGCCATAGCGCGGGGAATATTTTATGTGAGCGCATGGTATTATTGATGAGCTGGACGCACATCTTGCCGACGCGGGAATTTTCGATGGGGTTATGCTCAAGGTAGCGCGGCATGAGCAGATAGTTGGTTTCATCGTCGTAAATAATGAATCCCGCTTCGATGAGCTCTGTCAGTGCTGATTGGGCTTTGTCTTTGTCCCAGCGCAGATCCGTTTCAATGTAGCCAATGGGCAAGCGGAAGCAGCCAATGGCATTGCTATGCTCACCAGTTAAGCAATATAGCGCCAGTAGTTTTGGCGCATCTTGCAATCCTCTGATTTTTTCGTCTTCCCAAAAGGCTATTTTAACCTTGCCGTAGGTTCGCATAGTGCCCCCTCCGTTAGGTTAGGTGTTAGCCAGGCTCTTTGCCGGGACGTTAAAAGTTGAACAATTTGTGCCAGTGTCACTGGTGGAGCTGCGCAGCCATTTTTGCTCCACATCCAGCACGCCATTTTCGCCTTGTAGCGGATAGCGGATGATGGCTTTCTTGCTGGCTTGCACCTTCATGTAGATGGGGGGCTTGCCTTCCAGCCGCCATTTTTCGAGGGCTTTCGGCGTCACCTTCCAGCGGTCAGATAATTGGTCGGGCGTAAGATAGGACTCACCATAACCTTGCTGTTTAAGTTGCTCACGGACACTTTCAGATATGAAGTTTTCCAGTTCCTGTTTGTTTCGCATAATCTACCTCCCGCATATTTTTTCAGGTTCAGAAGGTTGATCTGCCTCAGATGCTTCCTCAAGCTCTGACAAGAAACGCTCCAGCTCGGCCAGCTTTCCGTAATCGGGGGAAAGCTCTTTGCGAATCCAGCGGATATAGTCGAGGACGGGGATATCCACCTCACTGCACGCGCCAGAGATTGTCAGTTCACAGGCGTGAATGCGTTTTTCAAGCGTATGAAACTTCTCGGCTTCGAGCTTGGTGAGGATTTCATCCATTTGACCAATGGTGAAAATTAGCCCGCTGTGATGACCGTTTACCCAGCGGGAAAATGTCGAAGGGGCGATTTTTGCTCTTCGGCATAGTTCGTCGATGGTAAGTCCAACGAAGCGTGCTCGCCGTTTCAGGCTTGCATAAACCTCTTTTTCAAGACGGGTGACGTTTTTAGGGATGTGGTTGGTTGTGGTAGTGCGCATAGCTTATCCTTGTAGGTTTGTTAGCTGGTATATTGCAAAGATGCCAACCAAGCTACAATTAGTCAAGTATAAACTTGCAGCGTTAACGAAGGTGTAGTATTCTGTAGGGAATCATCGGAAGCGATGGTGAAAACTTTTTTTATTACGGACTTAGCAAAGACGCAAAATGACACAACTTGATACAAAGAAACTTCGACACGCACAAAAGAGCTGGCTGGATGATATTCAGTCGCGCTTTGGAGATAACTTTCTGCAAATGACCGAAGCCTGCAACCTGCTGGCGGATAAGTATGGCGGCAAGCCAGTGGGCAAGGAAACACTGCGCCAGTTCTATAATGATGCGCAAACTCGCCCAGGCGACCGCACGCTTTCAGAGCGAGTGGTTTTCCTGCTGTATAAAGCCTACGGTCTGGAGCCCGGCTTTGCCACCAACCTGATTTACAATATGGACGAGGACAAGGCGAAGATCAGCCAGCACGCCAAGTTCTGCAAGCAATACATAACCGATTTGGCTTTGGCGAAAGGTATCTATCGTGTTGATTTAGGACGCAATGCGGGCATTGACGAAACCACGATCAGCCGCCTGTTTAATGACAAAAAGCCGCAGGGCTTGCAGATGAAGCAACTGGAAAAGCTCCGCAGTTATTACAAGTATAATTTTTCGCCGAGGTTTCAGGCTTTCCTTTCCCAAAAAGGCAGTTCCGATGGAGTGCCGATCGTTGGCTACTTCTCGCTCAAGAACGGTCAGGTGCTTCTATATGCCGAGGAAGATAGAAAGACCATTGAGGCGCCCGCAGGCATTGATGAGAAACACGGCCGAGCCGTTGAGATGAAAGGTCCAACCGTTCATCCGTATGCAAAAGATGGAATCGTAGTTTTCTATAATGAATCAAAGCAAGGTGTGCCAGATGATTGCCTTGATGCCACCTGCATTGTCACCTTTCCAGATGGAAGAGTGAGCCTGCGCCTTGTGGAGCGCAGCCATCAGCGTGGCAAGTATCGCCTGCATTCTTTGCTGGATGGAAGCGTTGAAGAAAGTGCGCTTTCTAACGCGGCAAAGCTGGCTGTAACGATTCAGCCTTAATCCCCTTACTCCCCTAAGCTCTTGAGTGTGCGCGGCTTTGCGCGGCGATTTTTCGTGCGCGGAGGTCGATTTCGCTTGACGTATTTTAGCATACCTGCAATGTTACAAGTAGCTAACAAAGCTACTGTATAAATGATATGAAGCTACCACAACCACCAAAAGACCACGAGGCTAACTATGACGAGAGGGAAACACGCATTTTCCGATGAGGATAACTGCGCCGATGCACCACTGCATTTCGGCAAATTAGAGATACGAGGTCGGCACGTTATTGCTGACGATGAAATTCTGCACGAGTTGAACGGACAACGGCAGCGTTTCAGCGAAGAACCAGAAGGAGGCTTCTATGCCGCAACTTTGGTTTAATGCTTGGGAAAAAACTACGAAGCACCCAGTTACGGGCAAGCCCAGCCGTGAGGTCAGAATTGAAAGCGAGGCTTGCGCTTCCTATGACGACGCCATGCAGGAACTGGATGATTATGCTCATGGCTGGCGCAGGCACGGCTTTCAATACTTTGGCGCATACTGCCACGAGATAGATGCCACCGGCAAAACCGTGTCCATCACCTTCCATGATGATCTGATAGATGAGCTCGACAGCTGGAACGAAGAACGCGAGCGCGATGCGAGAGAATACCGCTCCGCCGCCACATTATCCGCACATCAATTATGCAATGTTGGGAGGTCTGGATGGTAACCGCCGTACAAACTCACTTTGTCACCCGCCCGCGGCTGGCTGACATTTACCCATTATCCACCGTCCTTGATTGCCCAGAGTGTGGCGGTGAGATGGTTCTGCGTGAGAGCCATAAATACAATCGTCCGTTTTATGGCTGCATCAACTTTCCAAGCTGCCGTGCCACACACGGGGCGCATCCTGACGGTAAACCGCTGGGTATCCCTGCGGATGCAGAAACAAAGCGATGGAGAATTGCCGCGCATAATGCGCTCGATCCGCTGTGGGGACGTGATGAGGAAAACCTACACGCGCAAATCCGCAAGCGATATCGAAACGCTGTTTATTCATGGCTTGGTGAACGGCTTGGCATCGAGAATATCAAGGAACACTGTCATATTGGCTTGTTCGGCATTGAGCGTTGCCAACAGGTAATCGCTGTTTGCCAAGGCGCAAACAGGCAGAACATTTTGGCTTGGCATAACGAAAGGATGCCTAAGCCAAAAAAGAAAAGGCATAGGAGGCCGCCGCGCTATGCCCACTACTAAACCAATCGTCATCAGGTCATCGAGCCTGCCTTCATACGCTGATTGTGCTCGTCGCACGGGGGCAAAGCTGCTTTGGGAAGAATTGGCTGCGCAGGGCTATACGTTTAGGGAAACATCGCAAGGAGTTGGTGCTGCGCTTGGCACAAGCACCCATGAAGCCGCCAACTTTTCGCTGTCGCAAAAAATCAAAGACGGTTCACTCGGCAATGCGTCCGAGGCAATGGATATGGCGTTTGAAACCTTCCACACGATTCAAAACATGGAAGGCATTGTTTATGATTCCACCACGCCGACCTATGACCGCGCCGAGCTACAGCTCAAAACACTGGTGAATATTTACCGCCTGAAAGTTGCCCCAGGCATTCAGCCTGTTGAAGTAGAAATCAGGCTGGAAGCCAATATCGGTGATGGCTATGTGCTGTCAGGAAAATTCGATGTTCGTGAACTGGTTACTATCCGTGACCTAAAAACTGGTGCAGCGAGCCGCGCCCATATCTCGCAATACGGCGCATACGGAATGCTGTGCATGGCACATGGCCGCACGGTTGAAAGCATCATTGAAGATTATCTGCCGCGCAAGCGCGAGCCAGAACCAGAAACCTATCATTATGACGTGGACGTGGCGATGAACGCCGCGCGCGGCATCCTGAAAGGACTCAAGCGTGATGTGGCGGAATACCGAGAAACAGGTGACCCCACGTCATTTATCGCCAACCCGCAGTCAATGCTTTGTTCTGACCGATTCTGCCCAGTGTGGGGAACAGAGTTTTGCCGCGAACATAAAAACAAAGGAGAGTAAAAATGGAAAAGAACCTAACGATTTTCGACCTGCTGAATAAACCAGCAACGAAGAAGGCACTGGAAAAAGTAGTGCCTGAATATATGACACCCGACAGGATGCTGAATCTGGCGGTGAACTGCCTCGATAAAAGCCCTGATTTGAAGCACTGCGAACCTGAAACAGTGCTTGGTGCATTTATGGCAGCGGCATCACTTGGCTTGGAGCCTAACACGCCGCTCCAGCAGGCTTTTCTTATCCCGCGCAAGCGCAACTTCAAAGACAAGGAAACAAACACTTGGAAAACAAAAATGGAATGCACGTTCCAGATTGGCAACCGAGGATTTCTCTATCTGTCCTATCAATCGCCAAGCATTTTTGCGATAACCACTAACGTCATCTACCGTGGCGAATCCTTTAAGTATGACAGTGGGCAAGCGTTTTTAACGCATGAACCGTCTTTAGAGCGCGAAACCGATGATGCGGATTTTGATAATATCATTGCCTCGTATTGCGTGGTGATGTTCACGGAAAATCCGAATGTAAAAATCCCGATTGTTGTGCCGCGCGGTGACCTGATTAAGATTCGGGAAAGCTCCGATACCTACCGCTATTTGCGTGATGCCATTGCAGCGGCTGGCAATGACGCTAAGGAAAAACTCAAGGCTGAAAAGCTCTTTGCCGACACCGCATGGGTGAAATGGGCGAAGCCGATGTGCATGAAATCATCCATCAAGCAAGCCTGCAAGCAATTGCCGCTTACCACACAGATGAAACGTGCAGCCCAGCTCGATGATTTCTCGGAAATCGGCAAGCTCGATCTGCGCAGCATCGCTTTCATCAAAGATAGTGCAGAGCTGGATGCGGTGGTTTCTGCCACAGCATTGCCAGCACCGAGCGAAAGCGAAAAGCCGCTGCCAAGCATTAACCTGAATGACAAAAAGCAGCCTCAGCCGCTCGCTGCAAAGAATTCTGTGCCAAAGCCGAATCAAACGATGGATGGCCCACCGCCAGGACACCCCGCATCTTTTAACCAACACGACACAGGAGGATTTTAACTATGACTATCACCGTAAACATAAACAATTTCAGGAAAATAAAAGAAGCCAGCTTTTCCATTGCGCCAGTGGCGCTATTGGTGGGCGAAAATGAAAATGGCAAATCCAGCATCGCGCAGGCAGTAGCACTTGCAGCAGCACAACAGCCATTGCCACGCCATATAGCAAAGAAGGATGCCAAAATGCTGGTGCATGATGGCGCCAAGAGCGGCAAAGTTGAGCTTGGGCGTGATGACGTTGCCACTGCGATTTCTTGGCCGCTTGCAGAATGTAAGATTAACGGACAGGGCAAACCTGTTCAGGCATCTGAGTTTGCCGTTGGGCTTAAAAGCATTTTCAGTTTGAGCAATACCGAGAAGGTTGCCTATTTTATCAGTCTGCTCAAAGCCAATCCCACGCTTGATGACCTCAAGGTGAAATTGCCAAAAAGCCTTGACCACCAGTTGCCAGATATTTGGAAGCAGATTCAGGAATCAGGCTGGGATGAAGCTCACGCCTCGGCAAAATCCGATGAAGCAGATCTGACAGGGCAATGGAAAAACGCCACAGGCGAAACCAAGTGGAATGTATCATCTGCCGGCAACTGGCGACCTGCTACTTGGGAAATGGATTTGGAACGTGCCGAGCGCACTGACCTTGAGGTTGCTTATGCCGAAGCAAAAAAGGAGCTGGAAGATTCGCTGAAAGTTCAAGGTGCAGCGGCATTTGACCGCACTCAGGCAAAGGCTTTGGTGGATAGATTGCCAGAATATGAAAAGCGACTTTCCGATGCAAAAGCAGAATTGCAAACGGCAGAAACCAAGTATGCCGACCTAACGAAAGACCTGAATGCGCTTGGTTATAGTGGCGATGAGCCGCTTGTTTGCCCTGATTGTGGTTCACAGCTCATGCTTAATCAGGAGCGAAAATTGACCCAAGCAGAAACGGTCGATGAGCGCATCAAGGAAAGATATTTCGAGCTTGGCGCAGAGCTGAAAACTCAAATAGCCGAAGTAACCCGCCTTCGTGATGAAGTTACACTGGCACAGCACCAGCTCACAGAGGTTGAGAAAGCGAAAGAAAAATTGGAAAGTCTCGGCACGGGAGGTGCGACTGTGGACGTAGAAGCCATGCGCACCGCCTACGCCAAAGCCGAACGCAGGCTAGATGATTTCAATGCCTTCCATAAATCTCAGCAGCTTTATGAGCGCATCCTGACGCAAAAGGAGCTGGTGGCAGCACTTGGTCAAAGCGGTGTTCGCAAGATAAAGCTCGACCAGCAGATAACAAAATTCTGTGAAGAGGTGCTGAAACCTTTGAGCGTGGCTTATGGCTGCGAGCATATCTGGCTAGACAATGATTTAGAAATCTGGCGTGGGCAAAGGCACTACAGCTTGCTTTCCCGATCAGCTCGCTATGCGGTTCGCATTGTTCTGCAGGCAGCAATCGCAATGGCTGACCGTTCTGAATTGCTGGTGATTGATGACATTGACGAAATCAATGACCGCCGCAACCGTGCCGGAATGATGGCGATGGTCACCTCCACAGGAATTCCTGCGCTGGTGTGCATGGCAAAACGCCCAGAGGAAAATGCACCTGACTTGTCCGCGCGCGGCACTGGTCAGACCTATTCAGTCATCGAAGGCGTGGTGCAGCCATTCAACCCACCAGCTGCGCAGGAGGCGCTAAGAGCATGACCGATTTAACGAAGAAAATCCTTGAGAGTTCGACGAAGGAGTTACGCGCTCTCAAGGAGCAGCACGAAGGCACGTTGGCGGCAGTGGTCATCGACCAAGAAATCCGCCTGCGCGACCATACGGACAGCCTTGGCAAACTGAACCGAGATTACATCAATCGAAAGGAATTATAGGAACATAGGGGGCACAAAATGGAAAACACTACCACAACCAACCAACCGAAGAAGCAGAAGCTAACCAAATCCATTGTTGATAATGCCGCAATTCTGGATAGGCGCTATCATATTTACGATTCTGACATACCAGGATTCTCAGTTAAGATTGAGCCAAGCGGCTCTAAAATCTACGTGCTGGATTATCGGCAAGGAGCTGGCGGTCGTGATGCGCCCAAAAAACGCATTAAGATTGGCAAGCATGGTGCGCTTACACCCGAGCAAGCAAAGGTAATGGCAAAAGAGTATTACGCCAAAATTGCATTGGGTGATGATCCTGCCGACAAGCGAGAAATTGAGCGTGGCAAAACTTTGCTCAAGGATTTCAAGGAACGCTACGTGAATGAATATATCACTCACCACAATAAGCCTTCCACCGTTAAAGGCAAAAAAGAGGTGCTAAGAACGCTGATTATGCCGCATTTCAGAAATCATGCGATGGAAGATATTATGCGCAAAGATGTTCAGGAGTGGCATGGCAAGTTGCATAAAACACCTATAACCGCCAACCGTGCGCTTGCCTGCCTTTCGCACATGATGAGTGTTTGCGAGGATTGGGGTATCCGTGAGCCTAATAGCAATCCGTGCCTTGGCATCAAACGCTACAAGGAGAATAAGCGCGACCGCTATCTGAATGAAAGCGAACTTCGCAAGCTGATTGAAACCATCAACCAGTGCGAGGAGGATAAGACCGAAGAACGCAGCATGATGATTTTCTTCCGTATGTTGATTTACACTGGCGCGCGCCAAGGCGAGTTGCTGACCGCAAAATGGGAATACATCAACTATGAGGAAAATACCTTAGACCTTCCAGATTCCAAAACGGGGAAAAAGAAAATCAACCTTTCACCGTTGGCGATGGCCGAAATTGAGAAGCTGGAGCGAGTAGTAGGCAATCCGTATTTGTTCCCAGGCTACTTCGTCGGGGTGCAAGAAAAGCTCGGCAGGCATCATTCGCCACCAAACGAGATGTGGCATCGTATCCTGAAACGAGCTGGTCTGGCAAACCTGCGGAAGCATGATCTGCGCCATGCGTTTGCATCGTTCGCTATTATGGCCGGCTTAACGCTGGAAGAAATCGGTCAGCTCTTAGGGCATTTGACACCGCAAACCACGAAGCGTTATTCTCACCTTGTCGATTCGCATAGGAAGCAAATTTCTGATGCAGTGGGTACGAAGATAAACGACATTTTGCAGAAAAAAGATGACGTGGTAGTGAACTTGGAGGAACGTCGAGAAAACATGAAAAAGTGAGTCTGGTAGACACATCAGAGCAAAAATCTTGTGCGAACAAAATTAGATTTGGAAACTCTCATTCGTCTTCTGGTCGGCACATAGTAGGCACGGTGGGTAAAAACCTCTCTTGAACCATGTGGACTTGTAGTAATACCCCCTCCAACGGAACACCTTGAAAAATCTTGCATTATAGGAATTTGTGTGGATTTATAGTGAACTAACAGGGCGCTTCCGTGTCTGACTCAAAATGCAGTATCTTCGGATGTGCCCGTTCGAGTCGGGCCAGGGGCACCAAATAGATAATCACGCGTAAGTGCTAAAACCACCTGTAAGTTGCCGTGATAACCTATAAAGGTTGTGGCGCTAAACCAGGATGATTATCCGGACGAATGCCAAGCGGCCAGCGAAATTTGCGGTCTGCTTCGGTGATGGCCACGTCATTGATGCTGGCTTCGCGGCGTTGCATCAAGCCATTTTCGGCGAATTCCCATTGCTCGTTACCGTAGGAGCGCCACCACTTCCCCTTATCGTCATGCCACTCGTATTGAAAGCGCACAGCGATATGATTGCCAGTGAATGCCCAGAGTTCTTTCACCAATCGATATTGCTGCTCGCGCTGCCATTTGGCGGTGAGGAATTTTTCGATAGCCTCGCGGCCTTGCAAAAATTCGCTTCGGTTGCGCCACTGGCTATCGGCTGTATAGGCAAGGGCAACACGCGCTGGATCGCGGCTGTTCCAACCATCCTCAGCCATACGCGTTTTTTGCGTGGCGGTTTCGTGATTAAATGGTGGTAGTGGCGGACGCGACATAAAGATTCTCTCTAATTTATTTGATATTGGGCAAGCAAGGTTTCTGCGATTTCTTTATTTACCCCTGCAATTTCTGGAGCTCCTGTCGCTTGTGCGACGATGGTCGCACCAGCAATTAAGCTCATAAATTTAGGGGTGAGCGATGTGGCGTTTGTCTCCCCATATAGATCAGAGAGGCGTTCATGCACAATCTGTTGGGTTTTGGAAAAATGCGATCCAATACATTCCAGCACTTCTGTATCATAACCAGCATCAAATTCAGAAAGACCTTTGATGAAGGGACAGCCACGAAAATCAGGTTCTGAAAACCAGTCTTTGAAAAAATCAAATATACCAAGCAGCCTATCTTTCGGAGTGAGGGATATATCATCGGTATATTTTTTCAAGCCCGCGAACCAAAACAGGTCTTTATAACGCAGATACTCTAGTACCAGCTTGCCTTTTGAGGGGTAATGCTTATAAAAAGACATTTTTGCAGCACCGGAATCGGCGATAATGGTATCGATCCCCGTGGTATGCACACCATGACGATTAAATAGAATGACCGCGCTTCTCAGTATTTTTTCACGTACAGGCAGCTCCTTAGGATCGCGGTGGCGCAAATCTGTACCGTCTTTTAAAGCATTGATTATCATAAATATTCCAGTTTTAATACCTCTACCATAACACAAACAGACAAGTCTGTCTACTTTTTACTTGCCAACATATAGACAGGTCTGTATATTAAAGATGTGCCCCTCTTTAAGGTCACGTTTAACAATGAATCAAAGGAGTTTACCATGTCACGTATTCCAACCCCAGCTACCGTTGAAGCCGCACCTGCCGCTTCACAATCGTTTCTTCAAGCCGTTCACAAAATGCTCGGCTCAGTTCCTAACTTGTTCAGGTTGGTATCCAACAGTCCAGCGGCTTTGGAAGGCTATCTCGGAATGTCAGGTGCACTCAGCAAAGGTGTTTTGCCTGCTGCCACCCGCGAACGCATTGCACTCGCTGTTGCTGAAGTGAATGGCTGCAATTACTGCCTCTCGGCGCACACCTATCTTGGCAAAAACCTCGCTAAGCTAGATGATAATGAAATCGACGCCAACCGCAACGGTACATCAAACGACCTCAAAGCTGCTGCCGCAGTGAAGTTTGCCGTAAAAGTAGCGGAGGAGCGTGGTCATGTTAGCGATGCAGATGTAAAAGCAGTGAAAGAAGCAGGCTATGATGATGCACAAGTGATAGAAATCGTGCAGCATGTTGCCCTCAACACTTGGACAAATTACATCAATGAAGTAGCAAAAACGGAAATTGACTTCCCGATTGTTCAAACACGTAAAGCTGCATAATATGGCAATGGGGCGGTCATATTATGTCCGCCCCATTGCGTATTTTTTTCCAGCAATTTTGTAAGAATACCCATTTCTTTCTCATTCATATTATAAAAAATGCGTGCGTACGGCATCTCGGTAACGGCTATATAGCGCGACGGAGTTTTTTGCCTTTGGAAGTGATAACGGCATAGGCACCACGCGCATCACTTTTACATGATTCATGCACTGGCTTATTATACCTTTTGACACTTAAACTATAATAAGAAGACGTTTTTATCTCCGTTATTATAGTTTCGGCTGGTAGACGCGTATGACTGAGAATCTTATTTGCATCTGCCGAAAATACCATTTTTCTGGTCGGCACATAGTCGGCACGGTGGGTAGGAATTCATGCTAAATGGTAGGGAACGATAGTAATGACCGCTTTCGTGAATGACTTGAAAATCCTTGCCTCATAGCGTTATATGGGGATATAAAGCAACCAGTAGTAACGCCCTCAAATATGACTCAAAATCTTGTATCCGTAAGGATGTGTCGGTTCGAGTCCGACCGGGGGCACCATAGGATGAGGGGGCATTTGCCCCCTCATCCTATGGTATTTGTCCGCGGCGAGCGAGAGCCGAAGGTTCGACAATAAGCTTAATGAGCATGAACGTAGTGATGTGCGAATTTAGCGTTTGCAACGCAGCAAGCGCGCATGCGCGCCGCGAGTACGTCCGACCGGGGGCACCACTCTCAAATATATGAATAATTCAGAAAGTGCCCCAACTAAGAATTGGGGCCATTTTTTTGTCCATGGGACACTGGCGGGACACTTGGCCATCACTTCCTGCAGCTTTTCCCAGTAAATTCCAGCTAACCGAAAGAAGTCACTTAAGTGGGGAAGTGTCCCTTTACTGTCCCGAGATTGTCCCTTTAGTGTCCCATGGAGTCAGACACAGAAAGCTTATAACTTGAAAAAGAATCAACTTTATAAAGAAGGCACAAGATTGTCTATCATGTGTTGCCAATAGCGGTTGTTTGTTGTAGCGTCTATTCCATTATCAGGGGCAGCGCATGGCAACGATTGAAACACGCAAGACAGATAGCGGAGAAACCAGCTTCCGCGTTAAAGTCAGGCTGAAGGGTTCTCCACCTCAAACGGCCAGCTTTACCCGCAAGACGGACGCGCAACGCTGGGCACAGCAAACGGAAGCCGCCATTCGTGAGGGCCGCTATTTCAAAACCTCACAAGCCCGTAAGCACACGCTGGCTGACCTGATAGAACGCTACAAGCGGGATGTGCTGCCTGCCAAAAGCCGTAGCAAGGGCTTTGCTGAACAGCAGGGGGCGCAACTGGACTGGTGGAAGGCCCAGCTCGGAGCCTACACCCTTTGCGATGTGACACCCTCCCTCATTGCCGAGAAGCGCGATGAACTTGGCCGCATGATGATAACTGAAACAAAACGCCGAAGCCCAGCCAGCGTCAATCGTTACCTTGCCGCCCTGTCGCATGCGTTCACCATCGCTGTCAAAGAATGGGGCTGGCTGGAGGATAACCCAGTTCGCAAAGTGTCACGGCCCCGTGAAGCAGGAGGGCGGGTGCGTTTTCTCTCGGATGCGGAACGAGTGGCACTGCTAAAAATTTGCCGTGAAAATACGCGCAGCCCGTATCTTTATACCGTGGTGGTGGTGGCGCTTTCCACAGGGGCGAGGCTTGGCGAGATCCTGGGCTTGAAATGGGCAGATGTGGATTTTCGACGCGGCGTCATCACCCTGCATGAAACCAAAAACGGCGAGCGACGCGTTTTGCCGCTGACCGGTCATGCGTTGGAGACCATGCGGATACATGAGAACAGCCGCCGAACTGATACGGAACTGGTATTCCCGAACCGTGCAGGCAACAAACCTGCCAGCATCCGCAAGGCATTTGATAACGCGCTGGTGGAAGCGGAGATTGAAGATTTTCATTTCCATGACCTTCGCCATTCTGCCGCCTCTTACCTCGCCATGAATGGCGCATCACTGGCCGAGATTGCCGAGGTGCTGGGCCATAAAACGCTGCAAATGGTGAAACGCTACGCGCATCTTTCCGAGGCCCATACAAGCCAAGTGGTAGCGCGGATGAATGAAAGGATTTTTGGGTGATGCACTACACCGAGTGCCTAGATAAGTGGTTCAAAAAGAGTTTGTGGCATAAAAAGGAAGCCGCAATGCTTTTGCTTGGAACAGACCCTAAAGAGCGAGTCACCCTAGAAGTGCTATATGAAGAATCACCTTGGAAATACGAATTGAGATTTGACCGGTGGACTGAAAACGTCTCTTACCTTGAAAATATCTTGATAATGGAGGCTCAACGGCCAGAGGATGGATCGAATAATCAATATTTGCATCCAAAATCGGTTGCTCAATGGGCATATGACGGCAAGTTAAATTACTGGCTGTCAGATTCATTTATTGATTACGTTTGCAAACATAAGGAAGAGCTGAAAACCGAAGATTGTGGCTGGATAGACCGAGATTACGCTAGTTGCTTGCGTAAGCGGTATTGGACTTTTTCACAATGCACCAATCTTTTGGTTGGGCATCAATTAAATTTGAAGAAATTCAATATAGTTGCAGGCAATGATTTAAAAGACGAAATTGAACGAGCTCTTTCGCTCGCAATTGAGGTCGATGAAGTGGCATCAAAAGAAAGTAAAACTACCGGCCTTTGCGTACAGCTCGGCCTGCTGGTGACGGCATTACATTGGGCATATTTGTTAATGGGCAGTGAATTCTACATCCGCGCAATCATGCCGGTCAGTTGCACCAGGCAAGATTGCAAAGAGCGGTCCTTTATACTGCTGTAGGAATGAAGAAGGCTCTGGGTCAGGTGTTCCGTATCGCAGGACGTTCTGGAGACACCCTTGGGGCCTGTATGTTCCAGTCCAGCGAATAGATCACTCACTGGCATACGCAGCGCTTGTGCCAAGAGATAGATTTTGTCACTGGGGATTCGACTTTGTCCGGTTTCATAACGGTAAATCTGTTGATGTGTGACCCCAAGTTTCTTGCCAACTGCCTGCTGGGTCATAGACAGTTGCCGTCTGCGGCGCTCAATGTTGCGCCCAATGATGCTGTCCACTTCAATAACTTCGCGTCCCGTCATGCTATCCTCCCGTGTTACAGTTTTACAAGCTGATCGTTCCTTTGTAGGCAGGAGCTTAAATCCAGAGTCGCTTCCAGCGCACAAAGCTGCACATCAGAGGACACAATGATCTTATTGGAGGCGCCCAGATATGACATGCTGTCGATCAGGAATTTATATTCTTCTGCCTCCGAACCCATCTGTTCCAAAATAAGATTTCCCTGTTGGGGTTCATAAGGATCATTCCCGGCTGCAGAAAAATCTAGATCACCTTTTTTGACCTGCCGGATCAGCTGCTCCAAATTGTCACTGCGTGGACTTTTCGACTGTACACGAATCAGCAGACGCAGGCAAAGACGTGAGGGAGTCTGTAAGATCTCGGCTTCCAAAAAAAGCGGTAAGGGTTGTTGTTCGCGGCACAGCTGATAATAGCCAACAAACATTTCCAGCATCTTCTCAAACGTGGCACTGTAGACAAGGAGACGGGGATCCTGACTGACCACTTGGGGTGGAAGCTGTAATTGCAGCTGGGCGGGAGGCACTTTTTTGAAACAGGTTTGCAAAACCGTCACAAGCGACAAGGAAGCTTTATTGTGCTTCAAAGCAGTTTCGTAGAGTTCGGTGAGTGTTAAAGCAGATTCCAGCATCATGTCATGGGTTTCCATGTCATTTTGCACATCATCGAGAAACTGCAAATAGCCATCATGCAAAGTATGTCCCATGACCCTGCCCTGAAATATAGCATAGCAACCACGCAGGGAATGTAGGGGCTTGTCGAAGGCTCGTTTAGCCTCTTTCAGGCGACTTTTGCTTAGGCGGTAGACATGCTCTACCTCCATGCTGCGCTCCAGCAGGTGGGCATGGGCGGCATCACGCTCTCGTAGCAAATCCTTAAAGGCGACCAGTAGAATACCCAGCTCATTTTTCAGCAGTGGCTCGCTTTGCAAGCAGTAATCCTTGCGCTCATGAATACGCTGCGCCACCTCGACCAATTGCATCACGGGATGGGATATCCGCTTTTCTAAAGCTAAGGAGAGCAGCCATGCCAAAAGCATGGCAACGGCCACGACCATTAACCCTGTGATGGTTTGCTGGTAAATAAAGCTCTGCAGGCGAATCGGGCTGGCGACGATAATCAGGGTGCCCACCATATCCACACTAACACCTTCTTCGTTCATAAAAATCAGCTGGGAGACGATTATACGCCCGCCTTCATAGCGGCTGGACGTTTGCTGCTTGAGAGCCTCCGTGCGCCAGGGCTGGCATCCCGCTGAGTGATCCTTGATCTCGGGCTTTAGGTAATTTGTAAAGAGCTTGCCTTGAGCATCAAACAGGCAGGCAACCTCTACGGCAGGATTCTGGAGAAGAACCTCCAGCGTGGTGGTGGCAAAGTTTTTATTGTCAAAAGCAAGGGCCGCAGCAGAGCGATCTCCCAAGAGTTTGGCGCTCATTGCCAGTTCGTCTTGGGTGTCTTTGAGCAGGGTTTGTGCCCCCATCCCAATCAGACCGATTGCCGTTAAGCCGACAGTGGCAGCACTGGCCAGCAGTAATGCCAGACGAATATGAGCGCGGAAAGAGCATGTTTCAAGAAACTTCATTGAATCACCCTATATGCAATTTCCAGTAAACTGGGACTGACCTCCAGTCCAGCTTTGCGTGTGGCCTGAAGGTTGATGCTGAGGGCAATCCGTCCGTTGGTTTCCTGAAAAGAAAGCATGCCGCCCAAGGCCAGAAAATCCGAGCCCTCCCCAACGGTAAGTACAGGTCGCTCTGAGAGGGGATTTAGCACACGCAGGGGCGAGGTGGCATCAAAATAGATTAGGTCACACGCCATGAGATCTTGGCGAGTAAAGGCAGTGGTGCGAATGGAAAATGTCGCCTCATTAACCTTCTTCCTCTGCAAGCCAGTCATAAATGGCTGAAGGGCGGCATGCTGCGGTAGGCAAACTTCCAGACGAGGCTTGAGGGGTTCTGGCCATCGAACATAGTGCGTCAGATTATATAGATAGCTAGCTTTGATAATCAATTGACGCTCCTTACTCGAGGTAAATTTCAATGGGTCTGCGGCTGCATAGGGAAGCTTTATCAAACTGCCAAGCAGAATGATTATTAACCATCGCCATTTCATTAAAATCTAAGCTCAACAGAGGCATAAACATTCATGGGAATTTCACTGGAATAACTGTAAAGTGGTGCGCTGAATTCCGGATGGCGATCGTCGAGCAGGTTTTCACCAGCAAGGATAGCGGTAATGCCATCGGCGAGTTGCCAGCGAACATTACTGTCAAGTTTGGTATAGCCGGGGATCTGATTCGCCGGCAATGCATCGACAAAGTAAAGCGAGCTGTTGAGGGAGACATCCGGAGTCAAACGATAGCTAAGACGTAGCGAGGCCTGTTGCTGCGGAGAGCGTCTTTCGTCATTAAGAAATGTTGGATCAACCACATTGTTAGCCAGATTAAAATCAAGCTGCAAAAGCGAATAACCTGCCCAAAGGCGCATCCGGTCATTCACCGTATAATCCGTGGCAATCTCAATCCCCTGGCTCGTTGCTGTGCCTCCATTACCCACCCTCAGGGGGAGGGCGATGTTGCCAAACGGAGCGTCTGGAGAAAAGGTACGTAAATCCTCATATGTTTGATGAAAGGCTGTAATATCGCTATAGAGGCGGGGAGTCAGATTGGCTTTGTATCCCACCTCGTAAGCGGTCATGACTTCTGACTGAAACTGCCTGTCGCCCACCTGAGTGATATAGCCCCGAGGAGTACCGCGCAGATTGACCCGCACGTCAAATGATCCGCGGCTTGGGCTGCGTACAGCGCGCGAGACAGATGCCCAGAGTGTATCGTTTTTATGGACACGGTAGGCGAGCTTGGCACTGGGCTGAATCTCCAGATCTGTGTAGGTACTACTCTCAACCTTCGCACCCAGAGTCAGAGCCAGAACTTCGGGAAGTAACTGCATTGTCTCCTGAGTAAACACATTCACGAACTGGGTATTACGTGACTCTGGGCTATAGTAAAGCCAGTCTGTTCCGGCAATAGTATCATGCACACCAGTGTAGCCGCCTCCCCAGATTAGGTTGTTACGCTCATTGATTTGCCAATCTTGTTGTGTCTCTAAACTCGCGGTGGTCACGTCAAATTTTGCACCAGCATAGTCACGGTGAAAATAATCCACATAACCATGTAGTTGAAGATCGGAGACCTCACTTACACCGTATTGCCATTTGCCCTGTAGAGAGAATCCGCGCGAGCGCTCCTCTCGTGTCTGCTCACTTACAAACGGTGCCTGCAAAGTGGGAAACCGATAATCGGAGCGTTCTTTCGCCTGATAGCCGCGGCCTTGTAAAATCATTTTGTTATTAAAGCTGAACTCCTGATCATAACGGAAGCCTCCGACGCCTTGGGTCCATCCGTGATCGCCAGCATGTGTGGCACCGCCTGGGATGCTCTCCTCACGGCGCAGCTTGGCATAGGTGCGCCCATACCCACCCGCTTTTAACTTCTGCCCGTGCCGCGCCTCGATGATCGCGGGGTAATGCGAACCAGTGGTGGCTTTGACATAAGTGCCCTGTGTTTCCTCAGCATTTTTGGTGACGATATTAATGACACCGTTAACGGCATTTACGCCCCATAAAGTAGCCCCGGGGCCACGAATGATTTCAATTTGTTTGATGTCTTCCAGCACCAGATCCTGCTGGTCCCATAACACGCCGGAATAAATCGTGGAATAAACGGGCATGCCGTCCATCAGAACCAGAAGCTTATTCGAGAATTGCTCGCTAAAGCCGCGCGCGCTAACAACCCATTGGTTGTTGCTTGCTTTAGCAACGTGCAGACCTGGAACTGTACGCAAAGCATCGGCCAGGTGTGTCACACCCATCTGGCGCAAATCCTCGTCAGTAATCACATAGACCGAAGAAGGCGAGGCCATGGGGTCCTCAGACTGACGAGACGCCGTGTAGACCTTAACATTAGATAGCTCCCGTAACGACAGAAAGTCTGACGTGGGAAGGTCATTACCGAGCGCAAGGCTAGGGAAAACCAAGAGATGGAAGTAGAATAGCTTTCGCATTATGCTTATTGTCGGTTGCAGATGTGGAGAGATTTATCCCATATTTATGCAACCGACAATATTAAAGCTGTTTCATTTTAGGCAATAGAGTCTTGAAAGACAGCGACCCATTTATCCACAGCACCCTGAGCAGCAGCCAGCATTGCCTGTGGATGACGTGAGTTGTAAGTAGCGCAAATTTCTCGCGCTTCGGCACCGTGCTCCTCATCAGCCTGCACATGCACCCGAAGCCAGCGTGACTGCTTGCCGATGACACCGAGGCGCAGCAAGGTTTCTTTGATGTCCTCACGCAACAGAGAGGCGATGGATTCAAACACATACAAGGCTGCGGCAAATTCGGCCGCGTCCGACTGTCCCAAACTGTACCAGAAGTCATCAAACGCCTGTACGACATCTGGTTTAAAGTTTGTATCAATTGTTCCACCAAAAGCTTCGTAATCTGCCTGTGCCAGGAGGTAATGACGCGTTTCTTCTTTTTTCATTTGAAGATAATAGTCACGTAGTTCCTCGGTATCACTACGGTCAGCAGCGAACTGCAGCTTGTTTTCACTGTCCAACGTATAATAATACATCATTTTCAGGAAGTTCTGGTATTGCACCAAATCAATAGCGCGAAAAGGCTCACGCAAGGCATCAGCGGCTTTTTTAGGAAAGAGATCTAGCAGGGCCATGACATCATCTGTCACGGGGCGTGAATGTGAGGCGGTAAGCATAACAATTCTCCTTAACAAGGTGGGGGGTGAATCAAAGAAACTGCTGGAGATCGCAGGAAGGATCGAGGCTACCTATCAGAAAACTAAGATCGATACCTTCATGCACGGCTTGCTTGGGAACAGCCAAAGTGGGATGCACCATGGCGGGATAACCATGCTGACGAAAGGCAGTGCAAAAACGCCGTGCTACGACGCGTGGGGAAGCGCCTAGGAAAACTTTGCATCCCTCGTTGATCGCCAAATCAATAGCTGCGGCAAAAATGGCATTTAGGTGCTCACCACTGCGATAAGCTGGCAATAAGGCGGTGCGACCAAGTTCGCAATAGGTCACTCCAGCGAGTCTAGGAAATAGTTTGGAAATGCGGAATTCATCGTGCTCGAGAGGTAAAATACTTGGTGTGTCCGCATACGAAATGGTCAAGCGTGCCCCGCCAAAACAGAATTCTCCCTTACGGGCGACAATGAAATGGCTGTACTGATCAATGGCATCCTCAGCTCCGGAAAAATTTTCCAGCCCAAGATCACGGCTGTAGATGTATTCACGGATGAAAAAATACTGATGCAGGTATTCCATGCGGTTGGTAGGCTCAATGATGACTTCTTCCGGCTCAGCAATACGAAATTCACTCAAAGTCGGCGCATGACGGGGAGTAGAAAGCAGGGAAAGTGACATAAAGCCTCCTGAATGACGGTTGGGCTTAACTTGAAGCCCTGCCACGGAAGTGACAAGATAAGGCCTGCTCTAAGGTGAATAACTCAATTTATAAGTGAATGGGATTGTCTTTAGATTGTTCCTTGACCGTAATTTAAGTTTTTGCTTTACTTAGAATTAAACTAAAGCCTTGCAACCATTAAGAGAACTTTGTGACTGACTATCTTGACTTGTCCATCGGGGAGAAAATGCGTCAGATGCGCCTGCAACGAGGCCTGACTCAAAAGGATGTAGGGAAAATAATGGGGTTTTCTTTCCAACAGGTACAGAAGTATGAAAAAGGGCTCAATCGTATCAGTGCGGGACAGCTGTATCAGCTGTGCCAAAATCTGGGTGTTTCTGTCTCTCATTTTTTTGAAGGATTGCCGTCCAAAGCCAGTGAGCTTTATTTGTCAGCTCATGGTGATGAGGAGCAAGGCGATGTGGCGATAGGGGATCGGCAAGTGCTTGAGCTTTGTCGGGACTACCGACGCATTCAGTCCTCTAGCCAGCGTCAGCGGATTGCAGCACTGATTAAGACTCTGGCTGAAAACTGAGCGCAAACCTTATCATTTTCTTCCCTTTAGCTTGCCCCCTGCAAAAGACAGCACAAGGCATCGCTGTTCATAGTTCTGGTAATCATTTGCATTTTTCTCGAGTCTTCACCATATCCACCTTGCCTCGAGGTAGGGTTTGGAATGAAAACTCCGTCAAGAAGTCTCGTAGAAGATCAATCTGTCGATTCACCTTATCGCAGCGGTCAGCCGTCATGCGGCAAGAGCGTGATAGCCTAGGTAATGGGCGACACAATCTCAACTAGCAGCTTGGGGCGTCAGGCTTGGCTGGATTGCCGTGAATTACCGGCACTACTCCATGCGCTACGCAAGGCAGAAAATCAGGGCAAGAAACAAGCGGCTGGCGTATGGCAGTGAAAGTTTACTATGCCTTGGGAGTGGCTAAGAAAACAGCGACGGTTTTGAATGACACTTGGTACAGGAATTTTTTTATCCACCGTAATCATTTCGGTTCTACTTCTTTTCAGATGGACTAGGGATAGGTGGCACTGGGCAATAATAGCCAAAGTGACAGCCCTACGGGTTTTTTCATACCTTGTCTAATTGGAATCGGGATTTAGGCCTGTGAAGAATTTGAGAAAAGGCCGTACAAGCTTTCGGAGTATTATGGCGTTATGTTCGACCGGGGTCACCACTTTGGAAGTGGTATATTCAAAAGTGGTTCAATTCTGCTTGGGAGCCTGACTTGGCGCTGGTTCTAAGTTTCATTAAGCGCCCGACACCATTTTTGAAACTTGAAGGCAAGAATTTATTTGCTACAGTGGGATAAGCGTCTGTGAATCTTATTATTCGGATAATGGTAATGAGAGCTGCACCCCATCGTCTAGACCAGCAACCGGGGTAATTTAAGGTCCGTTACAATCAACCCGTTCCATATTTATACCACCACTTATGGTTGTGGTTCCTGTGGAGATAAGGGTAACTGCGAGCGGAGTGCGACGATAGTGCGCAAGCATAGCGCGCAATTAACCATCATATCCACAGGCAGGGAATGAGCAAGTAAAAAGTCATGGGTCTTTTGCGGGTATCATGCAGTAGCGTGACAGAACGCTGGGATAAGTGGTGCTCTCATGCGCTCTAGAGCTCCCGGCTTTTCAGGCGTTCGCCAATATTGCTACACACAGAATTTGCCAAATAACGCGCTTGTGTTTCGAAAGGGTGCTGTGTGTAAATGTCACGATTTAATTTCCGTAATGCTCCGGTTGCCTCATAAAACAGTTCTGCCACTTTTATATTAAGATATTCAACCGGGGCACCTTCCCCACTTCTACTCATGTGGGCGGCTCAACGTCATCTTCTCTACAGACCGCAGACTAACATTCAGGCGCCGACTATCTACGGATTGCAAGATTTTGAAGATCTGCACTTACAGAGCGCAGACGGCACGCATGTACAGGTGTGGCATCGTAAAGCGCGCGCCGGTTACCCAACCATAGTTTATTTTCATGGCAATGGCGGTCATCTGGGCGGACGTGCGCATTATTATAAATTGCTTTCGGATGCGGGATTCGGAATTTTAGCACTTAGCTATCGGGGTTATGGCAGTAGTGAAGGTCGTCCTTCGGAAGAGGGGTTTTATCAGGATGCACGCGCGACGATGGAGTATGCATCTACAAAAACCGCACTGAAACCGCATGATATTATCATTTATGGTGAATCCATAGGTACCGGCGTCGCCGTTCAAATGGCAACAGAATTTCCTACAGCTGCATTAGTGTTGCAATCGCCCTACACGTCTGTGGATGCAGTTGCTGCAGATAAATATCCATGGATACCGACGCATTGGCTGCTTAAGGACCATTTTGATTCTTTGAGTAAGATTTCTAAAGTGCATGTCCCATTACTGCTTTTTCACGGCGAGAAAGATACCATTGTGCCTATTCGTTTGGGTAAAATGCTTTTTGAAAAAGCAAACGCGCCAAAACGCTCCATTTATCTACCCGAAAAAGGGCATGTAGATTTTGATCTTGCATTTTTAACGAATACTTTGATTGCCTTTAGTACAGAACAAAAGATCATTTCTTCTAAATAATTCTATGGAATTTTGATGTTCAATAAACTCCAAAATCCGCTTCGAAGTTTTTCCGCGTGGGAGCCTGAGTTGGCTCTGGTTCTAACTTTCGGTGAGCGATTGATACCCATTTTTGGGGTTGATATTGAAAGCTTAATAAATACAATAGAGTAGCTTGTTTTATCTGCCTTATCCTAAATTGAAGCATTTAGTTCCGAAGATTTTTATACAGGAAAGCAAAATGACACATTCACCCGCTGTTATCGGTATTGAAACCGCAGTCACGGACTATATTTACGATGAGAAGAATGCAAACGCGAGCCTGCGTGACAGTTTTTTGCGTTCTTTGAAGCCCGAAAACCCTCCACGCAAAGGTGAGAATATTCTGGTAAGCGCAGAAGAATTTGACGCAAAACTGCTCGCATTTGCAGGTGACAATCATTTGACTGCAACCGGCGATACTGAACGCGAGAAGGCAGAGTCAATTCGTAACCAGATTCTTGGCAAACCACGAACGATTGAAGCAGGCGGCGCGTTGGCGAATAGCTTTTATCTTATGGCAAACGCAAAAACCAATAATAAGGCCTTGATCGGCAGCGGCACATTCCTAACGGCTGTCGGCGATGACGAAGCTGGCCACGTTTTCCAGAAATCTCTGGAAGGACTCATTGCTCATGCCACGCCCGCAGGCCGCACCATGACGGCGCACATTATTCCTGTGGACGGAGATCGTATTATCGTTGCATCCCCTAGTTTTCAAGATTCGTGTGACAGGACATTAGACGGCGCACTGGAGCAACTCAAAGAAATGGATTTAAGCCAAACTAAAATGGTAATGCTTGGCGGGTATATGAAATATTCAGGCAAATATAATGACTTTCTTGATGTTTTGCTTAAAAAAGTAGAAGCGGCAGGTGAAGAGCCAAGCAAACGTCCGACAATTGTTCTAACTGCAGGCGCACAACCTATTGCTGAATCAGACGACCTGAAATCAGCATTAGAACGAGCCAGCAAGGTGGCACCCGTCATTATTTCCGCTAACACGGGTGAATTCAGACGACTAATGCGTATGGATACCGAGTGGCGTAAGCCGCACGAGGCCAAATGGAATGGTTTAGAAGGCGAGGCATTGGAAAAAGCCAAGCAAGCTGATCCAGCTTATATGGCAGATAAGTTTGCAGCAAACGATGCCGCTTTTACGTATGCGCATACAACCTACTGCAAAGATAAAATTCCACCCGTGACATTTGTAGTGACAAATGGAAAACACGGCGTGCGTGTCGTTAGCAATCAAGGCATTTCAGAACAATATGTGCCGCCAAGACCACCACACGGAATAGTCAACACCGTTGGCGGCGGTGATGCCTTTGCTGGCGGCTATTTGTTAGGGCAAGTAGTAGGCCTGCCGGAAGCGCAAAAAGCACAGCTTGGGTTCGCTGCTGCAGGAGAAGTCATCGGACGCGACGAGGCTCGTCTTCAAACTATTAGTGCCGAAAATGGCTCGGCGGGGCTTCCTGCATATCTAAGCCAAAATAATCCTGCACAAAAAGCTCTTTTGGCAAATCTAAACAAGGTAACTTCATTAAGAGAGGTGTCTTAATGAGCGGTGATTTAGAGACGGAATATAAATTCTTAGTAAAAAATGATGACTGGAAAGCAATTGCTCCTTCAGCTGTAAAAAATATCACTCAACATTACTTCCCAAAAACAGATGATGAGATTGCGCCGCTGAATTTAAAAATTAACGGTGCGTCAGCAGCCATTACAGTAAATTTTTCAGGTCAAGAAACGATACTGCCAATTCCACAGGATGTTTTGGAAGCTTTCGGCGTAGATAACTTACGAAAAATTACCAATGAACACGGAGAAATTATTATTGATGAGGGAACTGAAGCGCGTATTCGTAACAGTGATGGCCACTACGTTCTAACAATCAAAGCCAAAACAGAGAATATTGCCAGCCGCCGTGAACTTGAATTTCCTATTTCCAAAGATAGCGCCTTGAAACTTATTACGCATTGTCCGCATTCTTTGGCAAAGATTCGTCATGTGCTAGATATTGAAGGAAAAAAGTGGGAAGTTGATGTATTTCAGGGAAAAAATACTGGATTGGTGACTGCTGAAATTGAGACTGATAAAATTCCTGATAACCTTCCGGATTGGATAGGAAAAAATATTACAGGAATTGAAAAGTATTCCAACCAGCAATTAGCCAAAATTCCTTACAGCCTATGGGGCCGGGATGATAGAGGGCTGAGTTAAGTGAGGCTGCATGCTATTAACTATTATTTTGCCTAACACTTTTTGACTCTCAACCAACTCCCAAATCCGGTTCGACAAAAAGCTTGAATAAGCCTTGCGAATTTAGCGTTTGCAACGCAGCAAGCGCCCGGTAGGCAGGTATGCTGCTGTGCGAATTTTCTGAAGCGATCAAATACATATGGAATATTGATGCGGTTTAACAGTAACCATTCCGCGCAGGCGTCATATTGCCCGCCGCACCAAAGCCTAATGGAAGTAATTGAGAGGCAAATTTTGGAATTATCGGCACGCCATGTGCCCGTAAGCGGTGAAAGGAGAAACCGGGCGATGCGTAGCTTCGTGTTGTTAACATCTTCAATAAAATTAAACACTTACAGGAGAATCTTATGAGCATAAAAACAAAGCTGATTGGGGCCATTGCGGCTCTCGTCTTACTCCCTTCGATGGCATTCGCCGCTGAAGTGGAGCATAGCACCGTAGGCGTTCAAGGCTACGATGTTGTCGGTTATTTCACCGACGGCAAGCCCGTTAAAGGCAACGGCGACCATGTGGTCGTTAATGATGGTGTCAACTATCTATTCGCCAGCGATGAGCATAAAAAAACCTTTGAAGCCAACCCGGAAAAATACCTGCCACAATATAATGGCTGGTGTGCTTACGGTGTTGTCGAAAATAAAAAGTTCATCTCCGATCCTACTGTATGGAAAATCGTGGATGGCAAGCTCTATTTGAATTTAAGCCGCGAAGTGTCTAATATCTGGGTAAAAGATATTCCGGGTAACATCAAAAAAGCTGACGCCAACTGGACGCAAATCCACAATAAAGCGCCTTCAGAACTTTAATCTTTGCTGGGAAACAGGCGCTATGATAAGCGCCTGTTCCTCACACAAAGTAGTCTGGAGATACGCCTTTTATGAAAAAACAACGTGCCACCACATCACGACTCATGAGCGAAATCAACGCTTGCACCATCTGCGCGGAGCACCTACCGCTTGGGCCACGACCGGTGTTCCAATTCAATCCCAAGGCAAAAATTTTAATTGCAGGACAAGCACCTGGGGTGCGCGTTCATGAGACCGGCATTCCGTTTAATGACCCGAGCGGCGATAGGCTGCGTGCATGGGTGGGCGTGAGCAGAGAAATATTTTATGACGCGGAGAAGATTGCCATTCTGCCAATGGGTTTTTGCTATCCCGGTACGGGGAAATCAGGCGACCTTCCGCCCCGTCCGGAATGTGCGCCGGCATGGCGTAACAAACTCCTCGCGCAATTGCCGAATATCGAACTAACTCTGATCCTTGGGCAATACGCTTTGGATTGGCATTTGGGTGAGAGGCGAAAAGAAAATCTCACCGAAACCGTGCGCGCATGGAAGGAATACTGGCCGCAAATGCTGGTTCTGCCGCACCCCAGCCCGCGCAATAATATATGGCTTAAGAAAAATCTCTGGTTTGAGAAAGAAGTGATTCCACAGTTGCAGAAGAAAGTTGGAGATACGTTGGAGTTATCGTCGTTGCAACGATTTGCCTTGGCATAAGCGGATTACAGTATGCTCACCTATATCGGAAAGCCCTTCAATGGATTGGCCCACATAAAGCAAACAAGGCCCGGTATATTGTGGCTTAACGCTTTGTGCCCGTCGTTCAATAAACCCCAAATTCGCTTCGAGGTTTCTTTGCGCTCGTGTTGTACGCTAGCGCCAACGTTGGTGTTGATGCTAAAATTTCATATGCTGCTGCTGCTGATTCCGCCGTGTAAAAATATTAATATCTGCTTTTGCCAAGATTGCTTCCAATCCGCTCAGTCCATTTAGTCTTACCCTTTTCATTTACTACAGATCGCGGCGTAGCATCAAATGCCTCTTGTATACCATCGGTAATGGTGGTTTTGTCATAGTCATTTCCTCTATGCCCGCGCACCATCCTTTGGAAATGATTTGTTGATTCTTCAACTGCTTCTTTTGTGGCCAGGTCAATACCTATTGGCCTCGTAGTGGCGGTAATGCCGTGAAACAAATCTTCACCGAGCAATGCTCGCATTCTTGCATTACTTGCAAAAGCCTGATGCCCAACCGTACTATTGAGTGCGAGCGGCAAGGAATCAAATGGCCCTTGATGTCTTGTCACCACCCAACTTTTCTCGCCAGCATTTATAAGCTTTTCGGTTGTAGAATTTATTATCATACCATGTACAAAAGGTCTGACATGGTGGGTAACAGCTTCATAAGCTGAGGCTAAATCTGCCGCAATTGCAATATATGGGTCTGCGTCAGCACCTGCCAATCTGCTTTCAAGCCTATATTGAGAAGGCTTTTCCCAACCAATCATGGATGAGCGACGCCCCGGAAACGCGAGACCTTCCAATAGCCCAAGCGGCTTATGAAGTAAATCCCCGTGCCTTCCTGCAATTGAACCTATTTCTGGTTCCCCCCTTATAGCCGATTTAAGCACGTTATAGGCATTGACCAGCGTCGTGCCTTTATTGGCCATATAGCCTGCCCGCGTAGGGACAGCAGAACTGATAGCCATAGCAAAATCAGGGTTCGTTATCGTGCCCCTGGCGCTTGCGGCAATGCGCTCATAAGAATCGGCGAAAGGAAAATAAGCTGGGACAGAAGTAGCATGAGTTTGAATCATGGAGTCTACGACATGTCGCTCTAAATCCGTCGTTGGCTTAAAATGTTGATAAAATAGGTTGCTTCGTCCTGCACCATCCCACAGACTTAAATTCACATGTAATCCGCTATTTTGTAATGCGGTACCTGCTTGCATTCGCGCTTTGAAAGCGACACCACTTAGCCCTAGGCGTTTAGCATTTCTAAGCAACGCATGTTTGAAAGCATCTACGGTTTCAGCTGCCGCAAGGGGACTGGAGTCATGGATAGTTGTGCCGCTTTTATGTCGGTTTAAACCAGTGACTAATTCATATTGTGCACGGCTGGCAATGGTTTCTTGATGCACCCTTTCAATGGTAGCCACACTCTGTAAAGCGGCAGTAAGTTTCTTTGCATCCAGCAAATCATCTTGCGGCACCCCCTTTTGGTTAAGGGGAAAGAATTCCAGCTCTGCACCAACACGCGCAAGAATACCACGCTCTGCCAACGCCTCTTGAAAAAAACGGATGCGCTCTATTGCTGCCTGACGCAATGCCCTAAATGCAGCTTCTGCAGCTTTACCTGATATGGTGGGCATGGTTGAACCCCTTCATAATCCTACATTATGATAGCATGTTAATGTTTTAATTTTGCAGAAGCTTTTATGACGTTATTTATTCACTGACGCCGAATTTTGAGAATAAATGATTATAATACAATAATCTGCAACTATTTTGAAAAGCCGCCAAGGTTGCATGAGCATTATCCACCATAAGGTTTTACCCTCCATAGCAGGCGGGGGCTTGTGAAGCTCCACCCGTTCTTTTATAACTAGGTGTAATTTCTCAAAGCAATTCGTATGCTGCTGCTGATGATTTTCGCAATGTCAGCTAAAGACCGCAGAAACTTCGTAATTCAACAGGAGATGTCGCATGTTGAGTCATGTCGCACGATTGAAACGGGCTGGGCTGGTTGCCTTGATAGTCGTGGGCTTACATTCATACGCCTTCGCGCGCTCGTCCACCGCGATCACGGTCGGGCAGGTGCATGATTATGTGTTAGCCAATCATTTCAAGCTCAGTGGCCCTGGCCCTTATCTCACTTACGCGAAACCTGAGGCGGATATCTTTATTAAGGTCTATGCAAGAGCCGATAAATTTACGTCTGGTAGCGCTACTATGGATGCGGTTTTAGATGCCACAGAACTGGTGAGGCAAATGGATTTTACGACAACGCTGTGCAATGGCAATGAGTGGTGGGGAAAAGGCAGGCTGGATGTAGAGCCAGCCTTAATTCCTCGCCTGAATGAAATGAAAGAATTACTACAAAATGAAGTGAGCAGTGCGGCTAAATCATTATTTAACGTTGAGCTGTCAGAAGCTGAAATTAGCTCAATCCGTGCGGGCAAAAAAATCGAGGCCTCAAGCATTTCAGTGACTTACGCTGAGTCACTGGCAAAATGCGATACGAATGGTGGCAGAAGCATTTATTACAAAATTTTGGTCAAAAGTCGCTCGTAAATGCTTCTTCTGGGAGCCCTTGAAAAAGCGATAGAGTTTGGCGATTGAGGCAATAGGTATTTTTGCCAGTGACGGCATCAACTTGTGATTTAAAAAATCGAAGCAGGTTTGATAACGACAACTCATCTTAGAGCTAAAATCACTTCGCAGGCCTCGCTCGTATGAGTCAGGTTGTATGCTGCCGTGGCACTGACATCCGTGGTGGCACACAAAGGTGCCCACGTTCCGCCTGGCTTATTGACAAACACTATCCCAGTCCCGGGCTTTCCATCATCCAGCTTGGTGTCAATTTTCCAGGCTTCTTCAGGCTTGAATGTATTGGCAACTGCACTTGCGGTTCCAGCAATAATGTAGTTGAATGAGGGAGAATCATACCAGTTAACATCGCCGACGGTCGTAGGCTTATTTTCTAAACGTAAGAGACAGCCTGCTTTTTTGCAACTTGGAACATTAACATCGGCAATAGTGAAATTTGCATCAAGTGGGTCCCCAGGCGTTGCAGAGCCATCCCGTCCCGTATATGAACCTTCAAGTAAACCCGCATTGGCTAAATGCTGTAAAGCACGGAAGCGTTCTCCCCAATTTACGGCGTTGTGTTCGATTCTCCCGTCCCCATTGCCATTGCAAGTTCGCGCATTGGTTGAATACGTGTTCTGACAGGCGGCATCATTGCCGGTGGTTCCTGCAGCAAATCCCCAGAAAGCAGTTGCATTGCGCATATCGCCCGGAATAGCCATGTATTTTTCGCGAAACGTGTAGATTGCAGTCTGAAGTTTATCCATGTCTGCCATCACACTTCTTATCTCTGCCGCTTTCACCAGACTTTGCCCTACCATAACCCCGCTGGCCAGCAAGCCAATGATAACCAGAACAATGGAGAGTTCTAATAAACTGAAGCCTTTATTTTTCATTATGAAATCTCACAAATACCTAAAATTCATCTTACCTAAAGTTCATCTTAGGCTTCATTGGTAAAACAATTATTAATATGTTGTCTTTTACACTCATTGAGATGTCATGAGATGACCTTAAAAGATATTGCCAACATGCAACGCTTAAGGGTCAGCCCGGGTCACCGGCCAGCGAGAAAATGAGCGAGCAATTGCGACTTGCCAGCGTTCGGTCATAGGTAGCTGCCTGCTTTTGCGCTGCGGTGCTCGCGGAGTCAGGATTGACGCACAGATTGAACTTAAAGCCACGTACGGTGCCGATGCCGGGTTTGCCATCATCCATTTTTTCGTCGATATTAAAGGCTTCTTCTGCAGTAAGAACAGGTATGTAGGTTTCCTGGTTACCGCTATTGCCACCAAACACTAAAATGGTCGCGTAATTGCCGCTAAACCAACGGGTATCATTCTCCGCACCAATTTGCACGCTCATCATGGTAAAGCCCGCACCCGAGATGCGGCTGTCGGGCACGTTGCGATTAGGCACGGCGTACCATGTGCCGGCGGTGCCCGGGCGTCCGGTACCAACGACAAAGCAGGATCGATGTGGAATCTCATTCGCTGGGTTTCACCGCGA
>JAIEPI010000132.1 GCA_019749855.1 Rickettsiales bacterium | reverse complement strand
AAAGATGAAGGTGGCCGTCACACGCCGTTCTTCAGCAACTACCGTCCGCAGTTTTACTTCCGCACGACGGATGTGACCGGCGCGATCAAGCTGCCAGATGGCACCGAGATGGTGATG
The DNA here is from genome assembly GCA_019749855.1 of Rickettsiales bacterium. Taxonomy (GTDB): domain Bacteria; phylum Pseudomonadota; class Alphaproteobacteria; order Rickettsiales; family UBA998; genus UBA998. The sequence continues at coordinate 42,456 of JAIEPI010000132.1, read as the reverse complement.
CCGGGTGACAACATCTCGCTGGAAGTGCAGCTGATTGCACCGATTGCGATGGATGAAGGCCTGCGCTTCGCGATCCGCGAAGGTGGCCGCACCGTCGGCGCTGGCGTCGTTGCTAAAATTATCGAGTAGTTTAGAAAACTTCACGATATCTTCATAAATAAAGAGATGCCCGGGTGATAATTAACCCGGGCATTTTTTATGATGGAAGGGATAAGTTATGAATAACGACTCGTTGTCTATTGCCCTGCTGGCGCAAGAGCTTAAAGAAGTGGTGGGTACTGAAATGGCTTTCTCAGCGACGCTCCATCACAATGGAGGAGCGCAATACGCTCTTGATATCAAATGTCCTCTTTTACTGAAAGGTGGGCTCGAGAGCCTACCTGAAGCATATGGCACGGTAAGCGCGAGCGAGGCCAGGACCACCTTCTTTGGAACATTGCGTCAGATTCATGATGCGCTGGGGCATGTTAAGCCGCTGCCTCAAAAAGGCGCAGGCCGTTGTGTTTAAGCGGGTGATGCGTAGCGAAAACCCTTGCCTTTTTGGTTTTGCTCAGACATGTCCTGTGCGATGGATGAGGGCTTGCGCTTCGCGATCCGCGAAGGCGGACGCACCGTCGGCGCCGGCGTCGTCGCCAGCATTATCGAATAGTTCGATTGGCATGTAAGAGAAAGCCCGGCGCTGTCATGGCGTTGGGCTTTTTTATGGAGAAAAGTAAATGGTTGAAAGCCCGGAAGATGATGTTTCTGAGGAGCACCTCGGCAAGTTAGAGTCACTGTTTTTTGATCCATCCAAGGGTTATGGCACTGCTGCCCTTAGAGTGCTTGTTGAGGAAGTAATCAATACGCATTCCAAAGTGATTCAACATCTGGATCGCACGACGAGTCCAGAGATACGTCGCCACCTACAAAATGAGGGTGCATACGGAGACCCCAAACAGCATCTCAGCCAAACATTAGAAATGTTGTTTGATGCAGCGTTTGATCATGGGGTGAGTGAACCAAAGCAGCGATTTTTGGACGCTGTCAAAGCGTTAGGAATGGATGACGGGCAGGATGAAGGGGTTACTGTGGCCAGTTCTGCGGAGCATTATTATCTCCTGTACCGTGAACAGCTGGTCCGGGCCTTGGTGGCCAAGGCGGAGTTGCAGCGTGTCGCCAATCGTTATCTGTAGCTTTGCAAACCATGATACTTGCTTTTTCTCTCATTCTCAGGCAAATGCTTGCATCTGAAATGTAGGGGTGTAGCTCAGTTGGTAGAGCGGCGGTCTCCAAAACCGTAGGTCGCGGGTTCGAATCCTGTCGCCCCTGCCATGAAAAAAGCTAATCCAAGCGGGTTGGCTTTTTTCATTTCATGCGAACGGGTGAACGTGGGTTCGAGACATTTTCCAGCAGGAAAATGGGAGGCCGCAGCACTACAGGTGCGAGGCACCGCTCGACGGCAGGCGGCCAGCAGGCCGACTGTCAATCCTGTCGCCCCTGCCATGCCAAAGCCCCACACCACGGGGGCTTTTATGTTGGTTATGCCGAGCCGCAATGATTATAATTCCACGCCATAGGCACTAATTCTGTGTGAACCCGCTACGGCGCTTGCCAAGCGGGAAAATATCCTCTAAGAACACGCTCCTTATGAAAAATCCTGCGAAGTTTATGCGAGAAGTGCGTCAGGAGGCGGGTCGAGTGACCTGGCCAACGCGGCGTGAAACCACGGTATCAACCATCATGGTTATTGTGATGGTGGTAATTGCCGCGATTTTCTTTCTTCTGGCAGATAATTTGATTTCGTGGGGCATTCAAATGATTCTGGGTATCGGAGGTTAAGACCGTGGCAAGTAAGTGGTACATCGTGCACGCCTATTCCGGCTTCGAAAAGAAGGTCGCGCAGTCGATCAAGGAGCAGGCCGCACAGCAGGGCATCTCGAACTTCTTTGATGAAGTGGTGGTGCCAACGGAAAACGTGGTGGAAATGCGCCGTGGCAAAAAAGTGGCCAGTGAGCGCCGTTTTTTCCCGGGCTATGTGCTGGTGAAAATGGACCTGAACGATCAGGCCTGGCATTTGGTCAAGAATATCCCAAAAGTGGCTGGTTTTCTGGGTGGCGGTGGACGTCCTCAGCCCATCAGCGACATGGAAGCAGAGCGCATTTTCAAACAGGTCGAGGAAGGCATTCAAGAAGCCAGCCGCGGCGTAGTGTTTGAAGTGGGTGAGCAAGTGAAAGTGGTGGACGGGCCGTTTGACTCGTTCATTGGGGTGATTGAAGAAGTGGATGAAGATAAAGAGCGTATCAAAGTCTCCGTCACCATTTTCGGTCGTCCAACACCGGTTGATCTGCAATACTCGCAGGTCGAAAAGGTCGCCTAATCCCGCGGAATCCGGTTATTTGTTATCCGATGTTGCATCGGTGACAAAAAGCCGTTGACAACGTAAAACCATCCTTTATATATGCCGTTCCTTTCGGCAAGGAAGTTAGATCCGATGGCTAAAAAAATTCAAGGTTACGTCAAGCTGCAAATCGCAGCGGGCAAGGCAAACCCGTCTCCGCCTGTTGGCCCCGCATTGGGTCAGCAAGGGGTGAACATCATGGAATTCTGCAAGGCATTTAATGCCGCGACGCAGAATGAGGAGCCGGGTACCCCGACTCCTGTGGTGATCACGGTGTACGCCGATCGCAGTTTCACCTTCGTGACGAAGTTACCTCCGGTATCGCACTTCATCAAAAAAGCGGTGAAGCTCGAAAAAGGCGGCTCCAATCCGGGTAAAGATGCGCCAATAGGCAAAATTTCTATGGGTCAGATCCGTGAGATTGCTGAGAAAAAAATGAAAGACCTTAATGCCCACACAGTGGATGCCGCCAGCATGATGATTCGTGGCTCGGCGCTCTCCATGGGCCTGGAAGTAACGGAGTGAAATCATGAGCAAGCCCGGCAAACGTTGGCGCAAAGCCAGTGAATCTATCGAATCTGCTAAGCTTTATGCGGCGGCGGATGCATTGACGCTCGTTAAAGGTGCGGCATTGGCTAAGTTTGATGAAACCATTGAGGTGGCGATCAATCTGGGCGTTGATCCTAAGCAGTCTGATCAGCAGGTGCGTGGTGTGGTGTCGCTGCCAAACGGTACCGGCAAGACGGTTCGCGTAGCGGTGTTTGCACGTGGCGACAAGGCGGCGGAAGCGCTGGCTGCAGGTGCAGAAATTGTTGGCGCTGACGATCTGGTCGAGGCGATTAATAAGGGCGTCATTAATTTTGATCGCTGCATCGCGACTCCTGACATGATGGGTACGGTAGGCAAGGTTGCAAAGGTGCTTGGCCCGCGGGGCTTAATGCCAAATCCAAAAACTGGCACCGTCACGCCGAATGTTGCTCAGGCGGTAAAGGATGTTAAAGGTGGTCAGGTTGAATTCCGTATTGAAAAAGCAGGGATTCTGCAAGCAGGTATTGGTAAAGCAAGTTTTTCTGCGCAGGCACTGAAAGAAAATTTTGATGCGCTTGTTTCAGCGGTTCTCAAGGCGAAGCCAAGCGGCGTTAAGGGTAATTTTGTTAGAAAAGTTTCGGTTTCATCCACCATGGGTGCTGGGGTCAAAGTTGACCTCTCCACGCTGGCGGCCTGATCGAGGGATAGGGTAGGGATATGAATCGCGATCAAAAACAGGCGCAGGTCCAGTTTCTGAAAGAGACATTTGCCAATCATGGGATTGTGTTGGTGGCTCACAATACTGGGCTTAATGTTGCGCAGATGTCTGATTTGCGTGGCAGAGTTCGTGCGGCGGGCGCTGGCTTTAAAGTGGCTAAAAACCGTCTGGCAAAAATTGCATTGAAGGACACTGCTTACGAGTCGCTTACTGATAAGTTTATTGGCCCAACCACCATTACCTACGCCAATGATCCTGTGAGTGCAGCGAAGGCGTTGGCTGAGTTTGCCAAGTTGAATGATAAGTTTGTTCTTCTGGGCGGTGCGTTCGGTACCACAATGCTCGACCAAAAAGGCATTGAGGCGCTGTCCAAGCTTCCTTCACTCGACGAGTTGCGTGCCAAAATTATCGGCTTGCTCAATGCGCCTGCGACGAAAGTTGCGGGTGTCCTTCAGGCTCCAGCAGGTCAGCTGGCGCGAGTCTTTGGTGCGTATTCATCCAAAGATGCGGCATAAATAGAATTTGATTAACTAGAGAAACAATAAGGGGATTTATCATGGCAAACCTTCAAGAAATCGTAGAACAGCTTTCCGTACTGACCGTAATGGAAGCGGCTGAGCTATCCAAAATGCTCGAAGAAAAATGGGGCGTTTCTGCAGCGGCTCCAATGGCAATGGCGATGCCAGCAGCAGGTGCTGGTGCGGCAGCGGAAGAAGGAAAAGACGAATTTACGGTAATGCTGACGGACGCGGGTGCTAACAAAATCAACGTGATCAAAGAAGTTCGCGTGATCACTGGTCTCGGCTTGAAAGAAGCCAAGGACCTCGTTGAGGGTGCTCCTAAAGCAGTGAAAGAAGGCGTCAACAAAGACGAAGCTGATAAGCTGAAAACACAACTCGAGGCCGCTGGCGCTAAAGTTGAGCTTAAGTAGTTTTAGATGATCATGTGCAAGAGGGTGTATTGCGGAGAACGCGATACACCCCTTTGTGCTTAGTGCATTTTAGAATGCTAGACGATTCCTGCCGTTCCTGAGATACACGCGAACGGCTCTGTAGATATAACGTTGTAAGGTAAAGAACCATCATGGCAACAACGGCACATTCCGATTTTAGTTTCACTTCCCGTAAACGTATTCGCAAAAGCTTTGGCAAGATTAAATCCGCCGCGCTCATGCCTAACCTGATTGAGGTTCAGAAGAACTCCTACGATCAATTTCTGCAAATGGTTGTGCCACAAAAGGGTCGCACCAACACCGGCCTGCATGGTGTGATGAAATCCGTTTTTCCGGTCAATGATTTCTCGGAAACCTCAACACTTGAGTATGTTTCCTATACGTTTGATGCGCCTAAGTATGATGTGGACGAGTGCCGCCAGCGTGGCATCAATTTCTCCGCGCCTCTGCGCGTCACACTTCGCCTGATTGTGTGGATCGTTGATGAGGATACCGGCGCGCGTGAAATTAAGGATATCAAGGAGCAGGATGTGTACATGGGCGATATTCCGCTCATGACTGAGAATGGTACGTTCATTATCAATGGTACCGAGCGCGTCATTGTATCGCAAATGCATCGCTCACCTGGCGTGTTCTTTGACCATGATAAAGGCAAGTCACATAGCTCGGGTAAGATTCTGTATTCCGCACGCATTATCCCTTACCGCGGCTCATGGCTCGACTTTGAGTTCGATGCTAAGGACATTGTGTACACTCGCATTGATCGTCGCCGCAAATTGCCGGTGACCTCCCTGTTGCGCGCGCTGGATATGAATAATGAGGAAATTCTCTCAACCTTCTATAAATTTGAGAGCTACAAGCAGCAGAAAAAAGGCTGGTCCGTTCCTTATAATCCTGAAGCATGGCGCGGTATCAAGCTCGATCAGGACATGGTTGATGCCAAGTCTGGCAAAACCGTGGTCGAGGCGGGTCAGAAAATCACGCCGCGTATGGCAAAGAAACTTAAAGAGGACGGTCTCTCTGAGTTGCTGGTGGTGCGTGAAAAATTGATTGGTAAATATGCGGCCGTCGATTTAGTGAATCTGCAGACCGGTGAAGTGATTACCGAGGCCGGTCATGAGATCAGCAAGGATATGATTGCACAGATCGAAGAAGCGGGCATTAAAGAGCTGCAGCTATTGGCAATTGATAACGTCCATGTCGGTCCTTACATTCGCAACAGCCTCATGGCAGATAAAAACACCACGAAAGAAGATGCGCTGATCGATATTTATCGCGTGATGCGCCCGGGTGAGCCAACAACACCGGACGCTGCGCAGGCCTTGTTTACCTCGCTGTTCTTTGAGTCTGAGCGCTACGATCTCTCTGAGGTTGGCCGTGTGAAGATGAATGCGCGTCTGAATCTCAATCACCCTGATACTGTCGGTGTGCTGACCAAAGACGATATCATCAATACAGTGCAAACGCTGGTGCGGTTGAAGGATGGTTACGGCGAAATCGATGACATTGATCATCTGGGCAATCGTCGTGTGCGTTCTGTTGGTGAGTTGATGGAAAATCAGTTCCGTATTGGTCTTCTGCGTATGGAGCGCGGGATTGTTGAGCGGATGAGCTCGGTCGATATTGACACCGTGATGCCGCATGATCTTGTTAATTCCAAGCCACTTGCTGCGGCGGTGCGTGAGTTTTTTGGCTCCTCGCAATTGTCGCAGTTTATGGATCAGACGAATCCCTTGTCGGAAATTACGCATAAACGCCGTCTTTCGGCGCTTGGACCGGGCGGTCTCACCCGTGAACGGGCTGGTTTTGAGGTGCGTGACGTGCATCCGACGCATTATGGTCGTATCTGCCCGATTGAAACGCCGGAAGGCCCGAATATCGGTCTGATTAACTCGATGGCGACCTATGCGCGTGTCAATAAATATGGTTTCATTGAAAGCCCATATCGCAAAATTGTGGATGGTAAAGTGACGGATGAGGTTGTGTATCTCTCTGCTATGGAAGAGGGCCGCTACACCATCGCACAGGCCAATGCAGCGTTGGACAGCAAGGATAAGTTCACCGAAGACCTGATTTCCTGCCGTAAAAACGGTGACTTCGTGATGGCAGCACCCGAAGCCATCGATTTCATTGATGTTTCTCCTAAGCAGCTCGTTTCTGTGGCGGCAGCGCTCATCCCATTCTTGGAGAATGATGACGCGAACCGTGCATTGATGGGCTCGAACATGCAACGCCAAGCGGTGCCTTTGGTGCGTACCGAAGCACCACTGGTCGGCACCGGTATGGAAGAAATCGTCGCACGTGACTCAGGCGTCGCCACCGTGGCGCGTCGCAGCGGGATTGTCGATCAGGTGGATGCCACACGTATCGTGATTCGGGTGGAAGAAACCAGCGTTAAAGGCATGACGGACGATGCGCCTGGCGTTGATATCTATAATCTCCTGAAATTCCAGCGCTCCAACCAGAACACCTGCATTAACCAGCGCCCTCTGGTGCGTGTAGGTGATGTGGTGCAGGTCGGTGATACGGTGGCCGATGGCCCGTCCACTGATCTGGGTGAGTTGGCGCTCGGGCATAACGTGCTGGTCGCATTTATGCCATGGAATGGCTACAACTTCGAGGATTCAATTCTCATTTCTGAGAAAATGGTCGCTGAAGATGTCTTCACCTCTATTCACATTGAAGAATTTGAAGTGATGGCGCGTGACACCAAACTGGGCGCTGAGGAGATCACCCGTGATATTCCTAACGTCGGTGAAGAAGCGCTGCGCAACCTCGATGAAATCGGTGTGGTGCATATTGGGGCTGAACTAAAGCCAGGCGATATTCTGGTCGGTAAAGTCACGCCGAAATCCGAATCACCGGTAACGCCTGAAGAAAAACTTCTGCGCGCTATCTTTGGTGAAAAAGCGTCGGATGTTCGTGATACCTCGCTTCGCTTGCCGCCGGGTGTTTCAGGTACCGTGGTCGGGGTCAAAATCTTCTCGCGCCGTGGCATAGAGAAAGACGAACGCCATTTAGCCATTGAAAAATCCGATATTGAACGCTTGCGTAAGGATCGTGATGATGAGCGTGCGATTGTTGAGCGCTACATCTATAGTCGTTTAACCACCCTGCTCGATGGACAGGAAGTGGTCAAAGGCCCAAAAACCATGAAGGCAAAAACCAAGCTGAATGCTGAGGTGCTCGCAGAGCTGCCCAAAGGTCTGTGGTGGGAAATTGCCATCAAAGACGAAAAAGTCATGGGGCAAATTGAGAAGCTGAAGACGCAGCTCGATGAAGCCAATCAGCGCCTGAATAATCGTTTTGAAGAAAAAGTGGATAAGCTGCAAGCAGGTGATGATCTGCTGCCAGGCGTACTCAAAATGGTGAAAGTTTTCGTCGCGGTGAAACGCAAGTTGCAGCCTGGTGATAAAATGGCTGGTCGCCATGGTAACAAAGGGGTCATCTCGCGTATTACTCCTGTAGAAGACATGCCGCATCTGGCGGATGGCACACCGGTGGATATTGTGCTGAACCCGCTTGGGGTACCGTCGCGCATGAACGTGGGTCAGATTCTGGAGACGCATCTTGGTTGGGCGTCTGCCGGTATTGGCAAGCAGATTCGTGAAGCGCTGGAGAAAACCCAGATGGACGCGGACAAAGCATCTTCCATGCGGACATTGCTCCTTGATATCTACGAGGACACAGTGAACCAAACTGAAATCAAACGTATGGATGATGGTGAAGTTCTGGAACTGGCCTTTAATTTAAAGAAAGGCCTGCCATTTGCGACCCCCGTTTTTGATGGAGCACGTGAAGAAGAGATCGTGAAGTGGCTTGAAAAGGGTGGGCAGGATCGTTCCGGTCAGGTCACTTTGTTTGATGGCCGCACCGGTGAATCTTTCGACCGTAAAGTGACCGTTGGCTACATTTACATGCTGAAGCTGCATCACTTGGTGGATGATAAGATTCACGCACGCTCCATTGGACCGTACTCTCTGGTGACGCAACAGCCTCTCGGCGGGAAATCGCAGTTTGGTGGACAGCGCTTTGGGGAGATGGAGTGCTGGGCACTTCAGGCTTATGGCGCGGCGTACACACTCCAAGAGATGCTCACCGTCAAGTCGGATGACGTGGCGGGACGCTCCAAAGTGTACGAATCCATTGTGCGCGGTGACCATTCGTTCGAGTCGGGTATTCCGGAGAGCTTCCACGTCATGGTGAAAGAATTACGGTCACTGGGACTGAATGTCGAACTGATTGAAAACGAAGCCTAATATTGTGAGCAGAGGTTAGTGTTCCCAAGCGTCATCAACTGACATTTCGGACACTAACCTCTGCACCTTGAACACTCTGAGGAGCCTAAGAAATGAACGAACTAATGCAAGTTTTCGGCGCTGTACAGCCCGCCAAGCAGTTCGATGAAATCAAGATCACCATTGCCAGTCCGGAGAAAATTCGCAGCTGGTCTTTTGGTGAGGTCAAAAAGCCTGAGACGATCAACTATCGTACTTTTAAGCCTGAGCGCGACGGCTTGTTCTGCGCGCGTATTTTTGGCCCGATCAAGGACTATGAGTGCTTGTGCGGCAAATATAAGCGCATGAAATATCGTGGTATTATCTGCGAAAAATGCGGTGTTGAAGTCACCACGGCGAAAGTGCGTCGTGAGCGCATGGGCCATATTGAACTGGCGGCGCCGGTGGCGCATATCTGGTTCCTGAAATCCCTGCCCAGCCGCATTGGCCTGCTCATTGATATGACGCTGAAGGACCTTGAGCGCATTTTGTATTTTGAGAGCTACGTGGTGACGGAGCCTGGTTTAACCCCCTTCAAACAGGGTGAGTTACTCAGCGAAGATCAGTATCATCAGGCGATTGAGCAGTATGGTGAAGCGAGTTTCACCGCATCCATCGGTGCAGAAGCGATCCAGTCCATGCTGATGGGTCTTGACCTTGAACAGGACAAAGCCGAGCTGCGTGTTGAGCTGGCGGAAACCAACTCCGAAGCGAAGCGCAAAAAAATTGTTAAGCGTTTGAAACTGATTGAGTCTTTCCTTGATTCTGGCAATAAGCCAGAGTGGATGATCATGAACGTCATTCCGGTCATCCCGCCAGAATTGCGTCCGCTGGTGCCGCTGGATGGCGGTCGTTTTGCGACTTCCGATCTCAATGATCTCTACCGTCGCGTGATTAACCGTAACAACCGTCTCAAGCGCCTGCTTGAGCTGCGTGCGCCGGACATTATCGTGCGTAACGAAAAACGTATGTTACAAGAAGCGGTCGATGCATTGTTTGACAATGGCCGTCGTGGTCGTGTGATTTCTGGCACCAACAAGCGTCCATTGAAATCGCTCTCAGACATGCTGAAAGGCAAGCAGGGCCGCTTCCGTCAGAACTTGCTTGGAAAGCGCGTGGATTATTCCGGTCGTTCCGTCATTGTGGTGGGACCTGAATTGAAACTGCATCAGTGCGGGCTGCCAAAGAAAATGGCGCTGGAATTGTTCAAGCCGTTTATCTATGCCAAGCTGGAAATGTATGCGATTGCCAGCACGATTAAAGCGGCCAAGCGCATGGTAGAATCTGAGCGCCCTGAGGTCTGGGATTTCCTCGATCAGGTGATTCGTGAGCATCCGGTGTTGCTCAACCGCGCACCTACCCTGCACCGTCTGGGCATTCAGGCATTTGAGCCGGTGCTGATTGAAGGCAAAGCGATCCAGTTGCACCCACTGGTCTGCTCGGCATTTAATGCTGACTTTGACGGTGACCAAATGGCCGTTCACGTGCCGCTGTCGATTGAAGCGCAGTTGGAAGCCCGCGTGCTCATGATGTCCACCAACAACATCCTGTCACCATCAAACGGCAAGCCGATCATCGTGCCGTCACAGGATATTGTTCTTGGCCTCTATTATCTTTCGCTTGAATCCGATAATGAAGTCGGTGAAGGGATGGCCTTCAAGGATATGTCTGAGATTCGTCAGGCACTTGAAAGCAAAGTGGTCACACTACACAGCAAAGTCAAAGCGCGCTATATTGGCGTCGATGAAAACAGCAAGCGCCAGATTACGTTGGTGGATGGCACACCTGGCCGCATGATGATTGCGGACTTGCTGCCGAAACACCCAAAGCTGGGCTATGAGGTGGTCAATAAGCTGATGACGAAAAAAGAGATCAGTAATCTGATTGATCTGGTTTATCGTCACTGTGGTCAGAAAGAGTCGGTGATTTTCGCTGATCGCATGATGGGCCTCGGTTACACGCAAGCCTGCCGTGCGGGTATTTCTTTCGGTAAGGACGATATGATCGTGCCAAAAGCCAAAGAGAAACACATCAACAGCACGCTGGATGAAGTGAAACAATTTGAGCAACAATATGCTGATGGTTTGATTACCGCCGGTGAAAAATATAACAAAGTGATTGATGCTTGGTCGCATTGCACCGAGCGGGTTGCTGAGGACATGATGAAGGAAATCTCCTCCATCGGCACGCAAACCGGCAAACGCAAAGCACGCGAAGTCAACTCCATCTTCATGATGGCGCACTCCGGTGCGCGTGGCTCCGCAGCTCAGATCAAGCAGCTCGCGGGTATGCGTGGTCTGATGGCTAAGCCATCGGGTGAGATTATTGAAACCCCCATTATCTCGAACTTTAAAGAGGGCCTCACCGTTCTCGAGTACTTCAACTCTTCGCATGGTGCGCGTAAAGGTTTGGCCGATACGGCGTTGAAAACAGCAAACTCGGGTTATCTGACGCGTCGTTTGGTGGATGTGGCGCAGGATTGCATCATTATCGAGCCGGATTGCGGCACCGAAGAAGGCCTCATTTCCCGTCCGGTGATTGAAGGTGGTGAAGTCATCGTTGAGCTGCGCGACATTATTCTCGGCCGTACCAGTGCGAAGGATGTTCGTCACCCAACCAGCGATGAAATCATTGTCAAAGCCGGTCAGCTGGTTGATGAAAAAGTCGTTGCCAAAATTGACGAGGCCGGTATTGAAGCGGTAAAAATCCGCTCAGTACTGACCTGTGAATCGCAAGGCGGCGTCTGTGGCAAATGCTACGGTCGTGACCTCTCACGCGGCACGCCCGTCAATATGGGTGAAGCGGTGGGTGTTATCGCGGCGCAGTCCATTGGCGAGCCAGGCACACAGTTGACGATGCGTACGTTCCACATTGGTGGCGCGGCGCAGCGTGGTGCAGAAGTCTCCAGTGTGGAAGCGGCATTCGATGGCCTCGTCTCGTTGTCCAATAAGAACGTCGTGACCGACTCTAAAGGCCGTCAGGTGGTGATGAGCCGAACCTGTGAGCTGGTGTTGCGCGATGATCAGGGCCGTGAACGTGCCCGTCACAAGCTGCCGTATGGCGCACGCGTCAACGTCAAAGAGGGCGGAACCACTAAAAAAGGTGATAAACTGGCCGAGTGGGATCCCTATACCATTCCTATCATCACGGAGAAAAACGGGATCGCCCATTATCGCGACCTCGTGGAAGGTGTGTCCCTGCGTGAAGTGATGGACGAAGCCACCGGTATCTCCAACAAGGTGATTATCGATTGGCGTCAGCAGACACGTGGTGCCGATCTCAAGCCACGCATTGCATTGCGCGATAAGGCCGGTGAGTTAATCACTCTGGCCAATGGTCTGGAAGCTCGTTACTTCTTGCCAGTGGACGCTATTCTGACAGTAGAAGATGGCACGGAAGTATTCGCCGGTGACGTATTGGCGCGTATTCCTCGTGAATCAACCAAGACCCGTGATATTACCGGCGGTCTGCCGCGTGTGGCGGAATTGTTTGAAGCGCGTAAGCCCAAAGATCACGCCATTATCAGTGATGTGGAAGGCATGGTGGAGTTTGGTAAAGACTATAAAAACAAACGCCGCCTGATTATCAAGCCGAAGGATGAAATGGTCGAGCCAATCGAATACATGATTCCTAAAGGCAAGCACATCACGGTGATGGAAGGCGATCATGTGCAGAAGGGCGACCTTCTGATGGATGGCAATCCAGTACCGCACGACATTCTCCGCGTGATGGGTGTGGAAGCGCTGACCAAGTACATGGTGAACGAAGTGCAATCAGTCTATCGCTTGCAGGGCGTGACCATCAATGACAAGCATATCGAAGTGATTCTGCGTCAGATGCTGCAGAAAGTGGAAATCATTGAAGGCAATGAAACCACCTTCCTCAGCGGTGAACAGGTGGATCGCGATGAGTTTGACGAGGTCAACGCCAAAGCGGTGGCTGAAGGCTTAAAACCTGCGACCTGTCAGTCGGTGCTGCAAGGGATCACCAAAGCATCGCTGCAGACGCGTTCCTTTATCTCTGCGGCCTCGTTCCAGGAGACCACGCGTGTTCTTACGGAAGCGGCAGTAGCAGGCAAAGTCGATAAACTCGCCGGCTTGAAAGAGAACGTGATCGTTGGTCGTCTGATTCCTGCGGGAACCGGTGCCACCGTTCGCAAGATGAAGAAGATTGCCGCAGAACGTGATCGCGAGATGGAAGAGCGTATTGCCGCCAGCCAGCCCGTGGTCACCGATCAAAGCGACATTGACGCAGAAGTGCCACGTACCGGCACAGAAGGTTAAGCCTTAACGCGCTGATAAATAGAAAAAAGCCAGGGAGCAATCTCTGGCTTTTTTTATCTGTCATGAAATCGTCAAAAACTTCAGTCATAGTAACATCATTACATCTATCTGGAGGTAGCGCGTGGACCACCGACTCATGATTGGTTTTTATAATGTGGATGGCGATCCTTGCCGCGTCATTGGAGATGAGGCGGCACCCCAAGGTATCCGTGCCGAGCGCTATGTGAGTGGACTTGGCTTTCGTGATATGAATCTCACCAGTATTTTTACGCGAGGTGAAGAAGTCTCATTTCAGCGCTTTAAGCAATTGGTGACGGAAGAAATCCAGCTGGGCGCCCCGCTGAAAAAAACGGGCACGCGTTGAAGCAGCCCAAGACTTCCGCCATTGGCTCATCCAAGCTCTGGGCGCAGGCATGGCAGAGCGAAGCGACGACCGTCGATGCGATCGTCAGCGGCCAGCATGGCAATCAGAAATTTCCGGATGCGGATACACGTCAACACCAGTTGATTGCGTTGGTGATTGATGCCGCTCTGATGACCGCACTGTATGAAACGATCAAACGCAATTTTTCACAAACCGACATTGGAAAATTTCTGCACCTCTCAGGATCTTCTGGCACACCGGTCGCGATAGAAGATGTTATCCAACGTGTTCATACTATTAAAGCACGCCGATTACCACGCGACGAGGAACATAAAGAACTTTTTGCGTATGTGATGGGTTTGCAAGAAGATGGCTACGTGAAGAACCACCGGAATCTTGTTAGCGATGAGGTATGGGAGCGCTACATTGATGCGCGTGCAAATAGCCACCTGGAATGGCAGTATTATGATGATCGCTATCAGGAATGGACAGGCAGCGGGCGAGAAGGTGATGCCCCCGTGCAGCCAATGATTTCACCGAACCCCGATGATCCGCGTCGCCTTACGTGTAACGAGCTAACGAAGCAATGGATTGAAATTCCTGCCTCAGGGGTCAAAACGCGTGAGAGTATTGAGCGGAAAATTCGCGATCGCTTTGGAAGTCAGGGCATAGATGGGCAGAAACTGGGCGCCTATTTGCGCGACGTAAACCGCTTGATGATTACGCCCGATGTTCCGGCTACGGCGGAGGTCTTTATTGATTTTCTGCAAGGAATTCATCCGGCAAAGTCTTTTGAGACGAGTGATTTTTCACGGACCTTTGTGGAGCCGTGGAGTGTGAAGACCCAATCCCTGCAATTTGATCGCATGGTGTATGTGGCACTGGATCGTCTTGAGGATGGCCACGCATCAGAGGGAATGGCGGCAAGGGTAGCGGAGATCAAAATTGTCGGTGCACAAATGGCGGCCGCTGAATCACTGACCGCGCCCCTGTACGATGCACTGAAAGAATTTCGTGATCCCAATAGATTTTTTTCAGATAGCCAGAACGCAGAACGCAAGGGGGCTGCCCATGAGGCACGCAATCGCCTCCTCGATATCCTCAAACGGGAGAAATCACGCTTCGAAGTGCGACGCGCAAAATTGTTTCCAACCAGTCACTATCAGTTTCCAGACATCCCAAGCCTTGAATCTTTGAGCCGACCCGATACCTACACGCAGCTTGCCAGCAGGCTGGTTGAATTATCTCGTGAAATTCACATCGATGCACTCAATCGTGAAAGCGGTGATCATGGTGTATGGCCAGAAACATTCCTATACCACGCACATTTGCAGCGAGCCCGCGTAGGGGGTCGCGGGGAGGGCAGGATTGAAGATCACGTGCTTAATCGCGTGGGTAATGGTGATTCACATTGGCGAGAGAGTATTGCTGTTCGAGCGAGAGCAGATGCAAGACCTGCTCCGCCCTCAAAAATTCGATAACCAGCCGCCATTTCGATAGGCGATGACGGGACCATCACTTTTTTTGCCAAGCTCGCTTTACACTGGGTGCAGGATTCGCTAACTTTAGTCAACCCTTTGGCGCGGAATGATGCAATGAGTGAGACAGCGGCAACCGATACGGCAAGTTCTGGGTTTCGTCGCGCACATGTCATTATTGTCGGAAATGAAAAAGGCGGTTCGGGAAAAACCACCACCACCATGCACCTGATCGTCGCTCTGCTGCGTTTAGGTTTCTCGGTTGGCAGTATTGACATTGACTCACGCCAGCGCTCGCTGACGCGTTATTTTGAAAATCGTCGCCAAACGGTTGCTAAGCAGGGTGTTTCCATGCCGATGCCACATCATATTGTCATCCAGAAAAGCCCGTTTGATTCCGGTGAAGAAGCCAAAGCCGATGAGCGCGAGCGCTTTGCCAAAGGTCTGGCACGCGTGTATGCGAGCTGTGACTTTGTCATCATCGACACGCCTGGTAACGATACCTACATGTCGCGTCTGGCGCATTCCTTTGCCAATACGATCATCACCCCGATCAATGACAGCTTTGTTGATCTTGATGTGCTGGCTTCTGTGGACGGTGAAACGCTCAACATCGTTAAGCCCAGTATTTACTCCGAAATGGTATGGGAGCAAAAATTGCAGCGTGCCAAGCGCGATGGTGGCGCCATCGACTGGATTGTCATGCGCAATCGTCTTTCTAACATTGATGCGAGGAACAAGCGCTTCATGACGAAGGTCACCGAAGAGCTGGCGCGTCGCATTGGTTTCCGTGTGGCCCCGGGTTTCTCTGAGCGCGTTATCTTCCGCGAAATGTTTTTACAGGGCCTGACCGTGCTCGATGTTCTGGAAACAGACAATGGTGGCAAACTCTCCATCTCCCATGTGGCAGCGCGGCAGGAAGTTCGTAGCCTGCTAAGTGTTCTGAAAATTCCTGAAGTTGACCGGCGGATTGAAAAACTGCGTACCGGTGAAGCCACTGAAGAGCTAAAAACAGCGGCGGAAACCATGGCGCGTTTGCAGGAAGAAGAAGCGGCGGCCGCTGATGAAAAACTGCCATCGTCCATAGACGCACCTCACACCGCACACTCAGCGCCCGTATCTGCGCCAGTGTCAGCCCCAGCGACTATGCAAGCTCCGTCTTTACAACCGTCGCCTATACAAGCGTCGCCAATGCAAACGGCGATGCCATTGGCCAATGCGGTGTCTGTTGCGCCACCATCTCCTGCCCCTGTATCCGTTCCCATCACGCCGATTCCTGCGGTGACACGGGAGCCAGCCAAACAAAGCCCACTCAGTGCCGTATCACCCGTGACTAAAACACTCGTGAGCGTTGAGCCATCGTCTCAAAATGCAGTAGCGCATCCGCCAGCCTTTACACATTCGCCGAGCCTTCAGGTCTCGATTGCTCCGGTTGCCACTAACACATCGTCCACCTCAGCCACTCCGGCGATGAGTGTCACTGTTCGTCCCGCTAACGCTCCGCTGCTCTCGCCCGTGACTGAAGGAGCTTCAGCGTCTGCTACAGCGAATCCAGCGATGACCCCTGTGCCTCCGGCGACCGCTTCAACGGTAAATGCCGATCCATCGGGCATAACGGCCCGTAGTTCGGGTCCGTTATTGAATCGTCTTCTTAACTAATACGCTCGCCATGCGCCTTATCGTCATTGGGGTATTGATCGTCGTCGTGGTGCATTCCTTGATGACACTTGCCACGCGCGTTCCTTCAGAGAGGTTAGGCGCACTCGGACAGATATTGGCGCGTATGGGGATGTTGCTTGGCATGTTTGTCCCCCGCATCCGAATGTTGGTGCTGTATTTTCTTGCTATCTTGCCCTTATGGCGCGCTCAGGCACATACGGCAGGACAAACGTCGCATCCCAGACAGGCCATGAGTGAGTCGGAAGCCCGTGAGGTCCTGAATATTTCAGTACATGCTACGGCAGATGAGATTAATGATGCCTGGCGCCAGTTAATGAAGAAACATCATCCCGATCAGGGTGGTACCGCCGATTATACCCGTCGTTTGAATGAGGCACGTCAGGTTTTGCTGGCGGCTACTCAGCGTTGACGGACATTGTTGTTTCAGTGCTGCTAACTGGGGCAGCAAAAAAATCACGAGCATAGAGATACAGAAGCACCAGAGCTGGAACCATCAGTAGGTTGGTGAGGATAATGGTCACCGTTGCGCCATAGGATTCAGGCAACCATGCTAGCAACAGATTGCTCAATAAAGCGGGCAGGGTGCTGATGCCTAGCGTCAGCAGCACTTCAAGGTAGCGTCCCTTCAACGCTTCCTCACTACGGATGAAGGCCGAATCGAAATCCTTAGCATGCAAGACACAATCCAGTGTCGCAAAGATGTAGGGCAGCAGGAACCACATCATCCATATAAAAACGGCCAATGTCGCTATCGCAACCAGTGCCAAGGCGCCAAACGACACCTCGCCGCGCATGAGTAGCAACGCCAGAATACCAACCGACAGAGCGATACTAAAAAGCAGAAAGCGAAAAAATCCCCGCCAGAATCCTTGGAGTGATCCAATCAAGCCATGCCTGAAAAAACGCAAAAGAACGTTCAGCCGTAAGCCCTTGCGCTGAATCAATGTATCAGTCAGCCCCAATAGAATAACCAGTTCAACCGAAGCGGCTAACAGCAACAGACCAATTGAGATAAAACTGTCCGCTGGGT
The DNA here is from genome assembly GCA_019749855.1 of Rickettsiales bacterium. Lineage (GTDB taxonomy): Bacteria > Pseudomonadota > Alphaproteobacteria > Rickettsiales > UBA998 > UBA998. The sequence goes on along the minus strand of JAIEPI010000132.1, from coordinate 24,769 downwards.
TATGCGCGGTGCCAATGGTTGTATTGATGGCCGCAAGACTTTGCAGACCGCCGCTGCTTTGTGATAATTGACTGATGATGGCGGCTTGTTGAGCGTGGCCCGTTCCACCCACGCGCATGATCGCGTCATTAATGAAGCCAAAAAACACCGTGACCGGCGCCAGCACATCACCGTATCGAACTGCCATTCGCCAGGCGTCAGTGAGCAGTGGGATATTGAGGAGGCGTGCCATGTGGCGCGTCTCACGCAAATTGTTGCTCTTCCGTTGACCCATGCAACGCGGTTGTTGAAGAGGTGCCGCCTGAGATCGCTTGCGCCACCTCATCAAAATAGCCGGTACCTACTTCGCGTTGATGCTTCACCGCGGTGAAGCCATGTGCTGCTGCGGCGAACTCTTTTTCCTGCAACTGCACGTAGCCCGTCATGCCCTGTGCTTTATAGGCGGTTGCCACCTCAAACATGGAGTAATTGAGTGAATGGAAGCCTGCCAGCGTAATAAATTGAAATTTATACCCCATGGCACCCAGCTCTTTTTGGAATTTGGCGATGGTCGTATCGTCGAGATTTTTTCGCCAGTTGAAGGAAGGTGAGCAGTTATAGGCCAGCCATTTACCAGGGTATTTTTTGTGAATTGCATCGGCAAACTGACGCGCCTCTTTGAGGTCGGGCGTCGAGGTTTCACACCAGATGAGATCACAATGCGGCGCATAGGCAAGGCCGCGCGAAATGGCACATTCAATGCCACCTTTCATGGTGTGGAATCCTTCCACGGTGCGCTCTTTCTCCACGAAAGGGGCATCGTAGGGATCAATATCGCTGGTAATCAGGTAAGCGCCATTCGCATCCGTTCGTGCAATCAGCACGCTTGGAACGCCGCAAATGTCTGCCGCCAGACGCGCGGCTTGTAGTTTTTGTACCTGCTCTTGTGTTGGTACCAGAACTTTACCGCCCATATGGCCGCACTTTTTTGCGCTGGCAAGCTGATCCTCAAAATGCACACCGGCAGCACCGGCTTCAATCATGGCTTTCATCAGCTCAAACGCATTGAGATTGCCGCCAAAACCAGCCTCCGCATCGGCGACAATAGGCTGCATCCAGTCGATGCTGTCATCGCCTTCCGCGTGATGAATCTGATCAGCACGCAGCAGAGCATTATTGATGCGTTTCACCACTGAAGGCACGGAATCCGCCGGGTATAGCGATTGATCGGGATACATCTGTCCAGCCAGATTCGCATCGGCGGCGACTTGCCAACCCGAGAGATAAATCGCTTTCAATCCCGCTTTGACCTGTTGCATGGCCTGATTGCCGGTGAGTGCGCCAAGCGCATTGACATAGGGTAGGCTGCCCATTGAGGCCCATAGTTTTTCAGCCGTTAAGCGCGCAATTGAATAATCGATGGCCACGGTGCCGCGCAGGCGCGCCACATCTTCTGCGCTGTAATTCCGCGTCACACCGGCCCAGCGGGGAGAGGATGACCATTCTTTTTCTAGTTCCTGTGGGCTTCGCATCGAATGGATCTCCGTAAATAAAGTAATATGACGCAGTGCAGCATAAAGGGAAAAGGTAAAAAATCTCTAAAATACGTTTCATTATTCTTATAAAAAACTCTCAAAGCGTATTATTTCGACGGTTTCTTGTGAGCCTCCAGAGCATCCAGACGAGCTTTCAGTGCCTCATTTTCTGCACGTGCCTTACTCGCCATGTCGCGCACCACCTCAAATTCCTCGCGGCTGACAAAATTCATTTTCAGTAAAAATTTCTCAACAAACGCGGCGCATTGTTGTTCTATTTCACGTTTGGCATCAAACATAGTGCCCGCCGCACCAGACATCATGCGCGACATATCATCAAAAAACTTGTTATCCTTCTGCACGGCATCCTCCAATTGTAACGACTTCTTTACATATTGGCCCTAGACTATCCAAAAGCAAGTTTTAGACGATCATACGGAGATAAAAATATGCAAACTTATGTAGTCACAGGCGGTGGCGGCTTTATTGGCTCTAATGTGGCGGCGGCGCTCAGTGCCGCACATCCGAATGCGCGCGTGGTGGTTTGTGATGTATTTGGCAGCGATGAGAAATGGCGCAACCTCTCCAAACACCCAGTCGATGAGATTATTTCTCCCGCAGAGCTTTTTTACTGGCTGGAGATGAACGCAGGTGAAGTTGAGGCCATTATTCATTTAGGAGCCATTTCTTCTACCACTGAACGCAACACGGATTTGTTGCTTGAAAACAACTACACATTCACCCGCGTTCTTCGCGCCTGGTGCATCGAACATGAAACACGCTTTATTTATGCGTCCTCGGCGTCAGTGTATGGCGACGGCAGTCAGGGCTTTTTAGACGATTTTTCGACAGATTATCTCAAAACACTCAAACCCCTCAATACCTATGCCTGGAGTAAATGGCTTTTTGATTGTTTTGTCGCACGCAGTCTGGAGCGGAATGAAAAACAGCCGCCGCAATGGGTGGGCTTACGTTTCTTTAACGTGTATGGCCCGAACGAATATCATAAGGGGGAACAGCAAAGTGTCGCCGCGCGGATTTTCCCGCACGCTTTTGCTCACCGACCGGTGAAGTTATTTCATTCCTATAATGCAAAATACAAAGATGGTGGCCAGTTGCGCGACTTTATCTACGTGAAAGATTGTGTCGCCGTCATTCAATGGTTTCTCGACCATCCTGAGGTTTCCGGCATGTATAATCTAGGCACCGGAAAGGCCCGCACATTTGAGGATCTGGCGAAGGCTGTCTTTAGTGCCGTCAATCATCCACCACAGATTCATTATATCGACATGCCTGTTGAAATACGTGATAAATATCAATATTTCACTGAAGCGAACATGACGCGTCTGCGTGCAGCAGGTTATATGGCGCCCTTTTATTCGCTTGAAGACGGGGTGCGCGACTATGTGACCTCCCATCTGGTAAATGAAGATCATTATCTATGAGTGTAAGCCTCTAAGCGAATATCCGCGAACTGGTCTCACATTTGATGTTTTTGACGCGAAGTTGGGGAAGTTTTCTTCGGAATAGCATAATTCGCATGGGTGCGTTGCACGTGACAAGCAATCCCGCTACAAACTTTGTATGCGCGCATTCAAGCTGGCCCTCATTTTTTGTTTCCTCAGCGCCTCGGTAAGCAAGGCAGATGTCGCTGCCATGGGTCGGGACGCCGGCAAGCCTGTGTATATGTCCGCGCAGCAGATGGGCTATGATAAAACCAATGCGATTGTCGTCGCGCAGGGAAAAGTGCAGGTCGTACAGGGCGATTACGTGCTGTTTGCCGATCGTATTGCCTATTATCAGAATCAAAACATCGTAAGAGCGCAGGGCAACATCAGTTTGTTGCAGCCGGACGGCAATGTTTTATTTGCTAAAGAATTGCGCCTTAAAGATGATTTGCAGCAAGGAATTATTGACAATTTTCGCGTGCGTCTGGCGGATAATTCTTTATTTGCCGCGCGGGAAGCAAAAAAAATCAATGAAACAACCTATGAACTATCAAAAGCCGTGTACTCACCGTGCAAATTGTGCCGTGACAAGCAAACAGGTGAAGCAGGCGCGCCCCTTTGGCAAATCAAAGCCGATAAAATCAGGATAGATAACGAAGCGCAGGAAGTTGTGTATCACGGGGCGTGGATGGAGCTTTATGGTTTGCCTGTTCTCTACACGCCTTATTTCAGACATCCAACGCCGGATGCTGAGAGAAAAACAGGTATTCTAGCGCCCTCTTATTCGCAAAACCGACAGCTTGGCTCAACATTCCAGGTGCCGGTGTATCTCAATATCGCGCCCAACATTGATGCGACGATCACGCCACTATTGACCTCAAAAGAAGAGCCGGTGCTCATTACTCAATACCGGCACATGACGGATAATGGTTTTTACCAGCTGGATGGCTCGATCACTGATCCTCAGGAGCGCGATGATTTTGGACAACCGATTCCCGGGCAAAATGAGATTCGCGGGCATGTGTTTGCTAAAGGCGGCAGTAGTTTGTCTGAGCATTGGAGCTGGGGTTTTGATGTGAACCGCACGACGGATGATACCTATCTCCGCCGCTATCGCTTTGGTAATCAAAACATGCTGCGCTCACGTTTGTTCAGTGAGCGTATTAAAGATCGAAACTATACGGTTGTGGAGAGTCTTGCCTTTCAGGGCTTGCAGGCAAATTCTGATCCTGATCGCTCGCCGGTTGTTCTGCCCTCCGCAAAAATGTATCTTGAGAGTGATCCGCTCGTGTTAGGCTCACGGGTGCATCTTGAGGCCAGTGGCCGTGCGATTACACGTCAGATTAATACAGACTCACGCCGAGCTACACTGGATTCCGGTTGGACCATCCCCTACGTGACCTCGGGCGGACATGTGTTTGAAACCGATGCCAGCGTGCGTACGGATATTTATTCTATCTCCGACCTAAGCCTAGCATCGGGCGGAGAATTTGATGGCAGCCAGTCACGCGCTGTGCCGCGACTTGCCTCTGGATGGCGCTATCCAGTGATGCAGTTTATTGGCGATGATAGCCTCACCGTTGAGCCCATGGCACAGGTCATTGTCAGTAGTAACGGCAATAACTCTGACTTTATTCCCAATGAAGATAGTTTGGTGCCTGAATTTTCTGATATTAACTTATTCTCGTACAATCGTTTCGCCGGATATGATCGTATTGAGAATGGAACACGCGCCGTTTACGGCGTGCGTGGTGAGTATGGTACAGCCGCCGGCACTAGCTACAATGCGATGCTGGGACAGGATATTCAATTAGACGGCGACAGAGTCTTTCCCGTCTCCGACTCCCCGCGTGATCTTTCCGATTACGTTGGCAAGTTCGGCTTGAATGGTGCCAATTATGAAGTGGATTATCGTTTTCGTGTCGATCCCAACGAGTATACATTGCGTCGAAGCGAATTGCGCGCATTGTTAAATTTTAGTCCTTTTTCCATCTACGCAGATTATCTGGTGATACAGGATGATCCGGTACTGTTTGAGAGAGATGAGGGCCTGTTTTCAGGAAATCTGATCTTGAATGAAAACTGGACGATGAATAGCTACGCACGACAGGATTTTGATATTAATGAGTTGCGCTCTGTTGGATCCAGCCTGACCTTTCAGAATGAATGCGTCACGGTGATCTCGCGCTTTGATCGTGAATTTACGCGTGATCGTGATTTTCGTCCCGATAGCTCGTTTTTGGTGCAGGTTATATTGAAGAATATCAATTGAAACAGCGTGGACAAACTTTCCGATTTTACGAAGCTTTGAAGCCCGTTATACGAACATGATGATCTTTCGTTCCATGCTCTTGATTATGGTTATGATGGCTCCGGCCTATGCGGCGGAGCAGTATGAAATTGGCGCTGTCGTGAATGAAGACATTATTACGAAACTTGAAATACAGGACCGGCTGAAGCTTACCCTTTCAACCACGGGTTTGTCAGACTCACCACAGGTGCGTCGTCAGCTGCTGCAGCGCATTGTGCAAAACCTGATTGATGAATCTCTGCAGGAGCAGGAAGCCAAGCGATTTAACATTGCGGTCGGGCCGGATGAAGTAGAGGGTTCTATCGGCGCCATGGAGCAGGAGCGCGGCCGTCCGGCTGGCTCATTGATTGCGTTTCTCGAGAAACAGGGCGTTCCTGCGCGTACGTTCCGCGATCAACTGGCCGCACAGATTGCATGGAGCAAACTGGTGGGCAAGCGCATTCGCCGCACGGTGAATGTCAGTGGAGAGGAAATTGACGGCGAGATCGAACGCCGCATGAACCCATCGGCGAAGCGGGAGGAGTTATTGATTGCTTCTCTGGTATTGCCCGTGGATAGTCCTGAGTCAGAAGATGCAACGCGTGAACTGGCCAAGAAACTGCGTGCTGAGATCGACAACGGGGCAAACTTTGATGCATTGGCGACGCAATTAGCGGGAACACAGGCAAGCAGCCTTGAGCCGACTTGGGTGGACTCGACGCAACTGGATCCACTGGTGGCTGAGCAGCTCTCCAAAGCAAGCTTACCCGGCTATGTGGGGCCTATTCGTGGGCCGGTCGGGTTTCAGATTCTGCAAGTGAAAGAACGTCGGGAAACCATTGCAAAGCCATTAGGAGATTCCGAGCTGTCCTTTCGCCGCATATTGCTATCACTGGATGAAAATGCCGAATCAAAAGAAGTAAACGTGCTGATGGACATTGCAAAATCCGTTCGGCAGCATCCTGGCTCCTGTCAGGAAAAAGGCATTGCAGGCCTGAATAATTTTGAAGGTCTCAACATTAAAGTTGATTATACCCGCACCCGACAAAGCGGGATCACGCCAGAGATTAAACCCATTGTTCAGAGCTTGCATGTGGGCGAAGTCAGTGCGCCGTTTGCTTCCCCTGAGGGTATTCAGATGCTCATGCTGTGTGAAAAAACCGAGTTACCCATGGCAGCGCCTGACCGCGACAAAATTCGCGAGCAGCTCCTTCGTGAAAAACTGGCGCTGGCATCGCAGAAATACATACGTGATCTTCGGCGTGCTGCTTTTATTGATATTCGGTTGCGGCGCTCGGCTGGTTCCACAGAATGAGCGATCCATTTGTCCATTTGCCATCCGTACGTGAATGGATTCGTGCAGAAACACTGCGAGCTGATAAGCGCTTAGGACAGCATTTTCTGACCGATGAGGCGATACTGGCGCGCATTGTCGCGCTGGCTGGCAACTTAGAGGGGCAACATGTGGTGGAGATTGGGCCCGGGCCTGGTGCCTTAACCCGCGAATTATTACGCTCAGCGGCAGCAAGCGTCACCGCGATTGAGTTGGACACACGATTTATTCCGTGGCTGGGTCAGTTATCGGACGCCACGCATGGCAAGCTGACAATTATTTCACAGGACGCGATGCAGGTGGAGTTAGCATCCATCTCACCGGCGCCGCGAGTGATTATTGCCAATCTGCCCTATAATATTGGTACGCCCTTATTGATACGCTGGTTGAGAGATATTGCTTGCCATGGGCCATCAGTGGTGACGCGGATGGTGTTGATGTTTCAACGAGAGGTGGCTGAACGCATCTGGGCTGCGCCCAATGAGGCAGCTTACGGGCGACTGGCGGTGATGGCACAATGGTTATGTGAGGTATCAGCGGGCTTTGATCTGCCGGCGGGTGCCTTTACGCCGCCACCCAAAGTAGTCTCCAGTCTGGTGGTGCTGACCCCTCGTTCCAGTCCACTCTTTGTCGCAGATTTTTTGCGTGCAGAGAAAATAGTGGCCGCAGCTTTTGGTCAACGCCGCAAAATGCTGCGCGGGGCACTGAAGTCGTTGGGAGTGCCGACAGAGACATGGCTGGAAGCAGCAAATATTGATCCCACGCGTCGCGCAGAGACATTGAGTTTAGAGGAATTTGGGCGTCTGATTCAGACCTATCCACAACGCTAGGGACGCTCCGTGCACAGTCGCTGCACAAAGGCGGGCAGGGTGGTTTGCCGGTCACGACGTAAGCGCTCGGCTTTCAGGATATGACGAATTTGCTCCAGAGTTTCTGTGAGGTCATGATTGATGACAATGTAGTCATATTCATTCCAATGGACGATCTCGTCAGCCGCTTTTGCCATACGGTGGCGCACTACTTCGTCACTATCCTGCGCGCGCTTTCGCAGACGGTTTTCCAGCTCCGCCATGGAGGGGGGGAGTATGAAAATACTGGCTAAATCCTCGGGCCGTTTCTCTTTGAGCTGATGCGTGCCTTGCCAGTCAATATCAAACAGCATGTCGGTGCCGGCAAGCAATGCCTCCTCAACGTGATGTCTCGGTGTACCATAAGAATGACCAAAGACGGTGGCATGTTCCAGTAATTCGTCTTCAATAATCATTTGCTGAAACATGTTCTGTGTCACAAAACGGTAGTCTATTCCGTCTTTTTCTCCGGGACGCTGAGGGCGGGTTGTCACGGAAACCGACATGCGTACATCCGTTTCCTGTTGTAGCAATAGTCGTGAGAGCGTTGTTTTACCCGCGCCAGAAGGTGACGAAAGTACAAACATGAAGCCGCGACGGATACCAGAGTTCGTGCAAGCTGTTTTGGCAGGGGATGACATTGCAAAAGCGGAGCGCATGGTTTTTTGATCCTCGTAGTGTGCCGCGTTCGCCTTAAGATATGGTAAAAATCAGAGAGGTTCAGCGTTTTAATCTGTGCCCGCAGCATTATCCAACGCAGGGGGAGACGACAAAGGATTGTTTTGTCGTACATTCACTATAAAGCGTTTCATGCCCGAAGCATCTTGCAGCGTGATAGGAAAATGATCCTCGGCGGTGACATTCTGGTCTAAGTCCATCAACATTAAGTGTAAGCCGCCCGGCTTCAGGGTGACGCTGCCTCCCGCTGGAATGGTGAGCGAGTCCAGCTTTTGCATCCGCATGATACCGTCATCGGAAAGGTTATGCGTATGAATCTCAACGGTTTTAGCTAGCGGCGTGCTTAAGCTATGCAGCGTGATATCTTCTGAAGATTGATTATGGAACGTGGCAAAAGCCACTCCCACATGACTGCCTGACAGGCGTGGCGGCGACCAGGCATCGCTCACAGTGATGTTTTCCAGCGAGGCGGCCCGTGCTGCGTCCGTGGTGGTAGCCCACACCAATAAAAAGAAAACAAAGAAACGAAACAATGACTTAATATGCATTGTCGCCCTGCAAAATTTCCGTCAGGCGAACTGACATTTCAGAAGCAGGCATGGAATAAGCAAAATGGGTGATGTATTCGCCATTGGGCCCCATGAGATAGATGAAGCTCGAGTGATCCACCAAATAATTCGTATCAGTAGGGCTCTCTTTATGGCTTTGATAATAAACCTTATAAGCATCCGTCACTTCACGGGTTTGTTCTTGCGTGCCGGATAAGGCCAGCAAGCGTGGATGAAAACCGCTAGCATAGGCTTTCAGGACAGCCGGTGTATCACGCTCCGGATCGACACTGACAAAGACCGGCTGAACCATATTCGACAGATCGCCAATCGTGTTGAGTGCCTGCGTCATGGTGGATAGTGTGGTTGGACACACATCGGGGCAGAAGGTAAAACCAAAAGCAATGAGGACGAACTTTCCTTTTAAATCAGCGGAATGAACGATATTTCCGTTTTGATCTGTCAGGGTAAAATCACCGCCAATGGAGGCTTTGCCGCTGCCAGCTGCGGGTGTTAAGCCCGCCAAATCATTGGCCGAGGACGACTCATTAGTTGAGGCTAGTTCGTTAGCGGAAGATTGAAATCGCTCATGCCCAAACCACATCATGCTACTGGCAAGAATGATGGCGATACCTAAAATTCCGGAAACAAATACCCAGCGCATATATTAGGCTCCATTTTTAACACACTATAGCTTGCATCTATCAGAAATCAATCCATGACGGCTATGAGGAGGGGCGGCAACCTTGACAAAACATGAATAAATGTTAATATATATAGGATAAACATCTGTCTATGATGTATTTAGGAGAAAAATGTTAACGAATATTCTTCCCGCGCCAACACCCGTGACGCCCACGCTCAGTGCTCCTATTGTGACCACAACTGTGCCGGCGGTGACCTCGGGCGTTCGTCTGGCAAGCTATGCGGTCGCATCGACTCCAGCCGAAGGGCGCATTGAAAATCAGTTGCGTGGTAGTGTGTCCACACCGGCATCTCCACTATCCAGTGAAGCCGACGTCAGCGCCGCCACGTCCAGTGCAGGGGGTTATGCTTCATCCAGCGCCTCTTTAAACGTGTCGTCGATCCGTTATTCATCACAGTTTCTGGCACAAATTTTTGCCCAGTTGCCCGCGCAGGATAGCGCGAGCCTGCAGGTACAACTGGCAACAGAGAATGTTCCGAGCTCCGTACTTGATGTGCGTTTGATTGAGCTGTTCACCCAGACCAAATACAAGCCAAGCAATGCGTCGAAACCGCCATCACCGCCCTCAGGCGTGGCTGCTTTACTAAACGCAGCAGAAGCGGCTTCTTCGCGTCAGGCCATTGTCAATACCCCTACGGTTGCTGCGGTGGTGGTGCAAACGGCCGCCAATAATAACACCCAGATTCGCGCAGCCAGTAACGATAACCGCCCTGCTTTTGTGGCGAGTGTGTTGTCACGTAGTGAGCCTTCGCTGGTGCGTGAAACAGGGGTGAAAGCCTATTTTGCATCCTCCGCACGTAATGAAGCCAACCTCCGGTCCTCATCCATTGATGAGAGTGCGGACGTTGATGGGGCGCAAACAGTTGCATTGACCACTATTGCCACCAGCGCTTAGTCGGCTGGTTTCTGCACGTTAGTGAATCCAAACTATACAGCACTCACTGGCTCTTTCGTCGTTTTCTCCCTCATGTACAATGTATAAAAAACATGGCGTCCACTCCCGTCTGTGCCTACACAGATAAGCGGTAGATTTCAGGGACAACAGAGGGTGCGAAGAAATGAAAATCTGTATTTTTGGTGCCGGTGCCATTGGCAGTGAATTAGGCGGTCGCTTGACACACTCGGGGGCTGATGTGGTGATGGTGGCCCGTGGCGCGCACGCAGAAGCCATGCAGGCATCAGGGCTACGGATGGTGACCTCTGAGCGCGACCATCGTGTGCCGGTGCGGGTGGTCGAAGCCTCGCATCCACTGCCTCCGCAGGATGTGGTCATCGTGTGTGTGAAAGCGCATGCGGTAGCAGACGCCGCGACTCAGATTGCCGCCCTGTTGCATGAGGAATCTCTTGTAGTTTTTGTGCTCAATGGCTTGCCCTGGTGGTATTTTCATGCGCATGGGGGGCGCTTTGACGGCACGCGACTGCACTCGCTCGATCCTGACAGCGTTATCTGGAAAACATTGCCGCGTGCACAGGTGATTGGCACGGCCACCTATCAGGCCACCACCATCACTAAGCCGGGTGAAATCCACTTCATGGATATGCCCTATAACACACTGTTTATCGGTGAGCCGGATCGCAGCTTAAGCCCCCGTTTGTTGCAGCTGGAGGCGCTGTTACGCTCAGGCGCTATTCGCACACAGGCATTGGAGGATATTCGCAGTCAAATCTGGGATAAATTATGGGGCAATATCGCCTTTAATCCGGTGACCGCGCTCACCCACGCGACAATGGACGCGGTGGTGGAGCATTATCACGATACGGATCTGATGGAAGCCATCATGAATGAAGCGCGGATGGTGGGCGAAAAAATTGGCATCCATTTTAGCGTGCGACCTTCGCAAAAGCTTGATGCGGCCTCCGCGTTGCGTGGCCATAAAACCTCGATGCTGCAGGATATGGAAGCGGGGAGACCGACAGAGATTGAGGCCATTGTGGGCGCGGTGCGCGAGATTGGTAAATGGCTGGAAGTGGAAATGCCGCATCTCAATGGGCTATACAGTCTGGTGCGCTTGAAGGAGCGTTTTTATGCGCCCATCGCAAGGAATGTGATGCGCCCTTCCTGAATGGTGGCGAGTGGTTGCGCCGCTAACTCGGTTACGGATGTTTGCACATAATCCTCCATCGCCGCCAGCGTGTCAGGTGTTGCCTGCGTGGTTCCGTACAGATTGCGCGCCAGTGAATCCTGTAGCACGGCTGCATCAGCCTGACGGGCCGTTTCATAGGATTGCAAGCGGCCGTAAAACGCATTGGCCATGACTTTTACACGGCGACCAACCCCGAGATCACCGACGCCAATTTCGCGCAACGAGCGATCCATATCCTCGACAAACACTTCAATCAATTCACGCTCAAAGCCGCTTTCTTTCGCGTCAAACTGCCCGCCATGTGCTGCCTTTAAACGATGCAACACCAGATACATATGCAGCAGGATTAATTCGAAGCGGCCATCCAGCGTATCGGGTACTTGCCTTGTGGTGTAGAAAAAGGGGTTTCGTGACTGCTCCACCAGTGCTACATAGATGAGGTGCGCCCGCTGACGTTCAGCGGACGGAAAAAACAGGCGAGTCAACTGGTTGAGCATCTGGCGTCCTTATCTGATGCGATTATTCCCCACTTTATATCAGTATTTGCACGGTATGCGCCAGCCCATTGGACTGGCATGCTGCCTCGTTTTGCTGAGCTGCGCGCCGAAAGTGGATGCGCGTGGGCATGTGGATGCGCAAAAGAACATGGAAAAAATTGTCGTGGGTCGCAGTTACCGGCAGGATGTGATGCAGTTGCTCGGCTCGCCCTCCACCACCTCCAATTTCGGTGAGGAGCGCTGGTACTACATCACGGCGCAGAAGGAGGCATTTGGCTTCATGGCGCCCGAAGTGACCAAGCAGCAGGTGACGCAGGTAACGTTTGATGCCGATGGCATGGTCACCGATGTGAAGAAGCATCAGCTCAATGAACGGCGCGATATTGAAATCACCCGCGATGTGACCCCCACCGAAGGGCATGAGCTTGGCTTCTTCGAGCAGTTGATGGGTAATGTGGGCCGCTTCAACAAGCCCCCCGCCGAAGCGCGGTGAAATACATAAGATTTAATTAAAATTACTCCTAATATTAGCGGCAATAATTTAAGAATCGTTAATCAAGTTTGGTGTATCCTGTCTAGATTAAGAGACTTAGGCGAGTACCAAATGGCGGAATCCACACCAGAATCAACTGCGCGGGCAGCTATTCCTGATAGTTTTTTTGCCGATCTGGAAGCGGAAGCGGCCAGAATCAGAGATATAGTTGCGCGACGCGAAACTTACGAACCTCCCGCCATACATCGACCACTTAGCGGATTAAGCGAAGGTGACAGACGTCAATTGATTGGCACACTAGAGGCCACGGGGGCTGGGCAGTCTCCTGAACGTCAAGCACAAGTTGTTGATGCTTATCGATCAATGCGCCCTGACGAAGCCTCGCGAGCTGCCCTTCAAGAGATTGATGGACGTGTGGCCCAAAATCTTAGTGGTGTCTTGGACACACCTGAAGTGCAGAGAGCCAGAGCTGAGTGGCCCAATCTTTCCATTGAAGAGAGGACTCGAGCACTCCAGCATGTGGAAGGTGCGTTGGCACAGTCATATCCTCATAGTTTTGACGTGAGTTATTATGATGCATCGCATGACCCCCGTGCAGGCTCTGCAACAGGGCGAAGAGTTGAATTGCATGTAGGTAATGCCAGTAGCTTTGAGCAAGCGGTTGAAACACTAGCTCACGAGACACGCCACACTTTTCAAAATAGTCTTGCGGCAGATATTCGTCACGGCAGACCTGTAGATCCACGCCTGCAATCCGCGGCAGAGATTTTTGCAGTTAATCAGGACTTAAATCGTCAAGGGGCAATGGGAGTTAACAGTAACTCTTTCGCCTACCGACATGAGCCTATTGAAGTGGATGCAAGGGTAGCTGGGGATTCGGCAAGACAAGTGATTGATAATCATCCTCGCACTGCACGCGTTTCTTCACTTGAAGAAGCTTCTGGCCGGCCTTCTCCAGAACTAGCCGATCGAACGACGGCGCCACCTGACACACCCTCGCATGGAACTGCTGCGACTCCTGATAGCCGTGCTCCCACCTCAGGAGCGACTACCCCACATGCCGCCACAACTCCTGAGCCTGCCAGAGTTTCAGATGCATCCCTAGCCGCGTTGCGTGAGCGGATTCCGCCTCACATGCAGGCTCACGTGAGTGTAGTTCCTTCCATGGACAACGGAGTCGCAGGCGTTCGCGTAACTCACCATCCCAATTTTACGGATAGTTTGCCGGGCCTTCTAGGTGTTCCGCAGGCTGATATTCGTCATCGCCCGGGAAATACTGAGGGTGCCGCCGTGTTTATTGCTGGTGATGCAGTCGAGGCTAGTGTGCGCCCGACCACTGCAGCGGCGCATACGCCGCCACCGCCCTCAGCCGTACCGGATGTTCCTGAATCGCCGCAAGCAACTGCCGCTCGTCTCCGCGCGGAGGGGGAGGCTCGCGCCGATGCACTGATGGCACAAGAACGTGCTGCCGCAGAAGCCCAAGCCCGAGAAACAGCCGCCGCCGGACGTGAGACACCTCCGGCCACTACCTCGGGACGCGAAACGCCACCTCTGTCTGCTACAACGACAGAGGCTCCGCCGCGTGCAACCGCTGCAACCACGCCCACTGCCTCGGTCCCTACACCAGAGTTCCAACCCAATCAGGGAATGCTGCAATCGCTACAAGGTGGCCCTTACGCTGGTTCAGGCATTGTGGGTGCGGCGACGCATGGCAGCGGCCCTGCAACGCAGGTGCAGTTGACGTTCTCTGGTGATGTGAGTGCCGCTGAAGCCGCGCGCCGTGTAGGTTTAACACCGGAGCAAGTAACCCCGCATTTGACGAGTGTCGGGGGTAATACTGCCCTCACCTTGCCACGTGAAACGCTTAGTCAGGGCAATCAGAGATTACAACAGGGCCGTGCAGAAGCAGCTTCGGCGGGAGCCTCAACGTCCACGCCTCCCGCACCTGAGCCGCACGCAACGGGAACGACACCCCCTGCCACGACTCCACCGGAGGGGCATGTCACTCCGCCGCCGGCGGTATCAACGACACCGCCGCCCACCGCTACTACGCCTTCGGCGCCTGATCCTGATGCCACGATTCGTCCGGGGGCAGGAGCACCGGCCCACCCCTCCGCAGGGCGTGCTGCTGGAGAGGCGGTCGAGGGTGCGGCGAGGGGATCAATGTTAGCACGCTTAGGTGGCGCTTTGCACGGCGCTGGTGCTGTTGCAAGAAATATACCGGTTGTGGGCGCGGTCGTGGGTGCGGCGATGGCTGTGCCAAGCATTGCCTCAGCGGCCGTAGCAAGGGCGAATGGAGAAATTTCTACTGGTGAGCTGGCAGGGGTTGTGGCAGGAGAAGCGGCGAATGTTGCCGCAGGATTAGGCGGTTTTGCGACTGCCGAGTTAGGAACGCAAGCGGTTCGTCGCGCACAAGCGGCAGCTGGTGTTTCAGAAGATCGTCAGGTCTCGGGTATGGTTCAGCTTGGTCAACAAGCAGGGGCAGCCGTCGCTGGAAGCCATAGCGCCGAGCGGCGCGACCAGAATCGCCAAAACTACCGGCAGGCAGGGCGAGGCGCGCAACGAATCGATTACGATGCGCCAGACGACCGTGCGCCAATCTCCGCTTCCGTAGCCGCACAGGCACAGGCGGCCACGGCGGGGCAGTCCGCACGGGTCACGGGTGGTGAAGATCGTCGAGACGGTGAATCGCAAACCCCAGGTGGCGCCATTTCGCAAGCGGCGGTGCAGCAGCGACAAGGCGAGCGCGCGCCAGCATAACATCATGGCCCCGAGTATCCTTGCGTTGTGACTTGCCGCATGGCGCAGAGTTCGCTAGTTTCAGCGGCAGGTGCCCGTAGCTCAGCTGGATAGAGCATCTGCCTTCTAAGCAGAATGTCGGGGGTTCGAGTCCCTCCGGGCACGCCACTGACAAGGTCAGACCAAAAGACTCTCATCCCCCCCCTGTATTATTGGCAAACACTCCTGCGGAGTGCTTTGCGCGGTTCGAGTGCCTGTGCGCACGCCATTTTTCATTTTCAGGCAACTCTGCCAGTACGCCAAAAGCCTTTTGCAAGCTGTAGCAAAGGGTTGAGCCCTGCACTTTTTTACTTTGCTTTACCCACTTCTTTTGCCAAAGCATCGCTTGACTCGCACGGTAAATAGACGGTGAAATTAGTGCCTTCGTCTTCACTGGAGCTGACGGCAATGGTGCCCCCATGGGATTGCACAATATCTCGTGTAATGAACAGCCCGAGGCCGAGGTTTCCACTCACGCTGGTTTTGCATTCCCCATTATCGTCAATGCCACGGACGAACGAATCAAACAGCATCGGGATTTTCTCAGGGGCAATCGGTGTTCCAACATTATGAATCGTCAGCGTCATGCCGCTTGGTGAGCCATCCAGCCGCAGCTCAATAGGTGTCTGCGCGAAACTATATTGGATCGCATTGCCTATGAGGTTGCACAGTACCTGCCCGATCCGCGCTTTGTCCCATTCCCCCTTCATGTCGCCCGCGCAGGTGAGCGTGATCGTGCTATCAGGATAAGCGACGCGCATTTCGCTCATAATCTGCCGTGTAACAAATTCCATATTCATTGACTCACGAATGACGGGGATACCAGAGCCAAAACGCGCCCTGGTCACATCGAGCAGATCGCCGACAATTTTAGTAATACGCGCGGTGCTCTCCAATATCTGCTGGGACAGCATGCGCTGTTTTTCATCCATAGTGCCGATATTCGCCTGAAGCTCCGCCGACATGGTGATGACATGGAGTGGTGTGCGCAGATCATGGCTGAGAATGCCAATGAACAGATCCTTGGATTGCGATACTTTAAGCGTGTAATGGCTCACGGATTCGGCGAGAATCTGATCAATGGATTCGTTAAATCGTGTCAGGTCCAGCAAGTCTTTTGCTACGAGTTGCGGTTTATCGGCACACCATAAATTGACAATGCTGGCGCGCAAGGCCCGATACTCCGAAACCATCTGGTCTATATCAAACCCACCCGCCAAACGCAGTGCCGCGTGTGTTTGTGCCGCGCTGATTTTCAGTTGCACAGGTCCCTTGCCACGCGACTTTTTCTTTTGTTCCGCCGCCGTTTGATGTGATGCAATATCTTTTTCAATGAAGACGAGAATTTCCCCAATATGATCGCGCAAAGTCAGTGGGCTCATGTTGGACGCTGCCGGAATAAGAGTACGCGCGAAATTTTCCCACTCGGTGATGATCTCTTCCGCGTGATCGCGAATAAAAACAGCCAAGCCTGATGGCGACATGATCGTAACCTTAAAATACTGATTGAATGAGCGGAGTGAATCCCCATCAAACGGGAGATTTCAATTTTTTGAGACAGTTTTTTGAGCGACTGATTAGATGCAACCGTAAGGCTGCTACGGTCTTCACATGACCAGAAGCTGTTTTACTTGTAGAGTATAACACATCAAGTTTTAATGCGTTGATATAATTAAAAAAGATATTTCAAGAAAGGGATGCTGGCATGAGCGCTGCGCCCGCAAGCGCAATCACTTCATCATCCGCGGATGCAGCGCCTGAGACGCCAATAGCGCCCACACATTGACCGTCAAAAAGAAGTGCAACACCCCCCTGAACCGGTAGTCTGTCAGGAAAAGTCAGTGTGCCTGGGCGCTCTTTGGCAATGGCCTCTAACGCTTTGGTTGTATTGCGAGCGAGTGCTGAGGTACGCGCCTTACGCCAAGCAATATCAGGACTCTGCAGCACCGCGCCATCCATCCGCTCCAGATGCAACAGATAGCCGCCTTCGTCAACAATGGCAATGCTCACACGCCATTGGTTTTTGACCGCCTCTTCTTTGCAGGCGTTCATCATGCGTTGTACGTCGATACTGGTGAGGGCGGGTTTCAAATACATGCGGAATCCTGCAAGTTATTTTTCCAAGCTGTAGCGGCAATTGGCAGAAAATACCAGCAGGGATGCTTGAAATGATGCGTTGCAGGGGCCTTACGATGCCGGGATCTCGCCAAAAAGGCTTGAGCGAGGCCGCGGCGCTAGCTATGTCTGATGCCATTGCCATTGAATAAAGGAACAGCCCATGCGTCGTGTCGTAATTTCCGGAATGATTGGCAACGGCTTGGAATGGTATGATTTCGCACTCTATGGGCATTTCGCCGCCATCATCAGCCGGCATTTTTTCCCCTCAGACGATCCCTTGATCTCCCTGATCGCAACCTATGGCGCTTTTGCAGCGGGTTTTGCCATGCGCCCATTGGGTGCCATCCTGTTTGGCTATATTGGTGATCGCTATGGCCGTAAAATTTCACTGGCCATTGCGATTCTAATGATGGCGATTCCCACCGCCTGCATCGGGCTGTTGCCGACTTACGCCCATATTGGCGTGATGGCACCCATCTTGTTGACGCTGATTCGCCTATTGCAGGGCCTTTCACTGGGTGGGGAATTTAGTGGCTCCATCACCTTTATCGTCGAGCATTCGAGCGACCATCGCCGTGGTTTGGCGGGCAGTGCCTCCATGGCCTCTCTGGTAGCGGGTATGTTGCTTGGCTCATTGGTTGCCACTGTGACATCCGAGCTCATGACTGAGGCGCAACTCATTGAGTGGGGCTGGCGCATCCCCTTCGCACTTGGTTTGCTCATTGGTTTTGTTGGTTTTTACATTCGCCATCACACCGATGAGAGCCCCAAATATATCGAAGCCAAAGAGGCGGATACACTCTCCAAGCGACCACTGCGCGATGCGTTTGGCAAACATCTGGCTCCTATGGCGCAAGGCGTTGGCATCTACCTCACGGTGACATTGCCGTTCTATATTCTGGCGGTGTTTATGCTGAGCTATCTGTCGACGGTGCTTGGGCATAGCATAGGCGATTCGCTGATTCTTAACACCATCACCATGCTTTTCATGTTGCCAGTGATTATCTGGAGCGCCCGTTTATCTGATCGTGTGGGGCGTAAGCCGGTTCTGTTTGTCAGTGCCTTGGCATTGCTATTACTGGCCTACCCAATTTTCATGCTGATTAACTCCGGTAGTTTTGTGCTGATTCTGCTGGGTCTGATGATCTTTGCCTTAATCAACGGCACGTTTCTTGGGCCGGTGCCAGCGGTTCTGGTGGAGTTGTTTCCAACAAGTGTGCGCTACACGGCGATGGCGATTTCGTATAACATCGCTGGTGCGTTGTTTGGCGGCACTGCCCCGATTGTGTCCACATGGCTGATACGTGAGACAGGAGACCCTAAAGTCGTCGCCTTTTACCTGATGGCCTCCGCCGCCGTCACACTTTTCACGCTTTTCTGGTTCAAAGATCGCTATCGCGACCCACTTATCTAGGTATCATCCGAGCACATCATCACTCCTTGATGGGAGCCGTAACGGAGGTTGGCCATGGAGTCTTTTTTATCCGTAAACTGGCAAGACGTATGGGGCAGGGATACGCCGCTTCTTGAAATAGTCGTGCGAGGTACGGTGATGTATTTCGGGCTTTTCGTGCTCATGCGCCTGATGCTAAAACGTCAGGCCGGTACAGTCGGCATCAGTGATGTGCTGGTGATTGTGCTCATTGCTGACGCAGCGCAGAATGGCATGTCAGGCAATTATCATTCGGTTCCTGATGGATTATTGCTGGTAGCCGTGATTATGTTTTGGAGTTTTTCG
The DNA here is from genome assembly GCA_019749855.1 of Rickettsiales bacterium. Taxonomy (GTDB): domain Bacteria; phylum Pseudomonadota; class Alphaproteobacteria; order Rickettsiales; family UBA998; genus UBA998. The sequence goes on along the minus strand of JAIEPI010000132.1, from coordinate 5,696 downwards.
CTTGATTGGCTAAGTTTTCGTTTTCCGGTTCTACGCTCATGGCTTGAGCCGCCGCCACTTCTTTTGGTGAAAGATGGAAAGCCCCTGCGTCGAAATATGCGCAGGGAGCTTATTTCCATGGATGAGTTGCACGCACAATTGCGAGAAAAAGGTATTGAACGGCTAGATCAGGTCAAGGCTGCTTTCATAGAAGCCGACGGACATATCAGCGTGATTGCCAATGAAATGGCAACCCAGCGTCAGGGAAAAGAAAGGGAAGCTGATCCCACAAGCAATTAATGATTTCTCGTCATATTTACTATTTTGGAAAGAAATTAATTAAATAAACGTTTTTTATATTTTTAACCAGCGTCAAAAAGAAGATAAAAAAAGATAGAACTATACAGCTACTATATACTGATAAATATACAAAATAACCCCTAAGGTAATGTAGCTAAAATTTTCGTTTTATTTAGCGCATACATTAAACAATTCTTTACTAACTTTGGCGTAAATTAGGAGGATGAACATCATTAACCGTTAAGGATGCGCTTGTGAGCATTACGCCCCACGATTTGAATCGCCTGATTCATGAACCATCCCCCAAAGTGCGCTCCTATATTGCCTCTAAAGTCTCGGAGCAATTTAACCATTCGCAATTTACGCCCAACGAAGCAAAAATCGCTATTGAGATCTTCCGTTTATTGCTTCGAGATACTTCCAGCATGGTACGTAAAGCCATCGCCGAGAATTTAAAAAGAAATCACCAGGTGCCGCGTGATGTGGTGCTGGCTTTAGCCAATGATACGGCTGAGATTGCGATGCCGGTACTTGAGTTTTCTATGTTGTTGAACGACGAAGATTTGCTGGAGATTATTCGCTCCACTAGGGAAGTTCGCAAATGGCTGGCGATCAGTCGCCGTCATAATTTATCAGCAAAAGTCAGTCGTCAGCTGGTGGCCACACGTAGCGAAATCGTTGTTGTTTCATTGCTGGGAAATAGTGATGCTGATATCGGTGATGCGGATCTGGAGTATTTGCTTAACGAATTTCGTCATGAACAGGACATACTGGAATCCCTGGTGTTTCGTGGTGGTATGAATGTGCGTTTGGCTGAGAAGCTTCATTCGCTGGTTTCTACCCAACTCAAGAAACAGCTGACCAAGAAGTTTCGTCTCCCATGGAATATGGTGAGTCAGGAGGCAGACTTGCAACGTGAATCGGCCATGCTTCGTTTCTTAACCTTATGGATGAGCGAAGAGGAGACAGTGCTTTTGGTACAACAGATGCATAAAAACAAACGTTTAAGCATTTCGCTGACATTGCGCGCCTTAGCTCAGGGAGAAAAGCAGTTTTTTGATGCAGCGCTTGCCACGCGCGCTGATGTTAGTCAGGACAGTGCGCGTAAACTTCTTTTGGACAGAGGCCCTTTAGGTTTCCGTACGCTTTGCACGGCGGCCGGTGTTCCTGCCAATTTTGTGGATGCATTGGATGCGATTTATCGTTACGTGCAGCAGTCTCCACGTAATGAGCATGTTGACAGCGCGACTTATACACAGCAGTTGTTGGATTATATTCGAGCGCATCGCTACGACCAGCTTGTCACGAATATGAACGCGGTTATTAACTTTATCACTGCAGCAGATCATGAGCTTCGGACCATCCACTGAGATCGTTGTCACCCCACAAGATTCCGTGCGTCTAACGCAGGACGATGTACGGCGTTTGCTGGAACAGCCAACACTGGAAACCAAAATTGATGTCTTGGAAAAAGTGAGCCGACATTACAGTCCGGATGTTCTCAACGAAAATGAAATGCAGGTGGCGGAGCAGATTTTTCGCCTCCTCGTGCAGGACTCAGCTATTCGCGTCCGGCACGCGATGTCTGAGAGTCTTCAGAGCAACCCGCACATTCCGCATGACATTGCCTTAACATTAGCAAGGGACTTAGAGGCGGTTGCCGTGCCGATGCTCACCATGTCGAGCGTTCTCAAGGATGATGATCTCGTTGATATTGTCCAGAACACAGAGGAAATCTGGCGCTATATTGCCATTGCGCAGCGAGAGGAACTCTCTGAAACTGTGTCCGGCTCATTAGTGAATACCCAGTTACCTGATGTTATCAAAGAAGTCCTGGATAACCAGTCTGCGCGCATATCAGATAAATCTTTTTTCCAAATTGCTGAACAGGCGAAGTCGGATCAAAATATCGTCATGAGTATGATGTCGCGCAACAGCTTACCCGTGGCTGCCGTTGAGCGCCTGACGCATTTTGTCTCCGATGAAATGCTGCGACAGCTTAAGGATAAATGCAGAGTTGCCGACAGGGAGCAATTAGAAGCCGGTGCACGCTTCGCGGAAGAAGGCACAACGCTCGCTTTGTTGGGCGCTTCAGTGGACCAATCTCAAACCATTAAATTGGTCGATCAGCTTTTTGAGAGCGGCCGCTTAACATCCTCACTTATCATCAATGCACTGTGTCAGGGCAATTTAGTATTCTTTGAGTCGTCGTTGGCACGGCTGGCCAATATTCCACTAGAGAATGCACGCATGCTGGTGTCTGATAGCGGTCGCCTCGGCTTCCGTGCACTGTATAATAAAACACAGCTTCCGGGTACGATGTATAAAGCCGTGCGCCTGCTTCTGGATTCTGTGAAGGCAGTTTTATCCGAGGGTGCGCGCCCTGGTAGTCATCATTTTTCTAACTTTGTGGTGCGGCGTATGATTGAATCCTCAGAGGAGGAGCATGTAGAGAATCTCTCCTACATTCTGGCCATTATACGCCAGCGTCAAACACAGGGCGCCTAAAATCACGGGCGTTTTTTTACCGCTTATTCCTTGCTGAATTCAACCACGGTCTGCTGCGCGGGATCAATGCCAAGGGCCAGTTTTCCCTCGAGTAATGGTAGAGCCAGCTTACCAAATAAATCGTAACGCCAGCCATTAAACACCGGAAGCTCTCGCTGCCCTTCAATCATCGCGCTCAGCATGTCACCATCCGCCACAAGGCGCGGCGAGATGCGTTGGCGCTCACAGACCAGTTTTAACAACAGTTTGAGTAAGTCGCGTTGTAGCTCGTGGGTGGGAGAGACAGGGCGGTGGGGCTCACTCACTGGGCATGCCTCACGTGGCAAAACGGAAGCCTCTGCCACGAGTTGTAGTAGCGTTTCTTTTTGTTGCTGTGACAAATGATTGCCCAACCCTCTGGCCCGACTGAGCGCTGCCAGATTTTTTGGTGCTGTCATTGCTAATTCCTGCAGCGTATCATCTTTAATCAGGCGACCGCGCGGGACATCTCGTGCCTGTGCCTCTTGTTCACGCCATGCAGCCAATGCCCGCAAGCGCGCCAGATAATGCGGTGAACCATGTCGTTTTTTCTGACGTAACCAGGCGTCTTTTGGCTCCACCACATACGCGGAGAGATCCTGCATCTTGGTGATTTCCTCATCCATCCATTGCAGACGATTGCCTTGGGTCAGCTCTGAGAGCAAGGCACGATACACCGCACATAAATGCACGACATCCGCAATCGCATAGGTGATTTGCTGTGGGGAGAGCGGCCGCTGTGCCCAATCAGTGAACTGCTGTGATTTATCAATTGAAGTGCCAGTGAGTTGACGCACAATGCTCTCATAGCCTATTTGTTCGCCATAGCCGCACACCATGGCAGCGACTTGTGTATCAAAAAGCGGTGCAGGGATACGCCCCTGTCGATTGACCAGAATCTCAATATCCTGCTTGCCCGCATGCATCACTTTGACGATATTCGTATCATCCAGCAAGGCATAGACGGGCGACAGATCAAGCCCCGTAGCCAATGTATCGATGGCGGCGGCGTGCGTTGCATCCGGCCCGCATATCTGCATCAGGCAAAGCTGCGGGTAATAGGTTTTCTCACGAATAAATTCGGTATCGAACGTGATGAAGCTTGCGCCACGTAGCGGTTCACAAAATTTTTCTAAGGCATCGGTGGTGGTAATTACATGCGTCATGCTGTGAGCATCCATGTTTGCGCCAGCAAATCAAGTATGAAACTTTTTTGTTGTGCGGGTGACGCCACGTAAGGCATGTTCTATGGCTAGGGTGTGGGCGAACAAGAATGCAGGTAAGGAGTAAGCGATGGGGATGTTATTCATCTATCTTCTCGTGTTTATTGGGGCATGGGCCTATAGTAAATCACCGATTATTGCCGGCGGAGTGGTGGCTATCCTGTGGTCGGTGCTGCATTTCTTCACGGATCGCGCACAGGAAAAACGCGATGAACGCATGAAAGTAGAGCAATACGCCCCGCAAACGGATCTTTTTCGCAATGGGCCTGACGAGGATTAGTAATCACCCCTTGGCTTTTGCCGTTCGCTCAATTATACCGTCTTTCTCTTTGTAACCTCAAGAAAAGCGCCATTTTATGCACGCATACCGCTCTCATACCTGCGGGGAACTCACCCCAATATCGCTCGGCCAGAGTGTCAAACTCTCTGGGTGGGTGCATCGCAAGCGTGATCACGGGCAACTGATGTTTGTGGATCTGCGCGATCATTACGGGCTAACCCAACTGGTGATCGAGAGCGACCACGTCGATTTTGACACACTGAATCGTGTACGGCTGGAAAGCGTGGTGACCATCGAAGGCACAGTGATTGCGCGCACGCCAGAGACCATCAATAAAGAGCTTCCCACCGGTGAAGTGGAAGTTCGCGTGACTGCAGCGCGAGTGGAATCCGAGGCTGACCCACTGCCGCTGCAGGTGAACGCTGAGCGCGATATGAACGAGAATATCCGCCTGCGCTACCGCTTCCTCGATCTGCGCCGCGAGAGCCTGCACAAGAACATTATTCTGCGCTCGCAAATCATTGCGGCACTGCGTCGCAAGATGACTGATCGCGGGTTTAATGAGTTCCAAACGCCGATCCTGACCGCCTCCTCGCCCGAAGGCGCGCGCGATTACCTCGTGCCCTCACGTGTGCATCCGGGCAAGTTTTATGCTCTGCCGCAAGCGCCGCAGCAATTCAAGCAGCTGCTCATGGTGGCGGGCTTTGACCGTTACTTCCAGATTGCGCCATGCTTTCGTGATGAGGACGCGCGTGCCGACCGCTCGCCCGGTGAGTTCTACCAGCTTGATATGGAAATGAGCTTCGTCACGCAGGACGATGTCTTCGCCGCCATTGAGCCGGTGCTCTATGAAGTGTTTGCAGAGTTTTCAACGAAGGACGCGACCAAGCCGCCCTTCGTGCGCATTCCCTATGATGAGGCGATGCTGAAATACGGCGTCGATAAGCCTGACCTGCGTAATCCGATCGAGATTTGCGATGCCACAGAAGTATGGCGCGGCTCCGGCTTTGGCATCTTCACCGGCCTGATTGAGAAGGGCGGCACCATCCGCGCTATTCCCGCGCCTAACACCGCGTCGCAGCCACGCAGTTTCTTTGACAAAACCATTGCCTTCGCACAGGAGCAAGGGGCAAAGGGACTGGCCTACATCGTGTTCGATGAATCCGGTGAAGCGAAAGGCCCGATTGCGAAATTCCTCAGCGCCGAAAAGCTCGCTGAGCTGCGTACCGTCGCGAAACTGAATCATGGCGACTCCGTCTTTTTCTCCTCCGGCAGCCAGGACGAGGCGGCCGAGATTGCCGGCAAGGTGCGCATTGAGCTCGGCAAAGTGCTGAATCTCATTGACCCGAACGTGTTCAAATTCTGCTGGATCGTCGACTTCCCGTATT
>JAIEPI010000139.1 GCA_019749855.1 Rickettsiales bacterium | reverse complement strand
AGCGCCCCCAGCGTGATGGTATCGCGTCCGTAATGGGTGTTCAGGCGGTCCATCATGCGCGAAACGACCTCCTGCTGCTGACGCCACTGCGCCGCACGATCTTGCGCGGCAAACAGGCTGCTCGGGCGGTGATCGCTCAAGCCATGCAATTGTACCGAAAGCTTTTTGACGCGTGAGGGGTACGCACATTTCGGCACAAGGCGGCCCCAGCCCACGCCTAATGCCTGCATGAGCGTGGCATTATCACAGGCAGGCACAAAACGAATGCTGACAGTGAGGCGGGGGCCATGCTCAATGCGCGCGGAGAGCTCCATAGCGCTCGCATACATCCCGTAGCGGCGTAATCGGCTGGCTGCCTTGAGTAACAGGCGGCGCGCCACAGTTTCGGCGCGCTCCAGCGGCCGCCATTCGGGATCCAGCACGTGACTATGGCCCACCACACGCTTGACTACCGGTGGTTCCACCAGCTCAAAACCCTGCAGGCGCTGCCACATTTTTTCGCCCTCCACACTGCCCCACAGATGACGCATTTCACGCATGGAGAGACGATACAGCTCACCGATCGTGCCAATGCCACGAGCACGGATACGAAGATCCATGCGACTGCCAATGCCCGGCAACTCATTGATGGGGAGATGGCCGAGGCGGGAGGGCACCTCGGCCGGCGGCAACAGGGTTAATCCATCAGGCTTGTGCAGGTCGGTGGCCACTTTTGCCAGAAAGCGATTGCTGGAAATGCCGATCGAACAGGTTAGCGCCTCGCCGACATGAGCGGCAATGCCCTGCTTAATGCGTTGAGCCAGTGCGCACGCACTCTCTGCTTGTTGTTGCGAGCGATCAAGGCGACAGGACATCTCATCAATCGATTCCTGTTTGTAGATGGGGATATGCCGCTCAATTTCCGCACAAAGACGATGATGATACTCCACATAGAGCGCCGGACGCGCTTCCACGCAGACAATGCCCGGACAACGTTGCCGCGCTTCCCACACGGGTGTACCGGTTTTGATGCCAAAAGCCTTGGCGGAGTAACTCGCGGCAATCGCGCAGGTATGCTCGGAGGCCAGCGGCATCACCAGCACGGGACGGCCGCGCAAATGCGGCTGCAGCTGCTGCTCAACGCTGGCGAAGTAGCTGTTGAAATCGATAAACAAGAAAGACAGGCGTTGGGTCATGCCTGCGATCATGCCTGCAGGTTTTCCTATTGAGCAGATCGATAGGACAATTTCTTATTAATAAGCCACAACTCAATGAAATAGCTCAATCAATTGAGCTTATCTTGCTATGAACCACAAGCATAAACACATCAAATGCGGGGGCTGACAAATGCGCATCCGCCTATTATACATCAGGCATGAACAAACTCTGGCAACCCCTGATCGAGTTTGGCCCACTGGCCGGATTCTTTATCGCGTATAAAACCTATGGTCTGATGGCAGGGACAGTCACACTGATGCTGCTGACGTTGCTGGCGCTGGTGGCTTCCTATGTCAAGGATCGCCGCTTAGCGATGACGCCGCTCATTTCAGGCATCGCTGTCACAGTGCTCGGTGGGTTGACGCTGGCGCTGAACAGTGAGCTATTCATCAAAATGAAGCCGACGCTGGTGAACGCATTATTCGCCGCCATTTTATTGATCGGATGGGCACGCGGCAAAGGCTTGCTGCGCCACGTGATGGGGATGGCACTTGAACTGAACGCGGCTGGCTGGCGGGCGCTATCACGAAATTATGGCCTTTTCTTTCTTTTTCTGGCGGCACTTAATGAAGTAATCTGGCGGCATTTCTCGACAGATTTCTGGGTGAGTTTCAAGGTGTTTGGCATGCTGAGCTGCACGTTGGTTTTCTCGCTGACGCAGGTGTGGGTGATGAGAACATACGCCATAGCTGATGCCACGAAGAGTGATTCATGAGCGCACCCCTTTTGTTTGCCGTCGCGCGTAGCAATCGTGATCAGCGTGCCAAGCAAAAAGAGGCCTGTACGAAGTTCTCACAGCAACTGCGAAGCACACTCAATCACTGGCGTATGGTGCACCCTGCTACCGCTCCCGTCCGCCAGACGCAGGCGCTGGAGTGCGCGATCCTTGTCTGTCAGAGCGGATGCCCCCTCAGTGAGCGACAGCTCAAAGCGGCGCGTGACGAAATGTTGGCATTATGTGCAACGGAGAACAACCCTGAATTAGTAGAAAAATGGGAGCAGTGCCTCAGTTTACTGGTACATGATGGTAAGAAGATCATGGGCTACGGAAAAATTGAAACGCTGTCGCGCTAGAGCGATGACCTCAGCCCATGTGTGGCCTAAGCCGCGTCACGTCCAATCGCACGCCAGCCGATGTCGCGGCGGCAGAAGCCTTCGGGCCAGTCAATCAGATCCACGGCCTTGTAGGCAAGTGTTTGCGCTGCTTCGACGCTGCTTCCCAGCGCGGTGATGCCCAATACCCGCCCGCCATTGGCAAGAATTTTACCGTCCTCCGATCGCGTGCCTGCATGATAAATGGTGACACCCTCCAAAGCTTCCGCCGCCGCCAGATTTTTGATTTCACTGCCTTTTTGGTACTCATTCGGATAGCCATTGGCGGCCATCACCACACACACCGCTGCTTCAGGGCGGAAGCGTAACGCACGATTGGGGAGCTTCCCTTCGGCGACGCGCAATAGCAATTCCGCCAGATCTTCGTCCAGACGCGCCATCAATACCTGCGTCTCAGGATCACCAAAACGAGCATTATATTCAATAAGCTTTGGCCCGTCGCGCGTAATCATTAAACCCGCAAATAACACGCCCTGATAGGGGATGCCCTCTTTCGCCATGGCATGCATCGTGGGCAGAATAATGCGCTGCATAATCTCTTTTCGGATCGCAGGCGTAGCCACGGGTGCAGGGGAGTATGTGCCCATGCCGCCGGTATTGGGGCCTTTGTCGCCATCATAGGCGGCTTTGTGGTCCTGGGCGGCGCCAAACTCCACGGCGGTGGTGCCATCACACAGGGCAAAAAAGCTGACTTCTTCACCCTCGAGAAATTCCTCAATGACGATACTGGCACTGGCTTCTCCGAATTTTCCGGAAAACATTTCATCAATCGTGCGCTCGGCCTCGCGCCTTCGTGTGCAAATCACCACCCCTTTGCCTGAGGCCAGTCCGTCCGCCTTAATCACCAGCGGCATCGGTTGGCGTGCCACATAATCCTTAGCGGATTCCGTATCGGTGAAGCGTGCATAATTTCCGGTTGGAATTCCGTAGGTACGGCATAAATCCTTGGTGAATCCTTTGGAGGCCTCCAGTTGCGCGGCCGCTTTGGACGGGCCAAACACGGCAATACCCGCAGCGCGAAGTGCGTCGGTGACGCCGTCCACGAGCGCTTTTTCAGGCCCAATGATGACCAGATCAACTTTTTCTTTCTGGCTGAAGGCAAGGATGCTGGCGGCATCGGGAAGAGTGAGGCACTCGACATCCTGCATAATTCCACCATTACCATCCGCGCACCATAGTCTGGTGAGGCGTGTCGAGCGCTTCAGCGCTTTCACCATGGCATGCTCTCTGCCGCCGGAACCAATAACAAGAATGCGCATGATAAGTTGTTTTTTGCCGTTTTTTTTTCTATTGGTTAGGATGCATGCAGCACGCACCTTGACCGAACCACCTTTACCCGATGGTGGCTAGGCATGACAAGCAGGAATGATGGACAGCCCCCCTTTAAGCCATAATCAGCCAACTTACAGCGTCAGTGAGATCTCTGGCGCGGTCAAAAATGTCATAGAGCAGCAGTTCGACCATGTACGCGTGCGCGGTGAAATTTCTAAAGTCGTTCGCCAAAGCTCTGGACATAGCTATTTTGATCTTAAAGACGATAAAGCCGTCCTCGCCGCTGTCTGCTGGAAAGGCACTGCCAGTCGTTTCAATGCGCTGTTGCAAATGGGTCTGGAAGTCTATGCTACAGGGCGCATCAGTACCTATGGCGGGCAATCAAAATATCAGTTGATTGTGGAACATCTGGAGCCTGCCGGAGCCGGAGCGCTGCTTGCCTTATTGGAGCAACGCAAGGAAGCATTGCGGCGCGAAGGGCTGTTTGATGAAGCGCGCAAGCAACCACTTCCCTTCCTGCCAAAGGTCATTGGGGTGGTGACCTCGCCGACCGGTGCGGTGATTCGGGATATTTTGCATCGCGTGGCCGATCGTTTCCCCTGTCATGTCCTGCTTTGGCCGGTGCGCGTACAGGGCGAGGGGGCGGCGTTGGAGATTGCCACCGCGATTGCTGGCTTTAATCAGTTAAAAGCCGGCGGTGTGATTCCCCGTCCCGATCTGTTGATCGTGGGGCGCGGCGGTGGTTCCACGGAAGATTTATGGTGTTTCAATGAAGAAATCGTGGTGAGGGCCGCCGCGGCCTCTGACATTCCACTCATCTCAGCGGTGGGGCATGAAACCGACACCACGCTCATTGATTACGTGGCTGACCGACGTGCACCGACCCCCACAGCCGCTGCTGAGATGGCCTTGCCTGTGCGCACGGAGCTGCAGTTTTATCTGCAGGAATCAAACCTGCGCATGGCCCGCGCCACGCAGCACGGGCTAGTGAGTCGGCGTGAGCGGCTGGTGGGTCTGAGCCGAGGTTTGCCACGACCGGAAGATTTTCTGGCGCAGGCACAGCAGCGCTTGGACAGCTTCAGTGAGCGACTTAGCCACGCACCACGCCAGTTTTTACAGCATAAACAGGTGCAACTATCGCGTTTTCACTCCTCACTTGCACCAGAGCGCCTGCGGCAACGGCTGCGCGATTCTGAGCTAAATTTACAGATTTCTACACGCCTTTTAATGGTGAATGGGCGCGCGTGCTTGATGCGTGCGGGTGATGGATTCCAGTTAGTGGCTATGCGTCTGGCGACGCCGCTGCTGCATCAGCAAATTGCCAGACGTACTGAGCGAGTCGCCGCATTGGCACGGATGCTCGAGACACTCGATTATCGCGAGGTTTTGCGACGTGGCTATGTACTGGTGCGTGATGCAGGTGGCCAGACCGTTTCATCCTGTGCGTTATTGCCGAATGATAGCGTGACCTTACAATTCCATGACGGGGAGGCGCAGGTGAGACGGTGGGAAGCAGGCCAAACATATTCAGCGCATCATGCCACACCAACCAAACGTCAGAAAAAAGCTACTATGGCAAAACCTCCCAATCAGGGCAGTCTTTTCTAGTGCCGCCGAATCACGATAATTGAGAGATCATCTTCCAGCGGTACAAAACCACGCGATTCATTAAAGGAAGCAAGAATATGCTCCAGCATATCATGGGCACTCGAAGTATTTTTTCTGACTAAGGAGGTGGTTTGTTGCATTAAGGCGTGGAGCGAAGTCTCGTCGAATCCCTCCCAACGCTCCACCAGCGCATCACTATAGAGTAGCAATTGATCGCCTGAATTAAACTCGGTACAGCGTGTTTCATAATTCGCTTGCGACACGGCACTCAGTGGAAAGCCATGCGCATTCAGACTTTCTAGTGCACCGCATTTTCGTAAAATGATCGGCGCGGTGTGTGCCGCCGTAGCATAACGCAACTCACTGCGCTTTGTGTCGAGCACCCCATAAAATATGGTGGCAAAACAATGGCGTGGCAGCACATCTCGCAATGAATGATTGAGTTTATCCAGATAGGCACCTGGCTCATTTGAGGGCAATAGGCGTGCCTGAGTCAGCGCATGAAAACGAAAGCTGTTCATGGCAGCAAGAATGCCGTGGCCGGAGAAATCCACCTGATAAAATGCTATCTGGTGATCGTCGAGCGCGAAGGCCGACCATAAATCCCCTGAAAGTGACTGGCAGGGCTGGTGATGCACTGCTAAATCCAGATGATAATTCGTTTGCAATTCATGTACGGTGGTCGTGCTCGGCAGGATCATTTCCTGCATCACTTTTGCGGCTTGTAACTCATCCTTGAACTGGCGGTTTTGGGTGTTGATGATTTTTAACAAGGCGAGCCGTTCCAGATGCACCTTCGTGCGCGCAATTAACTCGCTGGCGTGAATGGGTTTTCGCACAAAATCGCTGGCACCCGCTTCGAATGCTTGCGCCAGACCATTCGCATCTTCGACGCCGGTTTGCACAATAATCGGCGTTTCCTGAAAGCCGGGTTGCTGGCGAATGGCGCGACAAAACGCATAGCCATCAAGCTGAGGCATCAACAAATCCAGCAAAATCAAGTCAGGCAAATGTTCCATCGCGGCGGTGAGAGCCTGTTGACCATTCTCTGCAAAGAAAATCTGCGTGATACCCTGTTTTCGCAGAATGGAAGAGGCAATGAGTAGACTTTGTCGTGAATCATCGACGATCAGAACGCGTAAATCTCCAAAGCGGATAGAAGATATATCAGCGTGTATCACGATGCTTTTCCTGATATGGCAAGCCAAATAGTTCGTTTAATCGTGAGACCTCCAGCATTTTACGCACCTGCCCCTGGGGGTTTGCGATTGAAACACGCACCTGACACCGTTCGCAGTGCTCTTTGAGTAAAAGCAACAGGCCCAGCCCGGCGGAGTCAACAAAATCAAGACGGCTCAGGTCAATCACGATACTTTTATTAGGGTTTTGTGATTGCTCAATGCACAGACACAGTTTCTCCATCTCTTTGTAATCACCAAAGGAAGAGCGACCACAGAAGCGGGCGTGAAGTCCTGTGGTATCACTATGAAACTCAATTTCCATAAAATATCTCTGAGCCGCTACTTAGCATAATTCCATAATTGCCTGCGGCAGTGCGCTAAGTGCCACTTCCTGTTGCACCGCGCCACGCTCAATGGCCTGTGACGGCATATCGGATGCGATGCTACTCTCAGGTGTTTGACCCAAAGTACAGGCGCCGGCATCCCGCATGGCGCGCAGGCCTTCTGATCCATCTTTGCCTGTTCCGGTCAGGATGATGCCCATCGAGCGTTCCCCCATTTTTTTTGCCGCCTGGTAAAACATGATGTCCACCGACGGGCGTTGTTCGATATGGGTGGTCACGTGGGGGTTCGCTGAAACAAAGAGGCTGCCATTGGCAGACAGCCCAAGCTGTGATGTGGTGTTGGCAATGTAAGCATGGCCAGATTGTAAATTTTCGCCAACCTGTGCAGGGCGTACGTTGATGGCAGAATGCATATTAAGTCGCTCCGCCATAGGTGCCAAAAAGGCTTCAGGTAAATGCTGGGTAATGAGAATCGGCGGCAGCCCGATGGGTAGCTGACTCATCAGAAAACTGAGTGTCTCCACGCCACCGCTGGAGGCACCGATCGCAATTAACTGCCGCTGAAAGGATTGCGAGCGGAGTTTTGCCTGCTGTAAAAAAAGGCTACGATTAACGGGTAGCAATGTTTTGCAAACCATACTCGCGGATTTAATCTGTAGGATGAGTTGCTGGCGCAGATGCGACATTTCTCTTGAAGTGGCGGCAGACTTAGTCACCACATCAAACGCCCCCATTTCTAAAGCGCGCAGACTGATATCAACATTGCGTCGCGTCAGGGATGAAATCATAATCACCGGAGCGCTCTGCTTTTCAATGATCTGTTCTAAAAAAGCGCGACCATGCATACCTGCCAAATCGGCATCGAGCAGAATCACATCCGGCTGCAGCTGACGCTTAAGCTTGAGTGATGATTCAAAATCACCCGCCATGCCGACGACTTCAATATCGCCATCGCTTTCAATCAGGCAGCACAGCATTTCACGCATAAAATGAGAATAATCAATCAGCAAAACGCGATATGTCATGGCTTAAAACTCCTCCCAACCGGCTTCAGCATGCTGCTCAGGGCCATGCTTTCCGTTTGGCTTAGACGTTTTAACCGGACGTTTCGTCGTAGATTGTTTTTTACTCGATTCCGCCTGATGTGTGCTTTGCTTTGATGTTGACGAGGCCTGATCGCTCTCATTGAGGCGGAAATAACCAATCAGTTTCTTGAGATCCTCACCTTTTTGGGCCAGTGACTGTGAGGCAGCGGCTGTTTCCTCAACCAGTGCCGCATTTTGCTGCGTCATCTCGTCCATCTGGGTGACGGTGGTATTAATCTGATTAATGCCAAGGGACTGCTCCTGAGAGGCGTGCGCGATAGAGCTGACAATATCCGAGACACGCGCCACCGAACTGATGATCTCCTGAAGCGTCACCCCAGTATTATTCACTAACTCTGAGCCGCTTTTTACCTGAGCGACACTCTCCTGAATCAGCATTTTGATCTCTTTAGAAGCAGAGGAGGAGCGCCCAGCGAGCGCCCGTACCTCACTGGCCACCACCGCAAATCCTTTGCCCGCTTCACCGGCACGTGCCGCCTCAACAGCGGCATTCAGTGCCAGCAGGTTGGTTTGGAAAGCAATCTCATCAATCACGCCGATAATATCGGAGATTTTTTGCGACGATTGTTCAATGGCATTCATCGCGCTGATGGCGGTGGAGACGACCTCACCGCCACGTGTGGCGACCGTATTGGTTTCCTTGGAGAAATTGCTCGCGTCCCGTGCACTTTGCGCGTTTTGCTTCACGGTTCCCGTCATTTCCTCCATCGAGGCGGCTGTCTCTTCTAATGAGGAGGCCTGACTCTCTGTGCGGCTTGAGAGATCCTGACTGCCATCAGCAATTTCAGAGGCGGAAGAACTCACTGATTCTGACATGTCACGAATCTGGCGCACCATATCACGAAGTTTATGAATGGTATCATTCAGTGCCTGCTGCATGTCGCTAAAAGAGCCAGCGTATTGACCTTCCATCGTATGCGTCAGATCGCCATGGGCCAGATATCGCACCACTTCAATGGCAGAGCCCACTGGTTTAATCACGGTATCCATCAGACTGTTCATGCCGTCTGCCAGTGACTTGTAAAAACCATCCAGCTGGCTGGCATCTATACGTTGCGCGAGATTACCGGCCTGTGCATTGGCGATAAGTTCGTTAATGCTTGTTTGTGCCAATGCCTCGCTTTCACGTGCAAGGACATCCTCTGTCACTAAGCGCCAATCGATGAAAGCACCGCTGAAAGAGCCATCATGGCTTGGGAGCTGCTTGGCGGTTAAAGCCAGCCATTCGGGTCCAATTTTGAACTTCGTGCTGAATGGCAGGCGTGCGCGATCATGCAGAATTCCACGTTGGTGCGCTGGATTTTTATGGAAAATATCGATACTGGAGCCAACGATTCGGTTGATGGGTACGGGCAGGAACTTCTCCACCTTCTGAAGCGCCTGTGTACTGGCAGTATTCATGTAGGTAATGTTAAAATGACTATCAGCCATCATGACTGGCATGGCGAGGTTATCGACCATTGTTTGTAAGGTCAGATTTTTACCGACTGTTTCACGTAGCTTGACACAGGCACGCAGCAATTCTCCAATTTCCGTTTTGTGTGTGTCCTCAACCAAGTCAATATCGGCTTTTCCCTGCGACAGGTGATTGATCGTGGTGACGACGGTTCCCAATGGCCGGGTGATGCTGCGAGTAATTAACACCGCACCCAATGTGCCAAGCGCCAATGCAACAGCAAAAATTACGATAGACATAACGCTCAGGCTACCTAGCTGAGCCGACTCACCTGTAATAATGTTACGTTGTTCTGTAACGTGCTCATCTGTGAGTAAATCGGATGCTGAGGTCAATTGAGAGATTGTGCCGGCCATTTTTTGCTTAAATAGCTCATTTCGCATGTCGATTGTTTGTTGAACACGCCCAAAAGCATCGAAATAATTGGAAGATTTTTCAGCAATCTGCTCTAGTTTTTTTTGTTCCGATGCGGGAAGACTGTTACGATTCACAGACATAATATCTTCGGTGACTTTCTTTTTGAGAGAATGGAATCTCTCAGCGTGGATAGCCTTGTTATCGACTAGAAATTTCATCGCTTGCAGGCGAAGGGCAAGAAAATCCTCAGGCAATTGCTCTGCAATCGCAGATATGTCTGCGATGCCTGATGTTTCTTTTTGGAATGCATCAAGCTCAGAGCTGATTTGTGGCCCAAGCACATCCATGGTCTCAGTGACTAGTTTATTGCGGAGTTCAAGCAACTCAGCCATTTTTATGGCATCTTCACGATATGATTTCAGGTCTGCTTTCAGCACCGAAATTTTTTCTTTATCCTCTTTTTCGCGTGAAACTTTCTCAAAAGAATCCAGATCTTCATATGCACCATCAATTTTTGATAATAGCTGATCAAAAAATTGTTTTTCAGTGCTATATCGAAACTGATTTGCCAGAAGATTAATCTCTGCCAATTTTTTATCAAGCGCGGATAAATTCACTAGCTGTGACGAAATACTAGTAATCGATTCAAACTGATTTTTTACATGTCTTATGCCCAACAGCATCTGCCCCCCTGAGATGGTCATCAGGACCATGAGTAAGGCCATTCCAGCCATGATGCGAAGACGGATGGTTAAGCGGGAAAGCATGGGGCACACTCCGTTTGAGAATTAAAGTTTGGGGACAAGTTTTTTCTAAAAAAGTTCAACATCGAAGTCCCCTTTGTCACTGGCGGCTAACGACGAGCTATCTTCGGATGCCAAGCCAATCGCGCGTCGCAGATAGTCACGCAGATCTGTCAGGCTGAGTGAGGCAATGACTTTTTCAATATCGGGTGGTGTTTCGCTTTGGGCATAGACGCTTAACGCGCTCGCGCCATTACGCAGATACTGACAGACACGGTCTTGAAACTGTAAGCTGACGACAGTTTGCGAGATGGTCTCTGCCAGCTCACGGGAATGGGAGGAGGTGCCACGTAGCATGGCCTGAAAAGCGGCATTCTGCTCACATACGGAGTCCATGATGTCACCGACTTTTGCCCGCAGGAGAATGTTTTCAGACATATCAATTTCCGCAGACGCTTTAAGAGACGCGTAGCTTTTTGAGACGCTATCTGCAACTTCGCCGATGCAGCTTTCCATATGGCAGGATAAATCCTGAATGTCCGTTGCCAGAGATTTCACTTCTTCAGAAACCACCGCAAATCCAAGGCCAGCTTCTCCAGCTGCCTGTGCCTCAATCGCCGCATTTAGAGCAAGAAGTCTGGTTTGCTTGGTAATTTTACGAATCGACCCCACCAGTCCGGTAATGTCCTTTAGTCGTTCTTGTGCGCGATCAAACTGTGTCGCCATCGTCAGCGCCAATTTGGTAATGGAAAGAATTTTATCAATGGAGGTATCCAAGGTTTGGCTCACCATGTTCAGCGCCTCATCCAGCGGCATTTGCTGATCATCAATCGTGACGAGTTCGCCGCGCGCTGTCAGTGCATCCACGTTATTGGCCTGCACAAGAGCTTGCGACGCCATGTCACGGAAGCGGGCCGATATAATATCGGTCTGAACTGTGACGTCAGTGCAGGCACTTTCAATGCAGTGTTGCACTAAGTTCAACGTTGCGATGAAAAGCTGCTGATGCTGGTTATCGGGCTCTGGCGCTGTAAGGTACGCCGTAGAAACAGGAGCATCACTTGCCAAAAGGTTGCCGTAGTCATGATTCAGTAAGCCCAATGGTTGTGCTTCGGAGCGCATAATTACCCAAAGTTGAAAAGCTACGTATTTGTACAATCGTTACCGCTTGCAATAATAATGTGTCAACACAACTATAAATTGCAATACCCTGCTGATAATTAGTAAAGATAATAGTTCCGGTAGCATGACAAGCCATATGAAACATGGGGATTTCCGCTTTATTTACACGGGACCGGACTGTGTTTTTCTCTTTGCAAACTTTGCGCGAATTTAGTCGGTGATGATGTTTTTGTGACTTGTTTGCATCGCACAAAAAGCTGTGTTTGGCTTTTTGCATTTTTTTAAAGAGGATAGCGTATTGACGCACAGGCTTGTATCCATCTGAGCCATCATTATGGAATAAAATGGCGTGTTTAAACATTACATAGGATAACAGATGCAGTATTTAACATGCCAATCGATTGAAATACCTCGTTTAGGCTTTGGCACATGGAAACTGGGTGGAGCCGAGTGTATTGCCGGAGTCAAAGGCGCGCTTGATGCGGGCTATCGTCATATCGATACTGCGCAGGCCTACGATAATGAAGAGGAGGTCGGGGCCGGTATTCAGAGCAGTCATGTGTCGCGGCACGAAGTATTCTTAGTAACCAAGATATGGCGCGATCACATGGGTGCAGAATCGATGCGCAGCTCCGTGATCAAGAGTCTCAAAAAGCTTGGGACTGACTACGTGGATCTCCTGCTCCTGCACTGGCCGGTCACGGAAGTGCCGCTAGAAGAGAGCCTTGAGGCGCTTGAGGGTCTTTGCCGTGAGGGCTTCACCCGTTTAATCGGCGTGAGTAACTTTCCTGTTGCACTTTTAAAGCAGGCCGAGGCGATGTTACCCGATCGGCTGGCCTGTAATCAGGTGGAATATCACCCGTTTTTATCACAAAACGCGGTTATGCAATGGACCAGATCACATGGAATGTTCATGACCGCTTTCAGCCCGTTAGCGCGGAACAAATTGTTGCAGGCACCAGAAATTTCAACAATCGCCAATAATCACAGTCGTAGTGTGGCACAGATTGCTCTGCGCTGGCTGATGCAACAAGAAGGGGTGGTGGCCATTCCCAAAGCAGCGCAACATCAGCATATGTTGAGCAATATTGCAATTTTCGACTTTACATTAAGCCCACACGAAATGCAGGTTGTTGACGCTTTGGCGAGCCCTGACGGTCGTCTGATTAACCCATCCTGGGCACCTGAATGGGACAGTGCGTAGGCTACGAAGAAACAGCGGCAGCTTCTGCGCAGCATACGCGGTTGCGCCCTTCGCGCTTGGCGGCAAACATGGCTTCGTCAGCGCGTCTGATAAGTGTGGGTACGGAATCATTCATGCCATAGGCCGCTATACCAACAGAGACAGTCACTGAGCCGAAGCTCGTTCCTGACTCCTTATGTTTTAATTCCTTGCTGGCAATGCCGTTGCGAATATTTTCTGCGACTACCTGTGCACCAGAAATGGGGGTATGAGGAAGAATAACAGCAAATTCCTCGCCACCAAATCGTGCCACAATATCGGTTCCCTTCACGGTGTCTTTTAGTAGACGCGCCACCATTTTAAGGACTTCATCACCGATAAGATGACCATATTCATCATTAAAGTGCTTGAAATGATCGACATCGATCATCAACAGACTCAGCGGTTTCTTTTCTGTGAACGCATAATGGGTGAGATCGTCCATCATGCGATCAAATACCTTGCGGTTAAATAGGCCGGTAAGGAAATCCCGTTGTGCTTCATTGGTGACTTCTTGCAGGTTTTTACGAAGAACCTCGATTTCTGCACGCGACTCGTCGAGACTTTGATGCAGATGTTCCCCGCTTTTTTTCAAACCGCGCGCACTGGACACAATCGCATGCAGCATTTCTTGAACACCGCTACTGTCCCCCTGCGATTCCAGCTCAGCAATATGGCCGTCAATTTCATTATGATAATTTTGTGTTTCACTGGAAACTTCACCAATGACCTTAAGAATGTTGGCGAGTAAAGCACGCGCGTTCTGCGGATCAGAGTATTCTGTTGATGTTTCTATATATTTACGGCAGAGATAATCGCTGGTGGTATCATCCACTTCATTGGAATGGGCAATGAGCTGATTGAGCTCCGCAACCAATTCTTTATTTTCCTGACGCGCATAATCAAACCATAGATTATAGTTACGCGGTGTGGGCTGCACGCCATGCTGTTGCATGCGCTGCATGGCGATTTCCGATAAATGATGGATGCTGCTCTGTGGTCTCATCGTCTGTTCAAGAATGATTTATGCTAATTTTTTATGCAGAGTATTTGCGTATAAATTGACAGAAAAATAGCATTTATTGGCTATTATTCAAGGTTTTCATTCGCAGTTTCGCGATTATATGACAAAAAGGTTAAATGTTTGATGCGCAGTTAACTTTTTTCTTTTCACCCTTAACCATATCAACTAATAAACATTCTGGACAGGGTATGTATGCGCTTGGCAAGTGCACATCATGGCCGTATTGGAAACGTTTTTTACCCCATGGCCAGAGTAAATGACTGCTACAAAGCGCGCAATGTCTGAAAAAACAGTATCCCCCTCCTCGGCGTTACCAAAAATTAACGTACCGCCACCACGCGAGCGCGCTATTGCGGGGGAGATGACGCGATTATCAGATGTCGCCTCCGAATCAGTAAGCATGGAGCCTCGTGAGCCTGCGTCACCTCGCTCAGCGGCAACGATTCGGTGGGATGCGAAATTTGCCGTTTCCCTGATTGCTCTGCTTGTATTGGTCAATTTGACGCTGGTGCTGATGTTTGCCAAACCTGCGCCGCAGCGCTCTGATTTTGTCACGGCGCTGGCGCCCCGCACCTCCAATACCTCCGCCCCTGAGTTGAGTGCGCTGGCCCCAGCCAGCGGGTATGGAAAATCCTCTGTGCGGGATACCACTACCTATATATCGAATGATGATCGCAAAGTTTTGTTAGATCAATTGCAACGCACGCGCCACCCGGGGGTGGTGAATCTTCCCGCGCCTCGCGTGGATGATCATGCTGTCCCGTAAAAAGCGTTAAACTGCTCACTTGAAATAAGGAATGAGGCTCATGGCCCGTTTAAAAGAATGTTGGATGTTTTTGGCGATATTGATTGTCATGGGTGCCACGCCCGTCATGGCGGCCACGCGCGGAGAAATCGCCAGTATCGGCATTGTCACCGGACCCGAAACCGGAACCTATTTTGCTTTTGGCCGTGACATTGCGGAAGTGAGCCGCAGTGTGGGGCAGGCGGTGGATGTGCGCGGCACCAGCGGTTCCATTGAAAACCTGAAACTGATGACCAAAACAGGAGAAAATGCTGGCTTGGGGATCGTACAATCCGATGTGCTTGGATTTCTCAGGCGCTCCAATAATGCGAATTCTCGCCAGATTGCCGATAAGTTGCGTTTGGTTTTCCCTTTTTATAAAGAAGAAGTGCACGTGCTGGCGCGCAAGAAATTCACCTCTGTGCAGCAATTGCAGGGTGCTCGCGTGGTCATCGGTGAGGAAGGTAGCGGCAATTCGCTCACCGCCATTAATCTCTTTGCGTTGTTGGGGATAGAGCCAGCAAAGATGCTGCAATTAGCACCGGCGGAGGGCGTAGTCGCTGTTTTGGCTGACGATGCCGATGCGATGATCTTTGTCGGGGGCAAGCCCGTTCCGTTGTTTGATAATCTGGCCGATCTTAAAACGGTGGGAGGTGGAAAGAATGCTCAATTATTGGAAGAAATTCATTTTCTTCCCTTGAATGATCCGCGTGTATTGAAGGAATATGAAGCAGGGGAACTGACCAGCGAAGATTATCCATTCATTAGAGAAACTGTGCCAACCATTGCGGTCAATGCGGTGCTTGTGGCTTACGATTTTTCATCAGGGCAGAATGCCTATTACCTGCGACGTTGTAGTGAATTGGCTAAGATCGGTCATGCAATTCGCGCACATCTCACCTATCTGAAGGCGTCGGGTCATCCGAAATGGAAGCAGGTTGATCCGTCGCGCACGCTGTCGCAATGGAAGCGTGACCTGTGCGCCTGGCGCGAGGAAGACCTCGCCGTGAGCCCGCAAGATAGCTCTGGAAAGCCGCGCTTCTCCACACAGCTGGAGCGTGATTTGTTGCAGGTGATTCGCCATGGTCAGGGACGCCCTGATACGCTGACACAGCCGTAAAGCCATGCCATTTGCGGCCTCGATACCTATTGTTTTACGTATTGCGGATGAAGAAATTGCACGTGTGATGACGGTGATGCTGTCGGAGTCAGGCTATCGCCTGATAAACAACATCACGGATGTGACCGCACCCTTTATGCTGATGGCTGACGCGCTGTATGATTTAGAAGCATTGTCCCATGAGATGGCGAGTGTTTTATCACATTGTCAGGCGGTCATTTGGCTGGGCTCAGCGCAGAGTGCTATCCCCTCTCATGTTCCTCATCGCGTATTGGAGCGTCCCTTTCGTCAGGTTGATTTGCTGGAGGTATGCCGCGCCACCATGCTGGCGGTTCATCGCCCGATTAAAACATTGGGTGAGCACGTGATGTATCAGGCAAGGGAGCGTCTATTAAACAATGAACAACAAAATATGCGTGTGGAGCTGACAGGACGCGAAGCTGAAATGCTCGAGGCATTCATTGAAGCGGGCACGTCTGGCCTATCGCGTGAGACATTGCTTCGTGAGGTGTGGGGGCATGTGACTGATTTGGAAACACACACGCTGGAAACGCATATTTATCGTCTGCGGCAAAAGCTGGAGATGGTGGGCGGAAAAATACAAATACTGAGTGAACAAGGCGGCTATCGGCTCGCATTTTAGAGGCTTTCTTTTCATCGCTCATTTAGCTAACCTCACGGCCTAACGATGGGGGAATCGATGCGTAGATGTGTTTTGTTGATGGGACTAATTTTTGGCTATGCCGACGCAGTCTTCGCCCAACAATTACTGGAAACCAGTGGTGACTGGCGCATTTTTTCTGCTGCAGTCGAGGGGCGCACCCTGTGTTATGCCGCGAGCGTGCCGAAAGAAAAGACCGGCAATTACAGCAAACGTGAGGAGCCGTTCCTGATGGTGACGGGTCGCAGTGCGAGTGTGGATGAGGTGAGCCTCTCCTCCGGCTATCCGTATAAAGAAGGCAGCGAGGTTACGGTCAGCGTGGATGGCAAATCGTCACGCTTTTTTACGAAAGGAAGCCGTGCCTGGGCCTTTAAAACCGAGCAAGACAACCAGTTAATTGCTTCAATGGTGCGCGGCAGTACCTTAACGGCCAAAGGCACCTCACAGCGAGGCACTTACTCGCTGGATACCTATTCGCTCAAAGGCTTCACACGCGCGCATCAACGACTCAAAGCCCTTTGCCGCTGATCTTGTGAGGCCGCTTGCGTCTTTCGTTTGACATCCCCACCTTTCCTCACTAGAAATGCCCTTCCTTTCGACTGGGGTCAGTAGCTCAGGTGGTTAGAGCGCACGCCTGATAAGCGTGAGGTCGGAGGTTCAACTCCTCCCTGACCCACCACTCTCCCTCTCAAAAAATCAGATGTAAGCCTGCTGCAGGGTGGGGCGGTTCTAGGAATTTGCGCCGTTTCTTCGCTTGAGACATTTAAGTATATTGTTTTTCCTTAATAATACTTCTTGTTCTATCCGGCTCCTCTAGGGTTGCTGGGAGGCGGAGGATGGAACATCTTGCGTATTATCCGTAATTTGGGTATAATGAGGGAAGTCAGGAGATGATTTTATGATTACTGTTCCTTCCAGCGAATTTGCAAAGAACTTTGGCCGTTACCGTGAGGCGGCGCAGCGTGAGCCAGTGGCAGTTACCAGTCACGACCGTGTGACCGGCTATTTCGTCTCAGGTTCGGATTACGAAGCCTATCTGCGGATGAAAGCACAGATGCCCAAGGCCTACGCAGTCGAAGCGCTTTCCGAGGAAACCATTCAGGCAATTGCTGTCAGCAAAATGGATACGAAGCACGATCACCTCAATAGCTTGCTCGACGACTAATCTTCCATGGCGATACCCAATCCTGAACCCGGCCTCGTGATTTCATACGCGTATTTGTGGCACAGGGAGTTTGAGGCAGGTCAGGAAAAAATGCCGAAAGAATCACCCCTGCGTCATCGTCTTATCGGTAGAGAAACATGACAGCTTCACGCAGGTGACCGTTGCGTCCATCACCCATTCGCCACCATCCGCTGGCACGCCGTGCATGGAAATTCCGCCGCGTGTGAAGCAGCACCTTGGGCTGGATGATGACCGCTCATGGGCGATCCTGGGTGAAGTGAATCAGTTTGTGTGGCCAGGTTATGATCTGCGCCCCATTCCCCACAAACAGGGCGAAATGACCTATGGTTTTCTGCCTCCACGCCTGTTCGATCAAATCCGCAGTGGCATATTGGATATTATTCTCAAGCGACGCGGAAAGATTACGCCGAGGGATTAAATGCATAAATATCAATATGTCATTTATAAAATTACTTTTCCAAATGGCAAAATCTATCTTGGTAAAGATATTGGTGGAAGCGGTCATTCAATGCGTTATTTTGGTTCATGGGATAATGCAACCGTAGAAGCTGATTTCACAAAACAAGAACTTTCCAACTTTACTATGCGCAAAGAAATTCTTTTCGAGTCACCTAATAAAGCAGAGGTAACGCGCAAAGAAATTGAGTTGATTACTTCTTATAAATCCAGTGATCCCGCTGTTGGATATAACAGAACGCATTGTTCCAAAATCTGATTGCGCCACTAGGGCCATCGACTCGAACTTGAATGCCTTTTTTTCAAGTTTTACAGGGCTCTCAAGTATCCTGCCCGTCTGGTTCATGGCTTTTAAAGGAACAACCTGTTATTTTGCTCTGATTCCACTGCCGACCAACTTTTCCTATAAAAAACAGATGTGTTTAACTGTTTTGATAGGTGGCTTTTGCTTTCTCTCCACGAGTTCCTTTTTAGTATAAACAGAGCATAAGAATTGATTTGCAAGTTTTTGGCAATTCAGTAATGTGTTTCATAACATAACAATATCCGCAGTCTGCGCGATGTGGGTCATGTAATACAAAAATATCTGAGCTATCCATGGCTGTGCGCGCCCAAAGAGACTTGCAGATTTCACGTATCTGCTTTGCAGCCACACTTGTGCTCATTGTGGGCGCTCTCGGCTATCTGGCTCAGGAGGCCTACGGCGCCTATCTCTCCCACCATGATGAATTACTGCATAAACTGGGATGGCTGACTCTGGCGACCGGTTTCCTGATTTATGGCAACCTGCTCTATCAGACCTGCATCATGGGTCATTTTAAGCGACAATTATCGCAGCGTGATGCCACAGTGGACGAGCTGCAATCCCTGTATGACGCCGAACTGCCCACTTTGTCGGTGCTGATTCCGGCTTACAAAGAGGAAGCCAGTGTGGTGTGGCAGACGATGATGGCGTCGGCATTAATGGATTATGGTGCCCGCGACATTGTGTTGTTGATTGATGATCCGTACCAGCCAAAAACATTAGAGGATTCATTGCGCCTTGAAGCGGCGCGTCAGCTGCCCTTCACGCTTCAGGCGATGTTTGATGGCATGCATGCCACCTATCAGAGCGCTTTTTCGGAGTTTACCGTTCGACGTAGCACAGCGCCGCTGGATGTTATGGCGGAGTCTGAGCGTTTGGCCGCGCTCTATGAGGGCGTGGTTCACTGGATCGAACAGCGGAAGTTTGAATTTCTGGCAGGCCGCGCCGTGGATGCCTTGCATCATGCGGATCGTTTTTTCCATGATTCCGTTCTGGAGCAAACTTTGAATGAGTACCGTTCGCAGGCAGAAGCGCTACACCACTCGGAAGCAATTGATCATGACGTGCTGTCGCGGCACTATCGGCGCTTGAGTACGCTTTTTGCTGTGCGATTTAGCTCGTTTGAGCGAAAGAAATACGTTCATTTGTCGCATGAAGCCAATAAAGCCATGAATTTGAATGGCTATTTGAGTGTATCTGGCAAGCATTGGGTGGAAGAAGAGCGCCCCGATGGCTGGTATTTGCGCGAAGTGCCGGCGCAGCAAGCGACCTTCCAGCCGCCCGCTTGCACCTATCATATCATTATTGATGCCGACACCATCCTGTTGCATGACTATGCGCTACGCTTAATTCATGAGATGGAAAAACCCGATTTTGCCCATATCGGCGTAATGCAATGCTACCCCAGCGCCTTCCCGAACATTCCGATGGGTATTGAACGTCTGGCCGGTGCAACCATCAATTTGCTCTTTCCAGTGAATCAGGGGCATGAGCATCTCGGCGGTTCCTTCTGGATGGGCGCCAATGCTGTGGTGCGGCGCAGCGCGCTGAATGCCATTGCTCGCGCCGCGCTATCTGAGGGTAAACCGGTGACTATCTATATTCAGGATGGCACGGTGATTGAGGATACAGAGACCACGCTGGCGCTGCTTCACAAGGGCTGGCGGGTGCATCAGTACCCCAAGCGTTTGGCATTCTTCTCGACGCCGCCTGATTTTGGCTCTCTGCTGATTCAGCGACGTCGCTGGGCGAATGGTGGCATTTTGCTGTTGCCATCACTGATTCGTTATGTGATGCGAACCCCTAAAAGTCTGGCACTAATTAAAGAGCTTTTCGTGCGTTTTGATTACCTGACCTGGGGGCCAGTCGGTTGTGTGATGGGCCTGCTAATGGCATGCGTGACGTTTGGTGATCTGATGCATTCGCCGTGGTTGCTGCTTTATCCGCTGCCATGTCTCATCGTGCAACTGCGTATTCTGAAAATGGAGGGATACCGCTACAGCGATGCGCCAAGGCTGATGGCGCTCGGCGTCATGCTGGGGCCGGTGATTATGGGCGGGGTGCTGAAATCATTGCAGCAAGCCATCACTGGACGCAAAATTCCTTTTGCTCGCACACCGAAAATTCCCGAGCGCACATCCGCACCCGCGCTTTATGCGTTGATTGAGTTGGCACTGCCCATCCTGATGTTTTATCTGACCTACCGTTACATTTTGACTGGTAGCTGGGCGCAGGCAAGCTTTACGCTGATTAACGGCGTGGCCGCCATGTATGCGCTGATTTTCCTAATGGGGATACGACCCACCTTCGTGGATGTGGTGGCGGGTATGCGTGCGCGTGTGCGAACGCTTTTCCATCGTGCGGAAATTATTCCCATGCGCGTGCGTGATGCCCTACCCGAGCACAATAACGAGGTGCATTACGGCGGTTAGTGTCAAAACAGTGCGCGACCTCATGTCGCTGGATGCCGCCAATTTCGTGCGCCTGTTTTTAAACTTACCTCAAGACTTGATCCATGTTTTCTGGTTTGGCTGCTACACCTGTCCGAACTATGCGTTGAGGTTTAGAGATGGGTAGTCATGGTTCCTATTTTCTGCATGACATTCTGTGTTTCATCTTTCCGTTTCAATATCATCAAAATAGGCTCAAACCGCATGAAGCCATGGGGTTTTACTTACGCAACCTTACGGCCTATTTATTTATTATTAACGAATCATTGACATTGTAAAATAATAAGCCTATAATACTTTCCGAGTTTAGTAGTTATCTCTTTGCTGATGTGAATGTGCTCGTCGCGTTTGGTATCACGGGACTATAAATGTCCCGTTTCGTAGGTTTCCCTTCGTTTAGACAAAGAGTTTCAAGCGGGCCTGCCCGTGCTTACTGAAACTCACCCACATGTGTCGCATGGTGCGACCATGATTAATTGTCATACGAAAAGGATTACACTATGGCAAACGGCATCGTAAAATGGTTCAACCCAACCAAAGGTTATGGTTTCATCGCGCCTGAACAAGGTGGTGGTGATGTATTCGTGCATATCAGTGCGCTTGAGCGCGCTGGCATTGATTCACTCAATGAAGGCCAAAAAGTCAGCTATGAGCTGGCCACTAATAAAGGCAAAACCTCGGCAGCTAACTTGAAGCTTCTGGCCGCTTAATCGGGTTTTACTACACTTAAACACTGCAACGGCAGCCTATGCGCGCGGGGGACATTGGGTCTCCCGCCTTTTGAGGCTGCGCATAGGATTTTTTATGACCACATTTGACAGTCTCGCACTGCCTGCACCCCTGCGTGCATCTCTCGCTCGCATGGGCTTTACCACGCCAACGCCTGTTCAGGCTGAGGCAATTCCTCACGCGATGGAGGGCCGAGATATTCTCGGCACCGCGCAAACCGGCACTGGAAAAACCGGTGCCTTCGGTATCCCACTGATTGCAAAACTCATCGCCAATTCACGCGGCAGTGCGCTGATTATGACGCCCACACGTGAGCTGGCAGCGCAGGTCGTCGCCGTGATTAACGACCTGCTCGGTGCCAATAACCCGATTAAATCGGCGTTGCTGATTGGTGGCGAGCCAATGGGCGGCCAACTTCGTCAGTTGCGCGGCCGACCACGGATTATCATTGGCACGCCCGGGCGAATCAATGACCATCTGGAGCAGGGCAATTTGATGCTGATGGAAACGCATACGCTGGTGTTGGATGAAACCGACCGCATGCTGGATATGGGTTTTGCTGTGCAAATCGATCGCATCGTCAAATTCTTGCCAAAGCAGCGCCAGACCATGTTGTTTTCTGCGACACTGCCGCCAGAAATTCTTAAACTCTCAGAGAAATACCTGAACAACCCGGTGCGTGTCGCCGTTGGCTCACCGAACGTGGTGGCCAAGAAAATTCAGCAGGAAGTCATCCGTACCACGCCGGAAGGCAAGTATAGTGAGCTGGTGAAACAGCTTGATGAGCGCGCCGGTTCCATCATTGTGTTTGTCAAAACCAAACACAGCGCTGAAAAAATGGCGGATAAGCTCTGCAAGGAGCAATTCGGTGCCGATGCCATCCATGGTGACCTGGTGCAACGCAAACGCGACCGTGTGATTTCCAGTTTCCGTGAAAAACGTTTCCGTATTCTGGTGGCGACCGACATCGCGGCGCGTGGGTTGGATATTCCGCACATTGAGCACGTTATTAATTATGACATGCCACATGCACCGGAGGATTACATCCACCGCATTGGCCGCACCGCCCGTGCGGATGCTGAGGGTGCTGCCGTCAGTCTGGTGGTGCCTGAGGATGAAAAACGCTGGTACGCGATTCAACGCCTGCTCAATCCGGGTGCTCCTGCACCTGCGGGTGGTGCACGCGGTGGACGTGGCGCGGGCGGCGGGCAAGGGGCGAAAAGCGGCGCGGCTAAGCGCCGTCGCCCACGCAACCGCCCATCTGGCTCGCCAAAAATGGCTGCTTAGTCTATCATAAAATCACCATTAACCTCGCCTTCGGGCGAGGTTTTTTTTGTATCCTGCGCCATCCTTGTGGCTAGACGAGCCGTCCTTGCCATGATACGTATTCGCTTTCCCTTATTCATGTGCAGGCATGCAATCTAAACAATCGACGGCAGTGATTGGCACCGGCATTTCCGGCATGGGTGCCGCCTACCTTCTACATCCATCCAATGACCTCACCGTTTACGAGCAAGGCGATTATATCGGCGGTCATACCCGCACGCGTGAGGTGGATTATGAGGGGACTCGTATCGCCGTGGATACCGGATTCATCGTGTTTAATAATCGCAACTATCCGCATCTGAGCGCATTATTTAAGCGCCTGAATGTTCCTGTGGAGAAAAGCAATATGTCGTTTGCGATCTCTGTGCAGCAGGGCGCATTTGAATGGGGGGCACGCAGCCTGAATGCGGTGTTTGGGCAGCGCAGCAATCTGCTTTCCCCGCGTTTTTGGGGAATGATTGCCGACGTTAAGCGGTTTTTTCGTGAAGCGCCCGCCTTATTAGAAACCCAGACAACCCTCAGCTTGGGTGAATTGCTTGAACAGATGAAAATGGGTGAGGGGTTTCGGCGCTATTTTCTGTTGCCGATGGGCGGCGCGATCTGGAGTTGTCCCGTAGAAACGATGCTGGACTTTCCAGCGCTGACTTTTGTCCGCTTCTTTCACAACCATGGCTTGCTAACGTTTAATGATCAGCCGCAATGGTACACGGTGAGTGGTGGCGCCCGTGAATATGTGTCACGCCTGACAGCGCCCTTTAGGGATTCGATCCGTTTGAATTGCGGCGTGACGTCGGTGAAGCGAACCGAAAACGGTGTCGAGATTACCGATGTGACAGGCCAAACCAAGCCGTATGATCGCGTGGTTTTTGCCTGCCATGGGGATCAGGCATTGCGGCTATTGCAGGATGCCACCACGAATGAGCGCGCCGTGCTCGGTGCGTTCACCTATCAGAAAAACACGGCATTTCTGCATCGTGATATTCGGCAAATGCCGAAGCGTCGCGCTTGTTGGGCGAGCTGGGTCTATGCATCCGATGGTGCCTCACGACCCGATGCGCTGGCCGTCACCTACTGGATGAACCTGCTGCAAAACATTGATGAGCGCACGCCACTGTTCGTGACGCTGAATCCAATCACCCCCATTCCTGAGGCACTGATTTTTGATCAAACCGAGTTTGAGCATCCGGTGTTCAGCGCCCAAGCGATTGCCGCACAGGCGCGGATTCACGAGATTCAGGGAACAAATCGCGCATGGTTTTGTGGGGCTTATCAGCGTTACGGATTCCACGAGGATGGACTCAATAGCGCGGTAGAGATGGCCGCTTTGATGGGAGTGAGTCCCCCTTGGCAATAGAAAATGGTCTGATCGTTGCTGATGTGGTGCATGCACGCCACGCGCCGCGAAAGCATCGCTTTCGTCACCGAGTGTATTATTTGTGTTTTCCGCTGAATCGCATGAAAGAGCTGGCAGAGGCTGCGCCTTTATCGGTCGATCGTGCCAATCTGTTTTCGTTCAGACAAGCCGATCACGCGCAGGGCCGCGCTGTACCCGCTGAAGGCTGGCTGCGCGGATTGATGCAGGAGTGGAATATCACCGCCGCGGATGGTGACATCGTGCTGCTAACGATGCCGCGCCTGCTCGGCTACGTGTTTAATCCGGTGAGTTTCTGGTTTTGTCTCGATCACATGGGGCAATTACGTGCTGTGTATTCTGAAGTGAATAACACGTTTGGTGAACAGCATGGCTATTGGAGTTTTCATGATGATTTCCGGCCTATTGAGCGCGATGATATTCTGACTTCACGCAAAGTGTTCCATGTTTCGCCTTTTCTTGAAGTGGCGGGTGAGTATCAATTTCGCTTTGCTTACGGTGAGCAGGCACTGGGCGTGTGGATAGATCATTATCAAGAGGGGGTTCATTTGCTTTCTACCTCATTGACAGGTAAGCGTGAAGCACTGACAACCAACAGTCTGTGGCGCTGTTTCTTCTATTATCCACTAGTCACACTAAAAGTCATGATCCTGATTCATTATCATGCGTTCCATCTGATTGCGAAATCCGTTCGCTATCGGACCAAACCCACTCCACCCATTCATAAGGTTACAAGATGAAATCACTCTTACTTTCTCGTATGTCCGGTACATTCCTTGATGCGTTTGATCGTGCGGAAATCGGCACGTTGCATCTGACGGCACCTGGTGGAATTTCACGTTATTTTGAGGGCAAAAATGCGGGCCCTAATGCGACATTTCATATTCGTGATTGGAACACACTAATGATGCTCATTTCACGCGGCGATATTGGATTGGGTGAAGCCTATATTGATGGGTTGTGGGACTCCGATGATCTGGATGCGTTGTTTCAGTATTTCCTGCTGAACCTCGATCAACTGGAATCCTATGCGCATGGCAACTGGTGGAACCGACTATTGTTTAATGTGGTAAATCACGTTATTCGGCGCAATACGCCCAAAGGAAGCAGCTCAAACATCAAAGAGCATTATGACGTGGGCAATGATTTCTACTCGCTGTGGCTGGATCAGAGTATGACCTACTCCTCAGCACTTTTCCCCAAAGAGGGAGCCTCACTTGAGGTGGCACAGGAAAAGAAATATAGCCGCATCCTGGAGAGAATCGGAAGTGAAGCCGCCCAGGTGTTAGAAGTGGGCTGCGGCTGGGGTGGATTTGCTGAGGCGGCCGCGCGAGAAGGTCGCCAGATCACGGGCATTACGGTGTCACCCTCACAATTTCATTTTGCTTCGCAACGCTTGGGAACAAAAGCAGATATTCGTCTGGAAGACTACCGACATACCACCGGTACTTTTGATGCGATTGTTTCTATTGAAATGTTCGAGGCTGTCGGTGAGCGTTATTGGCCAACGTATTTTTCAATGCTGAAAGACCGCCTCAGCAGTAAGGGAACCGCCGTGATTCAAACCATTACCGTTGATGATTCCGTGTTTCCAGGCTACCGCACGCGCAGTGATTTTATCCGTCACTATACGTTCCCGGGCGGCATGTTGCCATCGGTGCAGCGCTTCCGTGAGGAGGCACAAAAAGTGGGTTTTGTTTGCCGCGACGTCTTCCGCTTTGGCCATGATTATGCACGGACATTACGTGAATGGACAGCGCGTTTTGATCAGGCCGAGCCTCAGATTAGAGCGCTGGGTCACGGCACCGCTTTTATGCGCAGCTGGCGCTTCTATCTCGCTATGTGCGCTGCTGCGTTTGAAGTCGGGCGCACCGATGTCGTGCAGATCGAGTTAGCCCATGCGTAAGATTCTCGTCGCTCTTATGCTAATGCTTAGCCCTGTAACGGCGGCCCAAGCGGCCGATAAGCTGCCTGAGCTTGGTGGAGAAATTAGTGCTGAATCGCCCTATGGCCAAGGGAAGTTGAGCTTTTTATGGATGGATGTTTACGATGCCGAGTTGTGGACGGACGCCGCCCAGTGGTCGATGGAGGCACCATTTGCACTCAGCCTGATCTACCACACGGCATTGGATGCGGAGGATATTATTTCTCGTACGCTAGATGAGATGGATGCGATCACCTCGCTGGATGTGGAAACACGCAGTGCCTATCTCAAAGACTTGCGGCGTGTCATTCCGGACATGCAGGCGAATGATCGTTTTACAGGTCTTTACACGCCAAAAGCAGGGGTGGAGTTTTTTCATAATGGCCGCTCTAGCGGACGCATCACCCAACCCGCTTTTGCCGAATCCTTCTTTGCAATTTGGCTGTCGCCCAAAACCTCAGAGCCAGCCTTGCGCGCCGCGTTGCTGAAAGTGGCGAAGCCGTGAGCCATCTGTCGCGGTGGGCGCTTTTGCGTTATGGCATGTTCGGTTTGCCACTCGCATTTGCCGGACTGCCCATCTATGTGCATCTGCCCAGTTATTACCATGCCGTCCACGCCATGGATCTGGCATTGATCGGCTCCGTATTGTTATTTGTACGATTACTTGATGCGGTGCAGGACCCGCTTATTGGCTGGGCCGCCGATCGTTGGCCGCATTACAGAAAAAGCGCTGTCTTATTCTGTGTTCTTTTGCTTGCTGGCAGCTATGCAGCTCTTTTTTATCCGGTGGCGCTCACCGGCATGGGCCTGACGATCTGGCTGAGTCTTTGCCTGATCTTGGTGTATTTTGCTTTTAGTGTGCTTACCATTCTCTATAGTGGATTGGGCGTCGAGTTGGGTGGCGGTGATTATCATGAGAACACCCGTGTGACCTCAGCGCGGGAGGGCATTATGCTCGCCGGAGTGATTTTGGCCGCCGTATTGCCACAGATTCTGACGAAAGTTTATGGTATGGCGCAGGGGTTCATCTGGTTTAGCCTGATGTTTACCGTGACACTTGCTGCGTGCGCGTTACCACTATTGCGCATGCGTCAGTGGAATTCAGTGCGCATCCTGCCAGCAAAGGCGGGGATGATCCAGCATACCAGTTGGCGTGAGTGTTTTTCTTCCCCAAATCGCCGCTGGCTTTTTTCCCTCTTTTTTGTCAATGCCTTGCCGGTTGCTCTGACATCCAACCTGTTCATTTTCTTTGTTGAGGATCGTCTGATGGCACCGCAAGCCACGGGCTATCTTCTGGCACTGTATTTCCTGAGTGCCGCCGTGAGTGTTCCATTCTGGAGTTGGATAACCCGTCATTATGGTAAGCGTCGCCCATTACAGGCAGCCATGGTTCTGGCCCTTGGTTCGTTTATGTGGACCTATGCGCTGGGCAGTGGTGATGTGCTCTCTTTTGCCATCATTTGCGCGTTATCAGGCATCGCAGTGGGCGGCGACGTCGCCATTTTACCGTCGCTTCTCGCCGATAGTCTGCACCATCACCCGCAGATACGCAGCCTCGCCTTCGGCATCTGGAATTTTCTGACCAAGCTGAGTCTTGCATTAGCCGCAGGTCTAAGTTTACCATTACTGGATCAGGCAGGGTTCCAGCCTTCCCAATTCAATCATGATGCCGCACTTGATAGTTTGAGTATTGCCTATGCGTTGGTGCCGTGCTTTTTGAAGTTAATTGCGTTTATTCTACTCTCTCTCAGTCCCATTGATAAAAGGAACGTGTCATGAAAAAAATTAAAACATTTGTTGCTAGCCTGATGTTCATGTTGGGTGGTTGCTCTGGCCATAGCCCAGAGGATTATAAAAACAACATGCCGGTGCTGGATCTACGGCAATATCTCAATGGGCGGCTGGAAGCATGGGGCATTTTGTTCGATTACACCGGCAAAGTGGATCGCCAGTTTTACGTGGTGATGGAAGGAAGCTGGGTGGGTAATCAAGGCACGCTGAAGGAGTGGTTCACCTATAGTGATGGTCGCAAAGATGAGCGCGTGTGGACGGTGACCTATGATGATGATCACCATTTCACTGGCACCGCGCATGACGTGGTGGGCAAGGCTGAGGGCTCGCAGTTTGGCAATGCC
Source organism: Rickettsiales bacterium (assembly GCA_019749855.1). Taxonomy (GTDB): domain Bacteria; phylum Pseudomonadota; class Alphaproteobacteria; order Rickettsiales; family UBA998; genus UBA998. The sequence continues at coordinate 7,876 of JAIEPI010000139.1, read as the reverse complement.
GTGAACATGCAATACACGCTGCGCGCCAAACGTGATTCTGGTAAAACGATTGATCTCTCGATGGATGACTGGATGTATTTGATTGATGAGAAAACCCTCATTAACCGCACTTCAATGAAAAAATTTGGCCTGAAAGTGGGTGAGCTGGTGATCGCCTTCCGTAAAGAGTAATCCACATGTTTCAGAGCAAGCGGATCTGGCTGATCGGTGCCAGCGAGGGGATTGGTGCGGCATTGGCAACGCAGCTCTCCCATGAGGGGGCACAACTGATTCTTTCCTCGCGGCAACAACAGCGGTTGCTGGAAGTGCAGCAAGGATTAGCGGGGCAGGGCCATCAGGTGGCCGTGATGGATGTGACGTCCCGTGAGAGTGTGCGCCATGCCTTTCAGGAAGTCATCCAGCAGGGGGTACCTGATATCGTGATTTACAATGCGGGCGCTTATGATCCAATGAGTGCTCAGGGCATGGATCTGGCGCGCGCTGAACAGATGATTGACGTGAACTTTAGCGGTGCATTGCGAGTACTGGATTCGGTGCTTCCCGCGATGCTGTCTCGCCAGCAAGGCCATATTGTGCTGGTGGCAAGTGTGGCAGGATATCGTGGGCTACCCAAGGCCATCGGTTATGGGGCAAGCAAGGCCGCACTACTGCATCTGGCGGAGAATCTCTACATTGATCTGGAGACAACGGGCATTAAGGTGCAGGTGGTGAATCCAGGGTTTGTCAAAACGCGACTCACGGATAAAAATGACTTCAAAATGCCGATGATGATCTCGCCCGAGCAGGCAGCGAGCGCCATGGTTGCCGGCATGAAAACCAACCGCTTTGATATTCATTTTCCCAAGCGCTTCACACGCGTGATGAAGCTGCTGCGCCTGTTGCCGTACCCATGGTATTTCTGGCTTGTGCGAACATTACTCTAGCGCTTGTCTTCGATTCCAAGCTTCGCCAGATTTGCTGTAGCCGCGTAATAATTGGCCACTGATTTAAACAGTTTTAATTGCGACTGAGTTTGTTTAATGCGGGCATTGCCGACATTGTCTTCTCGCAAATTCACCACAAAGAAATCACTGGCGCCGCTGGTGAAACGCTCCTGCTCGGCGCGCTGCATGATGTTTGCCACTTTCACTTCACTCTCGGTGAGTGCCACATTTTGTTCTGCCAGATTAATCTCAGCGACAATATTTTTTATTTCCGCATGAATACGGTCATTGAGCAGCCTGCGCTGATAATCCAGCTCTTTCAGCTTAGCATTGGCTTGCGCAACAATGCCTCTGCCTGCGCGCTGCTGCAAAGGAATCGATATATTCAGCTTAACCAGCGCTTCTGTTTCATCACGCGTTGGGCTGCCGTCACCATAATCGCGAGCGGTTTCCACTCCCAGATTCACCCGCGGTAGCAGGCGATTCTCGCCCAGCGCCAGACGATTCTTTTCTTGTTCAATGGAGGTATCCAAAATATCAAATTCCGGACGGGCGCGAAGTCGCTGCATGGCATCTTCTTCTGCATGCTCGCCCAGCGGCGAATGGGTGATGGGAAAACGCTTGGGTAGTAATGTGGCAACTGGTGTCACAGGCTGCCCTTGTGCGTCTCGCCAATAGAGAGAGAGGCGGTTGGCTGTCGTGATAAAGTCGCGCTCTGCGTCGTTTAGTTGTGTTTGCCGCGCCAGTAAATATTGCTGATTTTCTGTGACAAAGATATTGGCAACATCCCCCCGTGCCGCGCGCTGGCTTAAACCAGACTGGCGCTTTTGTGCAATCTCCAGCAGATCACGACGCACATTGACGATTTGCCCCGCTGCCAGCCAATCAGCATAGGCCTGCATGGCTTCATGTTGCACGGAAACTTTTGTCAGTAACAGGTCGAGCGTGGAAGCCTTCAGTTCAAGCTCACGCTGACTTAAGCTGAAGCGATCTTCATCAATGGCGCGATCACGTAGCAAAGAAAATATCGCACCCAGAGAAAATTCACCGTCATTATTCGTAAAGAGTTTATCTTCATAGATGGGAAAGTTGCCATCGGCGATACGGTAGCCGCCATAGACCTGCGTATTGGTGCCCTCAATACGTTTTTGGATGCGTGTATCAACAATTTTCCCATCATAAAAACCCGCCGCACGGGCATAGCTATCCTGATTCAACTCAAGATCAAAAACCCCCTTTGCCGCCGTCACCGCGCCACGCCGTGCATCGATGCCAGCTCGTGCCTGAAGAATTTCCGGATAATGCTTAATGGAGGATTGCAGCACCTCCTGCAAAGAAAGCATACCCCAAGGGTACTTTATTGAGCAACACCCATCCCTTTACCTTGGCACCAAAACGTAGAAAATGACGTGATGGCCAAGGCTGAGCCGGATCTTCCGTGATCAGCAGCCGGAAGCGGCCGTTAGGCGAAACATTTGGCTCTACCACCGTGACAATCCCCGCAAACGTCCCAATGGCGACGGATGGCCAGCCGCTAAACTGCACCACCGGCCACCCCTCAAACTGCAAGCGAACATGACGGCCGGCACGGATGAGAGGAATATCCAACCCATTGACATAAAGCTCCACGGCCAGACGACTGTCATTAGGTAAAAACGTGGCGAGCTGATCCCCCTCCTTGATGAAGGTGGCAAGATTACCGGACAGTATTTGCACCACGGTGCCATCGCGGGGCGCCGTGATAAGCTGGCTGGCCTGACGCGATAGCTGTACATCCGCTTTATTGACATCAGCTGATGCCTGCGCGGCCGCCGATTTAAGCGTTTTGTATTTGATGCGCGCTTCCTCAAATTCCTTACGGGCGCTCAGGCCTCGCTTGTAGAGATCTTCCTGTCGGTTGAGATTTATCTCCGCTGTTTCCACCGCAATTTGCGCGGCTTCAAATTTGCGTATGACGGCATCGCGTTCAGCGCGCAGCCGCTCCACAAGACGAGGGTCATTATCAATAATTTCAACGATGGGGTCGCCTTCTTTTACCTGCACGCCATCCTGTACAAACCAGCGACTGATGCGCCCGCTGACTTGTGCATTCACGGTTTGCAAACGATCACCTGGAGAAAACGCGGTGACATGGCCACTGCCAGGAGCTGTCTGAACCCAAGGGGTGAAGACTAAAAAAATAATGATGGTGAGTATCATCACGCGCACAAGGCGGGCGACACTTTGCATCACTCTGGGTATGCGCATTTGATGCAGTGTGTTTAAGCGCTGCTTATGATGCTGTGAAAACTCTGTCATCATGTGCCTCCTAAAATTTCTGCCTGACGCAGTGCTTCCAGAGAGGAAAAATAGGTTTGTGAGTTATGGTTCATCAGCAGATATTGGTCAAAATGATGTACATCCTGGCGATTGGAAAAATACAACAGGCTCATCTCAGGAAGCCCATGAATATATTCAAAGATATGTCTACGTTGACTATGATTGAGAATGTCATAAATCTCAGTGATGACCAGCACATTGGGTTTGGATAACAATGCAACTGCCAGCTTCAGGCGCAAGACCTCAACATAAGATAGGGGATAGCCAGAGGGCGTAATTTCTGTTTCTAAACCGTCTTTGAGATGGCCAATGGTTTCCTCGAGATCAACAGCGCGCAGGACGTGATGGATGTCGGCACGCGAGGCTTTGGGGCAGCCAAAATGCAGGTAATTCTCAATGGTGCCTTCAATCATCATCGCATTATCAAGCACAAGGATTCGCTCACGCAACACATGCAGATTGTAATCAAGTAGATCATGCTGGCCGACTAGAATGCGGCCCTGCGTCGGTTCACGATGTCCCTGCAGTAGATCAATAATCAGCTTCTCAAGCGTATTTGAGCTGGTAACGGCCATGATTTTTGAGCCAGCCGGTAACATGAAATCCAGAATAAAGTGGCGACTGCGAAAACGGTGCTCCACCTTATCAATCGTGATGTCGGTGCTGGTGTGCGCATCGAGTGTGTAGCGACCATTGGTATCCTCTAAGGGGATTTTATAAAAATGTGAAATTTTTTCCAAGGACGCGTAAAGCTCATAAAAAAGTGAAAGCTGGCTGGCAAATTTGGAGAGCCCAAATAAAATCGCGGAGAGGATAAGCTCCGCCGCGACTAATTGGCCAAGCGTCAATTGATTACTTATCACCAGCCATCCTCCAATGCCCAGCAGCATCGAGCTGGCCAGCGCATATAGCAGAAGAAAGCTGATGTTTTGAGAGATGGTGGAGCGGAAGAGTTTCTTGCGCGCATTAATGTAATTGCCGGTTAACTCGTCCGTGCGATCCAGAGCAAACAGAATATGTTTTTCTGATTTAAAGAAATGGTTGGCTCGTGCCAGCTCCTCCAGCCAGCGCGCCGCCGTGTATTTGGCTGCCGAGACATCAAGTGCTTGATGCATGGCTCGCGCGCCCCAGATTTTCCAGATACCGATGATTGCCAGCAAAAGCAGGACGTTAAACATCAACAACACAGGATGGTAAAATGAAACGATGCTGATTCCCACCACCGTTTGCAGACCAAGAGAAAACGCCCCCGTCACCAGCAACGGCACGTTTTTCTGAACCACCATGATCTCAAAATAGCGGTTAATCAGCTCCGCCCGATTAATGCTTTCGAAATGCGAGTATTGCGCATAGATGTTTCGAAGCGCGATATCACCGGTGATGCGCGCGTAAAACCGCCGCTCAAACAGTTCCATAACATAATATTGTAACGCATTGAGCGCTCCTGAGAAGCCGAGCAACGTCAGCAGCATCACCGAGAGGATGACCACGGGATTTAACAAAGCGGTGTTGGCCACGGTGCTCACCAGCGTTTGTACGGATATGGGCACGGCTAGTGTCAATAGGCTGATGGCCAGACCATAGACAATCGCCAGCACATAAAAACTACGTTCTGGTATCAGAACAAGCTGCAAAAGTTTAGAAAAGCTGGGCGCTTTGTAGTTATCACCAGGTGAATATATCGACGGCATGTCTCTATCCATTTCAGATCAGCATCTGTATCTCATGGAATAAGGTATTCAAACGCAGGATGCTATTAAAATCCCACGAATTTTGTCAGGAATTTATGTCAATATCCCTGACGTGGCAGCCATAACATACAAAAAAAGGGGTTCTCGGTTGAGAACCCCTTTTTCAATAGCGGGATCGTTTGTGTTACGCTGCTTTAGCGAAAGAAGAAATTTCTTCAACGCTTTCTGCTGCACGACGATTCAACATGTCAAAAGCTTCCATGCTGGATTTTTTTGCCATTTCGGAAATCTCACGTGCACCGCTGACAGCGTTCTCGTACATGGATTTCGCATATTCAGTTTGACGTGTTGTATTGGTTTCAGGGGATTTCGAGTTCATCAGCTCTTTTGAGGTTTTGAGGAACTGTTCCACCGTGTCACGAACCATTTCGGTTTGACGCTTGGAAATGGCCTGTGCGCTCTCAATCATCATTTGATTGGCAGCGGTGAACGCTTCCATATTGCGACGTTGCATCGCGAAAAATTTGTTCATGTCCATCGCAGGAACTTTGTACTCGCTCCATGATTTCCACATCTCGTTGTAGTTTGCAGTGTTGGACTTCGCAGCCATGATAAACTCCTTTGTGAACCTGTTTACGTTTGATCAGTTATTGTGGCTCACATCAGAGGTTGTCTAATGCTGAGCACAGTTAAAAAAAGCACGCACAAGCGTGCAGAATAAAAATACATCTGCACTCACTTCTGAAATGCACAATGCAATATATTTTAACTTACGTCAACCCCTTTGATGGCGCGGCGCACAAAGAAAAAATACAACCCTAGATTACTGTGCAGATGCAGCAATTTCGCGTGCTTTTTGCAGAGCCGCCTGAACGGCATCATACATCAGTCGCAACTGTCCTGACGGATGCATAAGGTGCGATAATGCGGCTTCCGTGGTGCCTCCAGGGCTGCTAACATCCTGGCGAAGTTTCGCCAGCGGTTCACCGGTGAGATAGGCTAGTTCGCTACTGCCATGCAACGTTTGTACAACCAGTAGGCGAGAGGTCTGTTCGTCCAATCCCATCTCTATGGCGGCGGAAATCAGGCATTCCATAAAGTAAAAAACATAGGCGGGGCCACTACCTGAAATCGCCGTGGCAATATCCATGCTATCCTCACTGGATAACCAGGTGGTTTCGCCGACGGCACGCATCAAGGCTTCCGCCAAATCAGTATCTGATTCACTCGCCGTGGCGGAGGCATGTAGCGCCGTCATGCCCATTCCGATGAAGCAGGGTGTGTTGGGCATCACTCGTACAAGCCTCACGCCTGCCCCTAAATGCTCCTGATAGAAACGGATGCGACGTCCCGCAGCAATCGTGAGATAGGGCAGGGTGTTGCCCAATAAACTAGCGCAAAGAGGCAATGTCTCTGCCAGTGTTTGTGGCTTTACCGCTAAAACAACGACGGACGGCAGCGTATGAGCGGGTAACGATTCAAGATCGGCCACCCAGTGAATTTTTCGGTGGTTTCCCAGCCCGTCAGGAAGTGCTGGCGTGGGCTTAACCACGGTCACGTCATGTTTCCATGCGCCCGTCGCCAACCATTGTGAAAGCAATGCGGCACCCATTCGGCCACAGCCGAGCATCACCAGATGTGGGTCGCTCATGCTTCTCCTGCGTGGACAAACAAAACGAGTTTTAATGCATCTTCACTATTTTGTCCGCCCCACAGCACGGTTTGGAAGGCAGGATAAAACCGCTCGCACTCAGCAGCGGCAATGTCGATCAGCTCTTCCAGCAGGGTCTGTGTGATGGCTTTGGAATCAGTCGCCAGCTGCCCATAACGATAAGAAACAGTGCCATCTTCCGAGGAAATATCAAAATGGCCCAGCAGTACGTTCTCATTAATACGCGCCACCAGGGGATAGAGAAGCGCCCGATGTTGTTCTGGAATTTTAATGTCATATGAAGAGGTTAGCATCAGTGCACCCAGAGATTCTTCCCAGGATAGCCACAACCGATAATTACACCAGTGTCCAGTGAGCTCGGCCACCAGTTCATCTTCAAGCGGGCGATCAAACGGCACCTCACGGTGCGTCATAACTTCTTCAGCCAGCTCGATAGGATTGAACGCAGGTGTCTCAAGGTCAGGCAAACGTATAGCCATACTAAACCCTCCGACGTTGAATGATGACAAATGCCAATGCGCCTGTCAGATGCATCATGCCAAGTTCATATGACAGATGCTAGAGGATTTTCACAAAATGTAGTAGTTGGTGATAGAATTCTTTTCCATATGTGGAGAAATCATGGAACAGACACCCAGCATCCTTATTGAAGCAGGCGTTGCATTTGGCTCCGGTGCCCACCCCTCAACGGCTTTGCTGCTGGAGATATTAGGTGTGCTGGGGCCACCCCATGACGGGGGCCAGCTACTGGATGTGGGCTGTGGCTCGGGCATTCTCTCTGTCACAGCCGCAAAACTTCATACCATGCAGGTGATCGCCAGTGATCTGAAGTCCTCCGGCCTGTTCAAGCCGATCGACCCGGCCGCATACACCACCAGTGTGGGCATCGATGATGTGCTGAAACCCGATTTCCCGGCCTGGCGCACCATCGCGGCGCAGGCGCTGGTGACGGGCACGGTCACCGCCAATCCCGATGGCGGGATAACCCTCGCCTGCTATGCCTATGACGTGTTCGCCGGCGGCGAGATCGCGCGGCAGGGCTTTGTCACCACCGCGGCCGGCTGGCGGCGCGCGGCGCACAAATGCGCCGATCTCGTCTATTCGCGCCTCACCGGCGAGGCCGGCTATTTCGACAGCCGCATTGTCTATGTCTCCGAAACCGGCCCGCGCACGAAGCGGATCAAGCGGCTGGCGATCATGGATCAGGATGGCGCCGGCCACCGCTTCCTCACCTCGGGCCAGAATCTCGTGCTCACCCCGCGATTTGCGCC
>JAIEPI010000007.1 GCA_019749855.1 Rickettsiales bacterium | reverse complement strand
TTGCGTGGCGACGAGATTCTGATCACCGCGCGCATTGTGCATTGTGTGAATAGTTTTGTCGCGCTGATCTCGCCACGTGCCTACCGCGCTGGCAAAACAGTGGACGAGGCGCTGTCCATCCTGCTGGCGGGTATTGCCACCACCTATGACCTCGCCGTGGTCGCCGCCTTAGTCACCTATATGGAAAGCGGTGGCGGGCGCGCTGCACTGGATGAATGCCTGCAAAAAGCCGCTTAGGCTTTTACCCGTTTTTATCTCCTCATGATTTCCACCCGTTTTAGCGAGCAGTGAGAGCATTCAGCAAGGGTGCCGTTTTTCTTTTATCAGGTTGATTTAACCATAACTTAAGCCTTATTAAATATGTTGGTATCGAGTTGGGACAACAATGCGTACAGTATGGAAAATAGTGCGTCGTTTGTTAATGGGCATAGTTGCCCTGATCTTACTGTTGATAATTTGGTTTATTGCGTCCTCTTTCTATGAGGAAACACTTGATCCCAATTTCAATAATTTCTTTCATACAGATGCCCCCGTACCGGACGAACAAAACGGCTATTTAGCCCTGAGTGGCATTGATGCTCCAAACGAAGCAAAAATGGTCGAATATGGGCGAACCATATCCGAGCGCTATAAACAGATGCCAGAAAACTATTCCTACATCGTCAATAATCAAGGGGGAAATTCTCTAAACTGCTGGATATCCCCAAAAAGCAGTCCTGATAAATCAACCAACAACACTTGCATTACTGCAGAAAAATTAACTCAGCTATTGGCAGAAAATGCTGTTTTTCTAAAGAATTACCGTAGCCTTTATCGCTTTTCACGTTTTCAGCGTAATCAATTGGGCGACATATTGTTTGGTTCCGATCTGATTCGTGTGCATGAATTGTCCCTAGCGCAGTTGGTGCTTACAGCTAATCAGGGCAATGCGCAAAACGCGATGGCTGGGTGGATTGCCGATACACAATTTATTCAACGGCTGATGCCGGACAAAGCAAGTATGATCGATAAGGCCATTTTTCTGGTGCTCTATGCAATGAATATAGAAGCCTATCCGTTAATTGCTTCACAGCTTACACCGGAGCAACTCGCGGGATATAAGCCACAACTTTACGCTATTTTTGATACCCCAGCTTTTGGCGCTATTGGATGGGATGTAGCGGCCACTATGCGCTGGGAGAAAGAATTTATCTTCCCCCTTCTAGATGACACGATAAAAGGTGACGCAGAATTAAGTCAGCTAAAGATTCGCCCTTTTGCATCTTATAAACCACAAGCAACCCGAAATGGTTTTTATGAGTTTGCTCACGATTTGGTAGAACTATCCCAAACTACTCCAGCTGAAATGGCTCAGAAGGATTCTGAGATGAGAGAAAAATATAATCGCAAGAAACTTGAAAACAATATGGTCACCTTTTTTCTCTATAACACACCGGGCAAGCTTTTTCTTAGCGGGGTTTACGCATGGCAAGACCTATTGCTTACAGCAACAAATAATTTCAGCCGACGCCAACTTCTAAAGCTCTATACAGAGGCGCGCATCGCACGTATTTCGGCAGGTCAAATGAAACAATTTCTTGCCACAAGTCTTATCAAGAATCCGCTAACTAGCCAGCCGTTTAAATATGACGAAGCCAAACAGTTGCTGAGCGTTGTCATTGATTCGCAAATGCGATTTGAGTTGCATTACAACGAAATGCCAACTCAATCTACCTTATCAACAAACAAATAATCGCGTTAAACACTGACATTGCAAGGCGTTAACTTTGAGTGATGCTAAAGAATAAAATGGTGCCGCTGAGAAGAATCGAACTTCCGACCCCGTCATTACCAATGATATTTTGGCGTTGACCACCCCTTCCTATAGCTTGCCATTATCTACTTTTTATCTATAATATCCATATAGTTGCTAGATATTCATATTCTCTGTCGTACTCTCAAATCCTACGCTTTGATATGATTTCTTATGACTATACTATGACTAAAAACAGACAGGGTATTCATTATAATATTGATAAATAAAGATAATAGTCCAGAATCTCAGATTCCGGCTGATGAAGACACCAAAACTCTCTTCAGGCAGCGCGTCAAATTTGGAGAACTCGATGCTTTCTGGGAGCATTGGAACGCTGACGGATTCACTGGCTACAGCGTCATCTTTGACAAGCGAGAGCTACCTGCAGACACATGCGAGCAAACGCTGATCTATCAAGTTAAGCAAGCCGTGTCTCACATTAGTCGCGATACGAACATATCGCGCAACGGGGATTTCCTCTTCGTCAATTATGGCTTCGATCTCAAATCATAGCATAACGGTTCGTGTTCAAGTCTCGAATGCATAATGCATTGCTTCATAACTGCGTCACAAGAATCGATTTATATACACAGCAAGCACCATAGAATTCTGCGCTTTCCTATCTTTTGCCACCCAGCGCCTTTTTTTCCTATTTTCTTTATATATTCCCGTAATTTATTGACTTTTCTAGCTGATCGTGATACTATATTTTGTCATCGAGAGAATGATCTTTCGTGACTTTTCAAACATCTTAGAAGGAATCTATGAGACTAAAATTAGACGAACGTAATGTAAGAGAATTGCCCCTATCTCTCACTAAACAAACATCCTACTTCGATACCAAAACCCCAGGTCTTCATGTAAAGGTTGGAAAGAAAACAAAAACCTTCTGCCTACAACGCGCCGTAAAAAACAGGCTCACGCTTGTCACGATCGGAAGATATCCAGAATTCAACGTCGCAAAAGCAAGAATAGAAGCTGAGAAGCTTGCCGTTCTGATGAAAAGCGGAGTGAATCCAAACGAAGAGAGGAAAGCACTGAAGCGAAAAACCAGTCAAACGCTGGATAAGGTTTTTGAAAGCTACAGGAAGGTTTTAAAAGACAGAGAGAAGCTTACTGCATACAACGAGTATAAAGCGATCTTAGATAGGCATTTTAAAGACTGGCTGAAGAAGGAGATCGACTTTGTCACACGCGATAAAGTAGAAAACCGACATCGGAAGATTGCGGAAAAGTCAGGTAAAAAAATAGCGAACAAAGCATTCAGAATTCTCAGGGCGATTTACAATTATCACGCTATCGACAATCCAGATTTCAAGAATCCGGTATACGTGCTTTCACAAAAAAAGCTTTGGTGCAAAGAACCACCATCTACACGTCATCTAGAAACACCGGATGAGTTCAAAAGATGGCACCAAGCTGTTCTGAAGCAAAATAACAAAAACATTGCTGCATATCTTACGTTCGTTCTCTTGAACGGACTCAGAAAGTCTGAAGCCATGAAGCTAAAGTGGTCTGACGTAAATTTTGAATCGAAAACTTTCGTAATCAAAGAAACTAAAAATGGGAAGTCCTTGGAATTACCAATTTCAAAGCCAAGCGTGAAATTGCTAAAGCAGCAGAAAGTTTGTGCTATCAATGAATGGGTGTTTCCAAGCGAAACAAGCAAATCAGGTCACATTGTCGAACCTAAGAAGGTTCTCGCGAATGTGAGAAAGTTATCTGGCTTAGAAATCTCAACTCACGATCTGAGACGCACGTTCCTAACCGTGGCAAGCGGCTTGAACATCTCTCAGTACACCCTGAAGAGGATTGCGAATCACTCAACAAAGAATGATGTCACTTCAGTGTATGCAATCCCTGGTGCAGAAGATTTAAGGGTGGCAATGGAGATGATTGCAGACAGAGTCAATGAGAGAATTAAGGGCAAGAAGGAGTAATTTTATTAAATACTTTTGTCTTCTTTGAATTGCCTACTCCTCTACATCCCTATCGTGTTCATATATTCCAAAGATTTTCACTCGTATTTTATTAAGTTCGTTTTCAGCTCCTATTCTAATAAGAGCTTGGTGTGTTTTTTCTCCTATATTTTGCTTCCTACTATCATCTTTATACCGCATATAGTTAAGACAGGCGCGAATACAAGGTATTAAATGGTCACCATTTTCGGTCTTAAATATCTCATAGAAATCATCGACGCTTAATGAGGTTAGTGCATTCTCATCTTCTAATTCCCATCCCTCATCAGAGCCTATTTTTTTAAGTGCTTCTCGTGGATTTTTTTTGACTGTTTTTTCTGTGTATGCTTCAGCAAACCGAGCTATCATTTTAGGGTCTTTAAACCTTTCTCTAAAAGCATAATTATCCATATCAAAAAAATTCGGATTAGTTCTTTTAGATATAACTAATTCGATAAGCGCATCTGCTTTGTCATTTGCATTCAGTTCCCTCAGCAGGGCGATTGATGAATTTAAACTATTTGGTGTGATATGCTCAATATGGTCACTAGTTGACGCGAATAACTTCTCTATAAGTTCATTTGAATTGTCATCGAAACTGCTTCGATATAAGTACCATGCCTCATCAATTGATCTATTTTGTTTAGAGATTTTGACTTCTTCCTCAAAACTAGCAATTTCCATTTCTAGTGTTTCATTTATGAAATATCCGCGTTCTACTGATTTAGCTATTTCCTCGTCTAGCTCGTCAGTTTCAGAATAACCATATTCTTCTAAAGCATTCTTCCACACAGATCGTTTTTGTTTTTCTTCTTCGCTCGAGCTTTCGTCATTTTCTCTTTCAAATAAAAGAAAGCCATACGTGTTCCATTTTCTAATATACTCGATATCTGGAATATTTTCCTGATTTGAATAAATCGAATGAGTGAAAAGGACTAGAGAAGACAGCACGCTCTGTACAGTTTCTTGCTGTTTTCCATCAAAGAGAGGTATTATATCGCTCATCAAGCGTTGTATTTTTTGCAGCACACGAATGTTTCTTATTCCGATTTTGCAGCATCTCTCTTTGACAATTTTATCGTAACCTTCATTTTTAAAAACGATGTCTGAACATTCAGCAGAGGTTGGTGAAAATATATATTCCTTATCGATGACTTTCTCTTTGTATAAGTTTAATTTTTTTTTGGCTTCAGGCGATAATTTTTCATCATTCAGAATAATAAAAACCTTGCATTTCTTTTGATCTTTTAAATCTGATATCACCCCCAAAACATCTTGAGCGTCAAGACTCATTCGCTCAAAATCATCCAAACATACAATTGCACTGTTAATTGATAAGTATGAAATCGCTTTCCCTACCAAGCCATCTAATCTAAAAAAAGCAGCTGCTTTTTCAATAAACGAAATAGAGCTTTTGCCAGATCTCGATAGTAGAAGTTTAATGTTTTGCCTGAAATTTTCTAAACTCGGCTCTTCACCAAAACTTTCTCCTTCAGTAGACCTTTCAAATAAAGCAAATTTAAGCGCTTCTATTGAATTCACTCCAAAAAGAGAAACGTACGAATATTTTTTTAAAGATATTTCACCGCGGTTTTTTGCCTGTTTAAGATATCTTTTCCAAGCCGTCGTTTTACCAGTTCCCCAAGCACCACGAATAGCAATCACTTCAGGGGTATCGGTTTTTAGAATTTTATAAATTTGTTCTTCGACTATAGATATGTAACTCACTTCTTCCAGCTCCTAAATGAGCCTGCCGGCTTCATGTTTGATGTATTCCATTGCATATTAAATTTCTTTGCCAAGCTCGTGGTTGTATTGGCTAGAATTCTCTTCATTTGCGCTTCCTTCGACGTAGACGTTATCACTTAATCTCTTAAGCTGAGAATTTCTATACATAAAGCTTCGCTAGTTTGTGCATGATTAAGCCTGATAGTAATTTAATGGAACAATATGACAAGCCTAAGAAGGTTAATTTGCCTCTTCATTGCTGTTGTATGTAAAACTCGTTTTTCAGGTATCCGCAGCTAACAAGTTAGACGACTCTTCTTTGTGCCTCTGAATCATGCTCTACATAGCGCTGCGTCATCTGCAAGGACGTATGACCGGCAAGCATCTGAACGTCTCTAAGCGATCCACCGACAATTGAAATCTTCTTTGCCCAGCTTGTGATCGCAGTGCGTCTTCCTGAGTGACTTGATGCCCCTTCGAATCCAAGTCTGCGATAGTGTGACCAGAACCAGTTGGTGATCACTTGCGGTGATGTCTTTCTAGCTCTCTCAGTCGATATGATGTGGCGGCTTAGGTCTGGCTGCTCATCAAATGTGGCTCGATACTCTCTAAGAGCTATTTGCAGTTCCTGGCTTATCCAGATGATGCGTCCAGATTTTCCCTTCGATGCAGAATTTGGCAGTGCAATGCGATCTAGGATTTCCCCTTCCGCATTCGTCACCATACTCCATTGCAGAGACGCAATCTCTTTGCTGCGAAGACCGGCTTTGACAGACAGAAGAAAGATAAGCTTGTTTCGCTCTGGCTGTCTCGATGACTCAAGGTAATTGAGTACGGCTTTTTGCTGTGCGGGGGTAAGAATCTTCGCTTGCTTTCCTAGGCTCATATTTTCTCCTGACTGATTATAAAAATCTGTGTTCTAGAGAAAAGATAACAGGAGGAAATTAGCCTGAAAACCAGAAGGTTACGGAGACAGCAGGAAACTTAGATTCATGATAAAAATGTAGTTTTATAATGAGTTACTTTTTAGCTATAACTCAATTATGCATTCTCGCTTAGGCAATAACTTTTGCTCGGAGGGAACAATAAGTCGAGCTTATCTGGCTTGATTCTGAAAAGCGGTCCCTTCTCCGAAACGCGTCCATTACTTCGGCGCTTTATCAGGTGATTCAACGTAATGATTCCCTGCGCAAGCAATAGGTCAAACTGAGAAACGATAGGACTGCGAGTATGCTCTACTTTCTTGAAAGAAAAATGCTCGATTCCATCAATGACTTTTGCCTCTGCCGCCACCCAAAAAGTTTCTTTGTGTTTTTTCTTCAACTCCGAATGTAATGCCGCAAGCTGCCAAATTGCAAAATCACCGATACTTACGTTTTCGCTGCGTTCAACGAGATGACCATCATTTTCATCAAGCCTTAACGATAGCCCCTGCGAGTTTGCCCTTAGCGTGCTAAGTGTGCAGTAAAGCTTAAAATCCTCGCCGCGCTGATAGCCGAAATGGTCTAGAATTTCTGCCGAGCTTTTGAGTTTACTCAATTCCCAGTTCGGCACTTTTGCAAAAAGTGTTTTTCGGTTTCCGCGTTTGTCTCGATACGATTTCAGCTCAATTCCTTTATAGTCAGGAGCTTTGTTCGAATTGATGGCAATGCCAAGTAAGGTTTCCAGCGTGCGACCCACCGCCGTATCTCCAGTGCCTATGGCAGGAATTCTGCCGCGTGCGGCAATGGATTTAATCTTAGTAAGTAATTCTTGGGAAATGGCGTTTGCATCCCTACTCATGTCACGAATGAGTTGAACAAGCGGGCTATTATCGCCAAACTGCATCAGGCGATCAATATCATGCTGTGTGAGATTGAGTACATACAACTCACCGCCCCAAGCAAAAACTCCAAGAATATCATTTGGCTTCGCATGATTCTTTAAGCCTGTGAACCAGACACGAGGATCTCCTTTCTTCGTTACAGGTCTGTAAAGTGAAGCTTGACTGGGGATAAAGTCATAATCTTGCACGATGTGAGCGCGGATAGTTTGCTTATGCTCAGGTCCTTGCGTCTGAGTTTCGTAATCATGTATGCCGCGTTGATATAGATAAAGACGGAATGGTGTAGTCGCATCCATGATGGACTTTTCCAGCCCTGTTGCAGTAGGCATGATGAAAGCCATCTCGATGCCTCCGCGGGTCAAGAGCTTGATATTATTTTCTTCAAGTTCGTTGAATGCCCGCATTTTGCTAGCTCGCTTTTTTCTTCTTTTGCCCTTCAACTCGATGAGTTCTGACGCTAGATTTAATGGCATTATTAGCTTTATTGAGCAACTCAGATATTTTATTGCCCACCGCTTCCGCCAGTAGCGGCGGCACTGCATTGCCTACTTGCGTGTACTGTGGCACTTCAAACCTACGGCGTAAACTTCCAGTCGTTTCCTTTGCTCTGAATATAAAACTATCTGGGAATGATTGCAGACGCGCCATTTCACGAACCGTCATTGTGCGCGGCTCAATCGGGTGAACAAAATCGTCGGGCAATGAAAGTACGGTAGGCGATGGTATATCCCATTTTAATGGACGCTGGCTGTGCTTCTTTGTGGTAAGGCGCATAACCTTCTCAAACAAATCATCCATGTTTTTGGCTAAAACTTTCCCATCCGGTGCCTTTGCTGGCAGCTTTATTTTGACTAACTCAGCGCAAACCAGCCGCTTTTTTTCTACCAATGCTATGGAATCATCCGCAGCCAAGTTGAAAATTCTAACTGGTACACCATATTGGTTGAAAATCTGGTATAAGCGGAATCGTTCTTCAATATGCTCCGCGTGCTTTCGGAAGCTCTGGTTATATGGTGTTTTGCCAGAGTTATCCCCTCTGATTGCCTCTGTCATCCAACTACGATCTCCACGCATCAGTTTGGCATATTCAGCACCTATATCGTCATATCGCTTATCTGTCGCCGCAGCTAAGTATTTACCGTTTTTGAAATCCCATAGCGCATCACGAACAGTGCGCGGTTTCTTGAAAGTAGCGACTGGTGCAAGAGTGGGTCGTTGCCGCTTCACTGCTGGCGGGTCAATATCAAAAGCGGATTTCCAAAAACCTTCCCACGTAACAATGTCTAGCTTAGCTGCAATATCGGAGCGCAAACCAAGAATCATAACTCGCGGTCTATGTTGAGGTACGCCAAAGTGCATGGCATTTACTTCAATCAACTGTGTGACATATCCTGGCCAAAGGTCACTTAACGCCGACTTAATTTGCTCAATCGGGGCTTTTTCTCCATGCTTATTAAAATCTTGTTTAATACCTAGCACATTTTCAATTAAGACAGCTTTAGGGTGTATTCTTTCCACCATTTCTAAAAACTGCCACGGCAGAAGATTTCGAATATCATTGGGATCCCTGCGCCCTGCCATTGAAAATCCCTGACATGGTGGACCGCCAGCAATAAGGTCTATGCCCTCGCTCTCTAAGCTATCCATAATGTAGGGATTTTTGAGCACCTCACCAACTTCATTAACAATCAGCTTTTGGCTGAATTGCTCTTCAATCGGATTGTTGATGTATGATTTCCACTCACTATCTGAACGAATTCGTCGAATAAAATTATGATAAAATGTTTCTGCAGCCATCGGGGATTTTTCCACGGCGCATACCAACTCGAAACCCGCTTTTTCAAGTCCCAGTGATAAGCCGCCACATCCAGCGAACAGGTCAATATACTTCATGACCTTTGTCATTAAGGTATAAATTTTGTTATGTCCAGGGTTTTATTATTCTTTTAATAATAACAAAAACTCGGCTAGTGCTTACAATGTATAGTTGAATCCAATGAAATAACTAATTTGACAATAAAGTATCATGATAAGGAAATACAAAGAACTTGTGTTCTAAAAAGTTTTGTGGATGGATGCTTTGTTAGCTTTCAGCCGATTTTCATTCTCTTCACGAAATCATCAAGCTTCATGTCCATTGCAGTCACTAGTTTGTAGACAGTCTGCATTGTGGGATTGATTTTACCTGATTCAATTACCCCGATTGCCTGACGAGAGAGTCCAGCAAGCTTAGCTAACTTCTCATGGCTTAAGCCACGTTCCTTACGCTCACGCTTGAGGGTTTCAATCAAGGCTACTGAAAATATTTTATCATCTTGCATTATGTAGACATGCTAAGTCGTTTGACTCATCAAATCTCTGCAAGTATGTTAGCCGCAATTATAATGGCTGAGATGATTGGCTATTTTTTAAATATCAAAAACAAAGGAATTAATTATTATGAATCAGATGCTTTGGGAAGACTTGGTTGAAGGAAGCAATAACTCTTTGATTGATGATAAAACGTTTGGTGAAGGACGAATTATTTATCATCGTATGAAACAGGCTATCGCTATTCACAATGAAAAACTAAATCAAGCGACTAAGAACATGGATAACTTTAGAAGTGAATGGATGAGAAGTCCTAATGCTGCAATCGATCAATTTAATGATCTGCTATGAGGTTCGTATATCGGAATCGTTCTACACTAGATTACAGATGATATTCTAATTCTACTTTTACTGGCAGTTATAATAAAACGTCAAATATGATCACTTGAAAGTTCTAATTCTTATCTAAGCTTTCTAGTCCGGTAAGGTTTAAACAAATCTAGACTTAAAACTGATCTTTTAAGCATATTTGATAACAGCGATTATTTTTTCATGTAATTATATATCGGTTACTTTTAATAAAAACCGTTTTCATCTATTCGTATGAACAGTTGGATTTACTATATTTATCTGGAATCTATCATTCATTGGCATCACAATTGAATAATTTATGATTGTTCTTACAGGAATCTAGTAACCAGAATGAATTCTTTTGATAATATTAAGTATGTTTAGCAGCATATTGTTTAGTATCTTTCTAGATTTTATCCATAACAAAATATTGCTCACAGTCGTAACTGGAACATCAAAATCACTTTGAAACGAGTTCATAGAATATTCGTTCGCAGAAAAGGGTTCCGAGGGAAGCCATCGGTATTATTTTACTGCAAAGATAGCACATAAACATGTGCGATGATGAAGCTACTCAAGCTCTCCGGAGAGCTTGAGGTTTAAGCTGTCTTAGTAAGCGCTAGACTAAGACGTAATGTTGTCGCCTGAGAAAATGATCTTTTTTTCCCAGTCATCACAGAAGTTGAAACTTCTGTAGGTTTTAAAAGAGTATGAAACCATTTTGCGGGCATCGACGCTTCCGAGAATAACAGGAACAATCTCTAATGATCCATGCCCCTGCGTCACTTTCTTCCACGCAGCTTCAGCGATGGCAGGAAAATCGTCTGGTCGTTCTTTAATGTTCACGAATCCGTGACAATGAGGAGTAGAAAAAACTTTCTCTGGCATTGCATAGAAATCAGTGCGTCTTGGACGATTTTTCTTCTTATGAAAATTGCGTCCGACAAGTTCTCGATCAATCAGGTAATGAAACGTTCGCATCATTTCTCTCATTCCATCGATAGTCTCTTTCTCTGACTGACTTTCCAATCTTTTCTTAGTCATCATCCAACCTGTCATATTTGGTTGCCAGGTGACCCAATAATTTGGTTGAAATTCGTTTTCAATATATGATCGAAATTCGTTTAAGAGATATCTAGATTGAAGGGAACGGTTTTGCGATCTCATGTAATTATAGGCAGTAGTCATTCATTTTTGTTCCTTGTGTTTGTGGGCATGTTTTTTTAAAAATAATTCGATGTCCTGCGGACGATAACGTACAGATTTGCCGATCTTGATGAACGGCAATCCTTTCTCGTTACGTCGGTCAGCACGAAGTTTTGAAATTGAGATTTGTAGACAAGCAGCGACTTGACGCTCATCTAGTAATATCGCGGTAAAGCCCATGCTTCTGTTTATCTCCATACGTTATTATTTAGTATGGAGAGTCAGACAAATTCCGCTTTATTTCAGATTTTCTCTATTTTTTAGACATTAAAGCTTTATATTTTTTAAATATATTCAGATCGACTCCAGTCTTAAATTTTCTAGTATGAATTCGAACTAGAAAGCTCTTTGGGATGCCATATAACTTTTGATTTCGTCTGAATTATAGAGAATGCTACGTCCAAATTTATAGCATGGCAGACCTTGTTGCAGTTGCCTGTCTTTTTGAAGTTTCTTCACAGATACATTTAGATGTAGTGCTACATCTTTTTCTTTTAGATAGATTATTTCAGTCATAAATTACCTTCTGATTTGTTGATTAAAAAGCACAATAGACCCTTGGTTGCTCAATTTCTTGAACTACCTTTTCGCTAAAATCTAAGATTTTAGAGGGGTCATAAACAGCATGGAGAAACTGCTCGTGTATCACTCTTTGTGATGTACTAATTATACAATAAAACGCTTGTTATGTCTAATTTCTGAGATATTTTTTTTACAAGACATACTGAATTAAGCAGCACCCAATCTTACTGATTTATATTGATTAACACGCTTATGTGAGTTCTATGACTATATTATGACTAATAAAATCACACTTAGTGAAATCAATGGAAAAGAACTATCTAAGTTGCTGAAATGGAATGGTGCCGCTGAGAAGAATCGAACTTCCGACCCCGTCATTACCAATGACGTGCTCTACCACTGAGCTACAGCGGCATCGTGACAGGTGGAAACAATGTCCGACCTTGCCTTAATGCTCGTTCGGATGACACATGCTGCTGCGTTATGCTTGCCAAATCCCACTGAATCACCTAGTGAACACGTAGATTCGCCAGCAGCCACCACCCAAAGGTGGCGCAATTTGCCATATCACTTAGGGCTTGGCAAGCCTTGATTTGGAGCCAGCATGACCGAGGAAATCACTGCCGCCGCGCCGGAAAAAATGGATGACGGCAAAACGCCTTTAGCGCACACCAGCCGACGAGCACAACTGCAAAAACAATTGCGCGCTAACCTGACGCGGCGAAAAAAACAGGGTGCATCGACGAAATCGTCATCGTAATGTCACGCGAATCGAGTAGTGTTTCATTGTAACCGGCAGGATGCCTTTTTGGATCGCAAACAAAGACTCCGCCTCATTCATGAGCGTAATAGGCGTAATCAGCTTATTTTTCAGCATGCTGAACAACATCAGCAGACAGTGGATGCCACGCGCGAAGCACAGAATCAGGCGCCACCTCCCCCACCAGAGGAATCCGACACGCCGGTTTGGAGCGCGCGCACGCAAGAGGTACGTAACAAGCTGACGGGTAAGAAAAATATGGCGCGAGATCGCTGGAACCGCTTTGCCGGAACCGCAGGTGGTGGTGGTATGGGGCGCTGAATGGTGGCTGGCTGCCTATGCTTTAAACTTTGGCATGGCGCGACTCAATCCACCATCGACGGCCAGCACTTGTCCGGTGGTCCAGTCATTGGCGGGATCCAGCAGCCATGCGACTGCCGAGGCGATATGATGTGGCTGCCCCAATCGCCCCAGCGGGTGCATCGCCTGTGATACCTTGCGGGATGCGTCACTGGCGGTCAATGCGGCGGTGAGTGGCGTTAGCGTGAGACCTGGCGCTACTGCGTTCACACGGATGTTACTGTTAGCGTAGGTTGCCGCCGCTGATTGCGCTAATCCCACAATCCCCGCTTTCACTGCTGCAATCGCCTCATGGTTAGCCAACCCGTGCAGGGCCGCCGTGGAGGACATCAGCACCACTGAGCCACCGTCACGCCCTAGATATTTTCCCGCTGAGCGAACAGTGGCAAATGCCGCCTTAAGATTCGCCGCGACGGTGAGATCAAACTCCGCTTCCGAGGTAAGATGCGCTGGCTTTAACAGCAATGAGCCAGCAAAACATACCACGCCGTCTAATCCGCCCAATTCTGCATTGGCAGCCTCAAATGCCTGATCCACCGATTCAAACGAGCTGGCATCACAGATGCAATGGGCAATATTGCCTAGCGCTGAGGCGGACGTCGCTAGACGAGACTGGTCACGGCCTGTGATGAATAGCCGTGCGCCCTTGGCTTGCAAAACATGTGCTGTTTCCATTGCAATACCACCACTACCAGCAATGAATAGGTAGCGGGATTGGGCGGCAGATGTGTCGTGCATTTACGTCTCCTTACAAATAAGGGGTTTCTTATATACCGTCATTGCCTGCTCAACAAGGGTTGTTAAGTCAATGCAGGTGATTAGCCTGAAATAAACATTCATCATATTATAAAAAACATTAGTTTGAGCAGCCTAGCCCACAACCAATTAAGAGTTTTTTAATTTTTGCGGTGCATAAGTTGAGTCACCTATATCGAATTCATTGAAGTGCGTTTTAATAAAAAATTTTTAGCTGAGGAGCAAACCATGACACCACCACCAACACATAATGCCTCTAAATCAGGCTTCACACTCATCGAATTATCCATCGTCCTCGTGATTATCGGCTTGATCGCCGGTGGTATTCTCGTTGGGCAGGATATGATTAAAGGGGCGGAAATCCGCTCCACCGTCAAACAGATTGAGCAAATCAATGCCGCAATGAACACCTTCCGCGATAAATACCGCTTTCTGCCGGGTGATATCACCGGCACCGCCGCCACACAATTTGGCTTTGTTACACGCGCAGGAACCACTGGTCATGGTGATGGCAATTCCTACATTGAAGGCGGAGCCGCCGCTGCAACGGCTGTAAACAGTGAAACCGCCCTCGTCTGGCGCGATCTCAATTTTATTGGATTGCTTGATGGGTCCTTCACGGTTGCCACTGACGCGGCTGCGGTAGCGACCACCCCTGATGTCGTGAAGACCTTTCTGCCTGAAGCCAAGCTCGGCCGTGGTAACCTGATTACTGTCTATACTGCGCAAGGCTCTAATTTCTATCAAATTGCCGGCGTAACCGCTTTGTCTGCTGCTGGCGTGCCCACGCTCGCGGCGGCACTGACGCCACAGGAAGCATTTAACATTGATCAAAAACTAGATGACGGCAAACCAATGACAGGGTCTTCTCGTGCAATGACCACCGCTACAACACTGAACCTGGCGCCGGCAGCGGCAGATGCCTGCGTAGCCGCTGTATTGCCAGCTTCGAACTACAATTCGACCACGGAGGCGCTTGCCAATACGGTGGCTTGCAGTCTGCGCATCCGTACCAACTAGAAAGTTTAGCAGGCCCTCCATGGGGGGCCTGCTTACCATTTTAACAAAGGAGAGATTTATGACTAATAACACAGCAAAGACTACGCATACTCAAGGCTTCACACTCATCGAATTATCCATTGTTCTCGTGATTATCGGCTTGATCGCCGGTGGTATTCTCGTCGGACAGGATATGATCAAAGGTGCGGAAATCCGCTCCACCGTCAAACAGGTCGAGCAAATCAACGCCGCCATGAACACCTTCCGCGATAAGTATCGCTTCCTTCCCGGTGATATTACCAGCACCGCCGCCGCACAATTCGGCTTTGCTGCACGCACTGGCGCGGTTGGGCGTGGTGATGGTAATTCCTACATCGAGGGCGGCGCCGCCGCTGCAACGGCCCTTAACAGCGAAACAGTGCTGGTCTGGCGCGATCTCAATTTAGTAGGATTGCTCGATGGCAGCTTCACCGTTGGAGCTGATGCCGCGGCCGCTCCTGCCAACCCTGATGCGGTAAAGACTTTTCTTCCCGAAGCGAAATTAGGTCGTGGTAACGTGATCACGGTTTATTCCGCAACTGGAAATAACTTCTATCAGATAGGCGGCATTGAAAGCGCGTCGGCAACACCAGGTTTGCCTGTCCTGCGTCCTTCAATGACACCACAAGAAGCTTTTAATCTGGATCAAAAACTGGATGATGGCAGACCGACTACTGGCTCCTCCCGTGCCATGGACTCACTGGCCGCATCAGCTTTGAACTTACCTGCCGCATTAGGTGCTGCCGGCACCACTGGCGTATGCGTTGTTACAGGAACGCTTGTCTACAACACTAGTACTGAAGCATCTGCGAATACTCCGGCCTGTGCGCTGCGCGTTCGTACCAACTAAGAATACGACTTCATTATCGAAAGGGCCGCTCTTCACGGAGCGGCCCTTTTCTTGTTAGGTAAGTGTGCGAAGCGATACACCCACATATAGAAACAATATATTTTACTCTGCCCTGTCAGCAGGTAAAAATATATGCCCAACCTCCGCCATGGAGCCAAAAGCAACGCTACTAATGACCAGAATCACCAAAAAAAGAATCAACAGACGTAGTAAGATGTCTTTCATCCGCATATCATATCATTAATTTACTAATAGAGATTTACGTGACATGACCCCTCCAGACAAACCACCTATCGTCATCATCTACGTGACTACCCCATCACCAGAGATCGCCCGCACACTCGCACAGCAGGCCGTGCAAATGGGGCTGGCGGCTTGTGTCAATGTGATCGGCGGGGCTGAATCATATTACGTATGGGATGGCGCGCCACATCACGCGACGGAGCATGTGATGCTCTTCAAAACAGCACCGCAACATGTTGAGAAACTTACACAGATGATCATTGATACCCATCCGCATGAATGCCCCTGCCTTCTCACGTTGCCGATCGAAGACGGTCATGCCCCTTTTATGCAGTGGATTCATCGCCAAACAGCCGTAATACTGCCCCCTGCTTAAGCTGTTGCAAGGCAAGAATGAGTGTTGTATGAAACTCCACTCACTCATGTTGGGGCGTAGCCAAGCGGTAAGGCAGTGGTTTTTGGTACCGCCATCCCAGGTTCGAATCCTGGCGCCCCAGCCAACATTTGCCAGTTCGAACATTCACTTAAGCAGAGACTTCTAAAAAGCGGCGCTTTTCTGGGTACATTTGCGAAATCTTACGTGGTGTTTTCTTATCCGGCAGTTTAAGAACAGCCTTATGAAATCCGTAAATGAACGTACCCCAAGACTTTTGATCCGCCATGCAACGGGAAAGGATGTAAAAGAAATATTAGCTCTGGCTCGGCGTGTCTATATCGATATGCCGACCTACAGTGATGATATGATTCGCGGCCAAATCAGCAATTTCTCCGATGGGCAGTTTGTCGCGACGTATGAAGAGAAGATCGTTGGCTACTGCGCCACTTTCATGATCTCAGGCGAAATTGCGCTGAAGCCTCATACATGGCGTGAAATCACCGGTGATGGGTTTGCGTCGCGGCATGACGAGTACGGGGACTACCTGTATGGCATGGAGGTCTGCGTCGATCCCGGCTTCCGCGGCATGAAAATCGGCCAGCACTTTTATAATGAACGTAAGAAGCTATGCCTGGAAAAGCGCCTGAAAGGGATTGTCTTCGGCGGCAGAATGCCGGGACTTCGGAAGAAAATTAAAACGGTGGAGACTCCGGAAACCTATCTGGAGATGGTGAAAGAAAAGAAACTGAACGATCCGGTTGTTTCGTTTCAGATACGCAATGAATTCGAGGCGATTGGCGTCCTTAAGGACTATCTGTCATCTGACAAGGAGTCGATGGGTCATGCCGCACATATGCTTTGGTACAACCCACGCATCGACCATCAAGCAAAGGGCCCCAAGATCCAGCGTGGACGGCTACCGGAAACGGTGCGCATCGCATCGATCCAATACCAACAACGAAAAGTAGCCTCATTTGAGGAATTCACCAAGAATATCCGCTATTTTATTGATGTCGTATCTGACTACAAAGCTGATTTTGCGGTCTTTCCAGAGTTATTTACCCTCCAGCTGCTTTCCATCAAAAACGAGGTGTTGTCGCCTCAAGACGCCATACGCGTGCTGACCGAATATACCGAGCCCTTCAAGGCAATGATGAGCGACCTGGCGGTGAAATACAATGTCAACATCATCGGTGGTTCGCATCCAACCATGGAACCAAATGGCGATGTGGTGAACATCTGTTATATCTTCCTGCGCGACGGCTCAATCCATCAGCAGCTCAAAATACATCCTACACCGAATGAGCGTTACTGGTGGAATATCAAGGGTGGCAGCGAACTCGATAGTATCATGACCGACTGCGGTCCGATCGGGGTCCTGATCTGCTACGATTGCGAATTTCCAGAAACCGCACGCCATCTCGTTAACCAGGGCGCGCAGATTCTATTCGTACCTTTTTGTACCGATGAGCGGCAGGGCTATTTACGCGTACGCTATTGCGCGCAGGCCCGGGCGGTGGAAAATCAATGTTTCGTCGCAATGGCGGGCAATGTTGGCAATCTTCCGGGTGTCGAGAATATGGATGTGCAATACGCGCAGAGCTGCATCCTCACCCCTTGCGATTTTCCTTTTGCTCGGGACGGCATTGCCGCCGACACGACGCCCAATGTAGAAACCATCGCGCTTGCTGATGTACGTATCTCAAGTCTGGTCAGCGCAAGGAACTCGGGAACCGTACAGAATCTGAAAGACCGACGGTTCGATCTTTATTCGATCAAATGGCATAAAGAATAAGCCCACAGGAAACACTAATCCTGAAACAGAAAAACTTTAGATTTCTGTGGGGAAATAAGCGTAAGAGCTAAAAGCTGTACCGCAGGCCTGTGCTATAGAGCATGGCTATTCCTGAGAAGATTATCTGTAGTGAAAATAGTAGTAACTGCATTAGGGATGCGAGGAGGGCTGATCCGACGTAGGATTCACGGGCACCTTATCCGCCGCGCTTGAGGTGCCGGTATTGGCGTCCATCTCTCTGATGAGGCCCGCGCAGTTACTATCCTCCCCAGAGCCAAGATCGACCAGTGCTAGAACGCTTGCAATCGGCGTCAGCACCACGCCGAGCGCCACCGCGGCAACGCCTTTAGCGGCCAGATTGGCTTTTTCGAGAGAAAGATCCGGATTTTTGATAGTGCCTTTCACGTAGATGGGCGTGCGCAGACTGGCGATCGAGATGTCTTTGGGCTGGGGCATAAAGCGGATGTTCAGCCGCTCGCCTTTCAGGTTAACGGTGCCCCTGCCCTGCACGTTGGTGTCTTTCGTATCAATGACAAGAGCGTTTGATTCCATCAGCCCGTCCGTCACTTTGAAGTCGCCGATGATGCAGCGGATGGCCGTCGGTTGATCGCCGCTTAATAAAAAACCAAGCCCTTGAGCCACGTCCAGACCGATCAACTCCACAATGAGGCCGGACAGCGAGCCGCCTTCCATCCCTACACCCACCACCCCGTTGGAAGTGGAGAGGATATCGCGCAAGGATTTTCCATACCCTGAAAGTTTAGCGATACCGCCGATATAGCCGTCCGCCACATCCTTCTGGCCGATCGCCTTACCGGCACTTTCCATCAGACGGGAAAGGGAAAGGCGGCGGAACTGGAAATCCGCGTCGGTTTTAAACGGCTCAGTGCGGCCATCGACCGTGAGTTCCACGTTGATGTCGCCATCCGCCGTGCCGAATTTTACCGGTGTAATTTTCATCACGCGGTCTTCGAGCAGCAGTTTCATGTAGAAATCATCAAGCGGCAAGCCGGAAGAGATAATCTGCTTCCCAGTGAACTCGACATCGGCATCCATAGCCTTAAGGCGCGAGGCATCGAGCGGAACATCCGGAATCACATAAGGGCTCGCTTCTTGCTGCGCGACTTCTTTTTTCTGCTCGACGGAAACGGCTTTGTCTTTTTCCGGCGGCGTACCAATCAGCGGACCAAGGTCTTTGAAGTCCAGTTTATTACTGACGAAACGGGCGGTTAGCTTCGGCCGCTCTTGCGACTGGTCGAACGACAGGTCACCGGAAAGATCGCTGCTGCCTAGCATTCCGTTGAATTTTTCGAATTTCCAGAGGTTCGTTGACTTGTCGAATCCTAGATGGCCTTCGACATCGTAGGGCGGCGTGGGTGGTAGCACAATACCGACCAACGGGAACAATTCGGATGCATCGGCTCCCTTGACACGCAAGGCAAGGTCCAGGCCTTCCATATGAACGGGATCGCGAACGGTACCCTTAATGTGCAGAGTAGTATAGCCGACCGTAACGGTGCTATCGATGGGATAGGGCTGATTTTTGCTCACGGTGAGAAGGGAGCCGCCCGTCACTTTCAGCCCGAATTTCTGTGCGAGATAAGTGCCTTTACCGGAAACAATGATGGTATCCGCTTCCGTTCCCGCGTCGATCGCAAGATCAATCTTTTGTGGAACATCCAGATAGGTAATGTGAGTATTGCGAATATCAAGATTGCCGATGAAAGGCATAGTAAAGGGCTCATCGTCCGGCGCTTCCGCTTGACCTTCGTTGAAAGACCAGTTGGCGTTCTTCTTCGCGTCGCGCTCGAGATGGATGGTCGAATCGTGAATGCGGATAGAAGGAAGCTGCACGCGACGGTTCCAAAGCGGCGGAATATCGATGGCGACTTCCGACTCGCCGACATCGAGCATCTTCTCAGCCCTGCCCAATTCCTTATTACCGACGCTTAGGCCTCGCACACTAATCGCCGGAGGCCACAGATGCGCAATACCGACGCCGCCGGATAAAACCACCTCTCGCCCCAGCGTATCGCTAGCCAGTTCGGAAACATGTCGCTTGCCGTATGCAGTGTTCACGTACCACAGCATTAGCAACACCAGAACAATCACCAGCAGAATAAGAATACCCATCCATTTGAGGATGGCCTTCAGGATACGCATAAGTCTGCCGAATGCTGATGAACGAACATATTTATTTATCAAGCTTTATATAAGCATCCCATTATCACGGTACGATTTACCGATTCACCCAGTACCAAGCATGGCCTATGGAAAAACCACTTCACAAAAAATATAAAATACATATTGAGATAAAATGACGGCAGTTCCCTCCCACCCAGCCAACATTCTAAATTTCTGTTGGTGTCCTGCCTGAGTGCCATGCCTGATTCACATACAGAACGTTTGGGACTTGCAACGATTATGCTTGTTTTCTAATCGTCGCTGACAGTTTCAACGCCTGAAAATCTTGCTTTTAATCGAGGTGTGGTGAAATCAAGAAATGCACGTATTTTTAGTGGCAGGAACTGGCCACCGAGATGGATAAGACTAACAGCGGCTGCCGGTGATTCATACTCGCTCAGAATCATAACCAGCTTGCTCGCAGGCACATTGGCGACCTGATAGGAAAGTGCACGCGTTATTCCAATCCCTGCAACTGCGGCTGAGACCGCGGCTTCGGCCGTGGTAACAATCAAACGTGAATGGATGGCAACGCTTACACTGCTTTTACCGCGACCAAAGATCCAGTTTTTAGGCGAAGCGAGCCTTTCAAAAGTGACGCAATCATGTGCGCTTAACTCCTGAGGTGTCGTTGGTGTGCCGCGTGCTGCTAAATAGGCAGGGCTGGCACAGACCACCTGCTTGATCGCCCCGACGCGTGTGGCAACCATGCGACTATCAGGCAGATCGCCAATACGCAGGGCGACATCCACATGCTCTTCAATAAGATTGACATAACGGTCCGTGAGCAGGAATCGTAGATTAATATCGGGATAGGCTTTCAGGAATTCCGTTGCAATTGGTAGGATGTGGAGTTGTCCAAAAAGCACAGGTGCCGTAATAATCAGATCACCTTTAGGTGCCCTGTACTCCCCCGATACTGCACGCTCGGTTGTTTCCAAATCCTCCAGAATGCGCTTGCAGGCAACCATGTATGATTGTCCCGCATCCGTCAGTGAAAGCTTACGTGTGCTACGATTGAGCAATCGCATACCCAGATGTGACTCTAGTTCTGAGATTTTACGGCTAACTGTGGCGAGCGGCATGCCTATATCGCGCGAAGCAGCTGAAATACTACCTTTTTCAAGGGTCTTCAGAAAAATCTGCATGGATTCGATACGGTCCATTATCTTTCCATATTTTGGAAGGGTTATTCTCATAAATGCCATATTCTTATATTTTATGGAAGGAGTATGTTTGTCCTATGTCGCCGCCATTGTGGCAACGACCAACAAAATGGGAGAATTTTTATGTCGCGTATTCATACACCTATCACTGCTGAAGCGGCCCCTGCTGCTGCGCAACCTTTTCTGGAAGCCGTTAAAAAAACGCTTGGCTCAGTGCCAAATCTTTTTCGTGTTGTATCAAACAGTCCAGCCGCATTGGAAGGTTATCTGGGGATGTCCGGCGCACTGAGTAAAGGCACACTGCCCGCCGCAACCCGAGAGCGCATTGCGCTTGCCGTTGCAGAAGTCAATGGCTGCAATTACTGCCTGTCCGCACACACCTATCTCGGTAAAAATCTGGCAAATCTTGACGATGCCGAAATAACCGCGAACCGCAATGGATCATCCAACGACATAAAAGCCGCTGCCGCAGTGAAATTTGCTGTAAAGGTGACGCAAGCACGAGGACATGTCAGTGATGCGGATGTGAAAGCAGTCAAAGATGCGGGATATGATGACGCACAAATTGTTGAAATTGTTCAGCATGTCGCACTCAACACCTGGACAAACTACATCAATGAAGTGGCTAAAACCGCCATCGATTTCCCCGTTGTTGAATCGCGCAGTACCAAAGCAGCGTAACCATGAATGAGGGCGGGGCGGCCATTTCTAACGGGTCGTCCCGCTCACTCGCAACAGGAGAACCAAGATGACTACGGCCTACAAAAAAACCAGCGTTGATGGGTTAAATATCTTTTACCGTGAAGCCGGCAATTCAAAAAACCCCACTATTTTTTTACTGCACGGCTTTCCCTCAAGCTCGCACATGTTCCGTGATCTGATCCCACAACTGGCAACGGAGTATCATGTCATTGCGCCAGATTATCCTGGCTTTGGCTATAGTGATGCACCCGATGTCGATACATTTACTTATACATTCGCTAAACTAACGGAAATCATTGAAAAATTTATCAATGCGCAGGGCATCAACCAATATAGCCTATTCATGCAGGATTACGGTGGCCCGATTGGCTTTCGCATTGCAGCCAAATATCCAGAACGGATTGAGTCTTTGATCATCCAGAATGCTAATGCTTATGTGGAAGGCATTTCGGCCGCTTTTGAGCCAATGCAACCTTTCTGGGCGAATCGCAATGCCGAAACGGAAACTCCGGTGCGAGCCATGCTGACACGTGAAACGACCATTTTCCAATATACGCATGGAGCATCAAACGTAAGTAAAGTAAGTCCGGATGCATGGAGCCACGATCAGTCCCTACTTGACCGCCCTGGCAATGACCAGATTCAGCTCGCGTTACTACATAACTACACCAGCAATGTGGCACTCTATAGTGAGTGGCAGGAATATTTCCGCACGCATCAGCCAGCCACTTTGATTGTATCAGGTAAGAATGACCCGTTCTTTCTTCCGGCAGGGCAAGAAGCATTTAAGAGGGATCTGCCGCATGCGGACGTGAATTTCTATGATGGTGGACATTTCGTTCTCGAAGAGTTCCATGCGGAAATTGCCACTAAAATCCGTGCATTTCTGTCTGTCAGGTTGGCAAAAGCCGTTTAGATTGTATCCTTATCTCACTTGGTGGCACGCCTATGGCAATGGGCATTGCTTCAGGCGAGCAACGTATGTGGAAATGACAACATGAGCATCAAGCCACCCTTTACTGAGGAGTCCGCCCGCCAGAAAGTGCAAATGGCGGAGGATTTATGGAATACGCGTGATGCTAAACGTGTAGCGCAGGCCTACACGGAGGATTGCCTCTGGCGCAACCGAGAGACATTCATCACAGGACATCTGGAGATCGAGGCGTTTCTTGCCCGCAAGTGGGCAAAGGAACTGGATTATCAATTGAAAAAAGAGCTGTTCCTTTTCTCAGATGATAAAATCGCCGTCCAATTCACCTATACATGGCGTGATGCGGCGGGTCAGCATTACCGCTCCTATGGGTTGGAGCACTGGGAGTTTGCACCTGACGGGCGGATGAAACAACGCACGGCAAGTATCAATGACGTGGCAACGGTAGCGGGTGGATAAATCCATACGTAAATACTGCACATTTTCATAAGTTATGTATTGAACATCGCACTTCTTTAGTCATTAAGGCTGGTGTTATGGTTGCCTTTCTGCCTCTAGTTGCTCCATGAAAAACCATGATGTTGTGATTATTGGCGCCGGAGCCGCCGGTCTGATGTGCGCTATCGAGGCAGGTAAGCGTGGACGCAGTGTCCTGGTCATGGATCATGCGAGCAAACCAGCCGAGAAAATTCGTATCAGCGGTGGCGGGCGTTGCAATTTCACAAATCTGCACATCACGCCCAAAAATTTTCTGTCACAAAACCCGTCCTTTTGTGTCTCAGCACTGACGCGCTATACACCGCATGATTTCATCGCGCTCATCAAGAAGCATCACATCGCCTTTCATGAAAAAACGCAAGGACAGCTCTTTTGTGATGGCTCAGCACGCGAGATTATCGCTATGCTATTAGTGGAATGTGAGCGTGTGGGCGTTCAGCTTGTATTAGAAACCACCATTCATTCAGTGGGTACGAAGACCAGCAATTTTTCGCTCAGCACGTCAATGGGCGAGTTGCGTAGCGAATCATTAGTGATAGCAAGCGGTGGTCTCTCGATTCCAAAAATGGGAGCGACCGGCTTTGGTTATGACATCGCCCGCCAATTCGGCTTGCCGATTGTGCCACCCACACCGGCGCTGGTTCCCTTTGTCCTCTCCGAGCCGGAGCGAGAGAATCTGGCGAGTCTCTCTGGGATCGCTTTGGAAGCAAGCATGAAAACCAGCAAGCAGGTTTTTCATGATGGTATGCTGTTTACCCATCGAGGACTCAGTGGGCCAGCCGCACTACAGCTATCCTCTTACTGGCAACCCAGCGACCGTATCAGCATCAATGTACTGCCGCATCTCGATTTGAGAGCACTGCTTGTACAAATGAAAACCACCAATGCTAAACAGGATATTGCCACGGTACTCGCGCAGCACATACCTAAACGCATCGTACAAACGTTTCTCTCTCACTACTGGCCACCGGACGCACCACGGCGGCTGGCAGATATTTCTGACAAGCGGCTGGCTGCTTTAGCTGAGGTTTTTCAGGGCAGGCAGATTGTGCCGGTGGGCACGGAGGGCTATCGCACGGCGGAAGTCACGCGGGGTGGCGTTGATACGGCGGCGCTTTCCTCCAAAACGATGCAATGTCTGCATGTGGCGGGATTATATTTTATTGGCGAAGTGGTGGATGTGACGGGCCATCTCGGTGGGTTCAATTTCCAATGGGCATGGTCATCAGGCTATGCCGCAGGTCAATATGTCTGAATGCGGCGGCATTGGCCTCACCGCTTACTTGCCAAATGTAAATGCATAGACCTCCAGCCCAGGCTCCTGCGCTGTGATTTCTAGCAATCCATTGGCCACCTTCGGCTGTTGCACTAATTCATAGAGTGTGTGCTGATTCACGGTGACAATACCCTGGGGCGCATCTTTGCCTGCCTTTTGGCCCAAAGCCTCGCCATTCAGTGTGATGGTGGCCTTCACCGGCGCACCCGTGCTGGTACCTAACACCAGAAAAACACGACCTGCGGTAAAATTGAGCTGCAATTTGGCGCCTGCCTTTTTCGTCTCGCTATGCTCACTACCAACCTGCCATGCACCATGTAACGCCCAGTGATTAGAAGTGACGAATGGCGGGAATGTATAATCCTGTTGCGTATCCGCCTGTGGCACTTGTGGGCTGGAAAAATTCTCAGCACGCGCATAACCCAGATAGATTTCCGGTGTTTGATCAGGACTGGAAGGGCTGTCCGCATCCTCAGCGTCCACTTTTTTATCAAGCCCAAGCAGGAAGCGAATGTTATTCTCCGTTTGCGCGTATTGCCCTTCACCAAAATGCGTATAGACCACCTCGCCCTGCTGATTAATCAGGTAATGTGCGGGCCAGTAACGATTTTGAAACGCCGTCCAGGTATCGAGTCGATTATCGATCGCCACCGGATACTCAATGCCATGCGCTGTTAACGCATTGCGGACATTATCGACATCCTTTTCAAACTCAAACTCCGGTGCATGCACCCCAATAACCACCAGCCCTTTATCACGGTAGGTGCGATCCCAACGAGTGATGTAGGGCAGTGTGCGCACACAATTAATGCAGGAATAGGTCCAAAAATCGATCAGCACCACTTTGCCTTTGAGGGATTCCATCGTCAGGGGATTGCTATTCAGCCATGATTGAATGCCCACAAATTCCGGTGCCTTGTAGGGCTTCTCCAGCGGGTGCGATAATCCTGATACAGGCGCAACCTCAACGGGCGCTTCCTCACTGAGCAACATCTGCACATTGCCACCGGCGGCCAGAAAAATGACCACCACCAGAATCAAGGCGCCAAAAAATTTGCGAATCTGCGTAGCGTATTGTGAGAGAAAACTAAATTGAGCAATAAGACGCCGTCCGGTCAGTGAGATAATCAACATCGGTGTGCCAGCTCCCAGCGCGAAGGCTGCCACCAGAAACAATGCCTGTATGTCTGATTCCTGACGAATGATCTGTACCAGCACCGCCGCAAGGACCGGTCCGGCACAGGGCGTCCAGATAATACCGATCAACATACCGATCAGGATGCCGCTCCCGAAACCATCGCCCTGCGACTGACTCCACTGAGATCCAGCCGAGGCAAAACGCTGTGTGATGGCACTGAATCGCTCCGAGAGTCGCTCAGAGAGCAAAATAAAACCTAAAACACCAAGTAAAAACAGAGATCCATATTTGATGAGATCGAGATCAATGCCGAGCGCACTGACCAACCAGCGTGACAACATAGCAAAGATGCTGAAGGCAAGCACAAACCCGATAATGATCCCAAAAGGACGGCGTCTGCCGCCTTCGATGGATGCACCCAGCATAAGCGGCAGGACCGGCAAAATGCAAGGACTGGCAATCAGTGCCAGCCCTTCAAGGAAAGCAAGAGCAACTTCTATCGCATGCATGGAAATGTAACCTATTTCGTGTAGAGTTCAGGGAAACGTTCTTTGAGGTGCTCCACCTTAGGCGCATCATTCATCATAATATAGGGCTGATATGGATTTTCTTCTGCATAATTCTGATGGTATGCTTCCGCAGGATAAAATACTTTGAGAGGCTCCAGCTTCGTCACAATGGGTTTTTTGAACGTTTTTTGCTCTGCCAACGCATTAATTTTAGAATCAATCACCTGTTTGTCATCTTCGGAATTGTAAAAAATAGCCGAGCGATACTGCGTACCATGATCGGGCCCCTGATAGTTCAGTTGTGTTGGATTATGTGCCACCGTAAAATAAATATCCAGCAGTGAATCAAGCGATATCTGCGCTGGATCATACGTCACCTGTACCGCTTCTGCATGGCCGGAATTTCCACTGCTGACACTGGAATAATCCGCTTGATTCGCATCGCCGCCGGAATAACCAGAGACCGCATCAACCACTCCCTTTGTGTGCTGATACACGGCTTCAATTCCCCAGAAACATCCTCCGGCGAGTACAATGGTTTTTGTGGCCGCTTTGTCTTTGGTGGATTGCACCATGCTGAGCGTGCTGTTGGTATCGTCGGCGCGAGCGGCCACACAAATAATAACCGCAACAGAAGCAAGCAGTGCAAAGCCTAATGTTTGTTTAACCATGATGGTCCTCCTCGGTGGATGTGGCAGGAATGAATGTTAGCACTGCGCCATTGTTACAATAACGCAGACCAGTAGGCTCTGGGCCATCCTCAAACACATGGCCGTGATGGCCACCACAACGCGCACAGTGATATTCTGTGCGTGGCGCCATCAATTTATAGTCAACGGATGTTTCGACATGATCCGCAATCACATCATAGAAACTGGGCCAGCCAGTGCCGGATTCAAACTTGGTTTTTGATTCAAAGAGTGGCAAATCACAGGCAACACAGGCAAACACACCCGCGCGTTTCTCGCTGAGTAATGCGCTACTGTATGGGCGCTCCGTGCCCTCCTCACGTAAGATGTTGTATTGTGCGCCGGTGAGCCGCTTTTTCCACTCATCATTACCCAATACCAGCTTCTCCAGTGCCTCTTTTGCAAAAGCGTTCATTGGACGTAATACACTGGTGGTAGCAGCGAAAGCCACGCCCCCAAGTATCAGTCGCATAAAATGCCGTCGTTTCATCGGTAAATGCATGGTGGTACCTTTTCCTCTTAAATGATGGGCTACATACTGAATTCGCTGCCACGGCAACATTAGTTACATCGCCATTCGTTTGATTGGCGCTGGGTAAACGGAGCTATCACTGTCAGTGAGCAAATGCGCTTTCAGATTGCCAAGTGCAAGGCAAATCTCTTAAATGCGATATTACTTATACAATGAGATGCCGTATGGACACACCACGGAATGTGCTGGGAGGCCCCCTTGAGTTATGTTGCGATCATCCCGTCACCGGATACTTCCGCGACGGCTATTGTCGCACCGATCATTCAGATCACGGCAAGCATGTGATCTGTGCCATCGTCACGGAAGCATTCCTTATTGATAGTATGGCGCGCGGCAATGATCTAGTGACACCGCGCCCAGAATACCAATTTCCAGGGCTAAAACCTGGTGATAGATGGTGCCTGTGTGCGATACGCTGGCGTGAGGCGATGGAGGCTGGCATTGCCCCACAGGTTTGTCTTGAAGCAACGCATTCAAGTGCGCTGGAAGTGGTGACGCTGGCGCAACTTCAAGCGCACGCTTTCTGTGCCGTGGGGTCTGGCGATGACCAGTAAATCACCACTGCCGAGCAAGCAATGTGTTGTCTGCCAACGGCCATTTACATGGCGCAAAAAATGGGCAAAAGTATGGGAGGAGGTGCGCTACTGTTCTCAGCGTTGCCGTAACCGAAAGGCGAGTGTCGAGTGACAAAAACGCGTATTGCCATTATTGGCGCGGGGATCGCCGGACTGCATCTCGCCAATAAGCTTCACCCTGGTGCTGAACTCTGCGTGTTTGAAAAAGCCCGTGGCGTCAGTGGGCGACTCTCGACTCGTTACGCGGATCCCTTTCAATTTGATCATGGTGCGCAGTATTTCACCGCGCGCAGTGCCGCCTTTCAAGCCTTTCTTGCGCCGTTTATTGCCGACACAACAGTGAAAGAATGGACGCCACGCATCACCACACTGGCCAAAGGCGAGCGGCCATACAAGCGCGACTGGTTTGAGCCACATTATGTCGCCTCCCCACGCATGAACCGGCTCTGTCAACGCATGGCCGAGGGGCTGGACATACGCTTACCATTTGAGATCAGAACCTTGCAGCGTGAACATGGCGCATGGATCGCGCATGACAGCACTGGTGGCATGCACGGCCCGTTTGACTGGGTAATTAGCACCGCGCCCGCGCCGCAAAGCTCCCAGCTAATGCCGTCGTCATTTTCGGGTCATGAAGCATTAGCCCGTGTGCGAATGTCGGGTTGTTATTCCGTATTGATTGGCATGGATGCACCACTTCCGTGGAGCTGGGAGGTGGCCGTCGTCAAAGATTCTCCGCTTGCGTGGATAGCTGCCAATCACTCAAAACCGGAGCGCGCCAGTAAGGCGACCTCGTTGCTATTACAAAGCACGAACGAGTGGGCCGAAGAACACATCAATGCTGACGTGCCTGCCATGCAGACCCTCTTGCTAGCCGAGCTGCAATCGCTCACCGGTTTTGATGCCAGCGACGCACCCTACCTCACCACGCATCGCTGGCGCTACGCCGCCGTTGAGGAGGCTGCAGGGGAACCCTATCTCCTCGATACGTCACTGCAATTGGCGGTGTGTGGTGATGGTTGTCTCGGTGGACGTGTGGAGGCCGCTTGGCAAAGTGCGGATGCGCTGGCCGATACCCTGCGCCGATCCCTCTAGCCCCTGATACAAGCGATTGTGACAGGCCTCGCGGCATGCTAAGCTGAGCATCATGAAAGCTCTGGTGAAATCACATGCAGGTGAGGGCCTGTGGCTCGAAGATGTGGCGATGCCTGAGTATGGCATCAATGATGTATTGGTTCGCGTCGAAAAAACAGGCATTTGCGGCACCGATGTTCACATTTACCAATGGGATGACTGGTCACAAAAAAACGTAAAGCTGGGCACCACACTGGGCCATGAATTTGTTGGACGGATTGCGGCGCTTGGCAGCAATGTCACCGGACTCAAAATTGGCGATCTGGTCACCGCTGAGGGGCACATTGTGTGTGGCCATTGTCGCAATTGCTTGGCTGGGCGGCGGCACTTGTGCCCCAACACCATCGGCGTCGGCGTGCATCAAAATGGCGCCTTCGCCGAATATGTCGCCGTGCCTGCGATCAATATCTGGCCGTGCGACCCGTCGATTAACACGGATATATTCGCCATTTTTGATCCGCTGGGCAATGCCGAGCATGTCGCTGGCTCCTTTGATCTGGTGGGCGAGGACGTGCTGATCACTGGTGCCGGTCCCATCGGCGTCATGGCGGTGGCGATGGCGCGGCATGCCGGAGCGCGCCACGTGGTGGTGACGGACGTCAATGATTATCGTCTCTCGTTGGCCAAAGCGATGGGGGCCACGGCAATAGTGAATGCCCTGCGGGAATCCCTCCCCGAAGTGATGAAGCAGCTTAAAATGACAGAAGGTTTTGATGTCGGTTTTGAGATGTCGGGCAATCCAAAAGCACTGAGCGATCTGATTGCTTCCATGGCCAATGGAGGCAAAATCGCCATGCTGGGCATCCAGCCTGGGGCAACCGCTGTTGACTGGAACGCCGTGGTATTTAAAGGGCTAACCATCAAAGGCGTTTACGGTCGTGAGATGTTTGATACATGGTATAAACTCACCGCCACCTTACAAAGCGGCATGAACATCGCTCCCCTCATCACCCATCGCTTCCACTACACGGAGTTTCAGCAGGGTTTTGACGTGATGCGCTCCGGCCAGTCGGGCAAAGTGGTGCTGAGCTGGACCTAGGCGCATGACCACACCCCGCATCGCCATCATCGCTTCTGGCCGCGAAATGGCCCTCCTAGTCGTCATTGCCTGAATGGCAACGCCATTCTAAGGCAATCCAGACAGCCCTCGCGTATCGCTCTGGATTCCCCTAGAATCGCTCACGCGATTCGGGGAATGACGGAGATGAAACAACCTGCGATTTACATCATGGCAAGTCAGCGAAATGGGACGCTGTATGTTGGCGTGACGTCTGATCTGGTGAAGCGTGTGTGGGAGCATCGTGAGGGGGTTACAGATGGGTTTACCAAGGACTACAATTGCAAAACATTGGTCTGGTACGAGCAGGCCGACACGATGGCTGCCGCCATTCACCGCGAGAAGCGCCTGAAGAAATACACGCGTCAGGCCAAGCTGAAACTGATTGAGTCTCAGAACCCGCAGTGGAAAGACTTATGGACGGAGATCACTGGATTGCCCTAGAATCCGCTACGCGCATTCGGGCGATGACACTCTCAAATTATCGTCATTGCCTGAATGGCAATGCCATTCTAAGGCAATCCACAACGGAGCCAGATATGACATCCACCCTCACCACCGCCCTGCAAGCCGAACTCGACACGCTCCGCGCCGCTGGCACGCTGAAAACCCTGCGCCATCTGGCCAGCCCGATGGATACGCATGTGCGCATGCAGGAACTGGGCCGCGAGGTGCTGGTGCTCTCCTCTAACAATTACCTCGGTCTCGCCAACCACCCGGAAGTCATCGCGGCGGGTAAGCAGGCGCTCGATGATTACGGCGCAGGCACGGCGTCGGTGCGCTTCATCTGCGGCACTTTCACTATCCATGAGGCGATTGAGAAAAAACTGGCTGAGCTGCATCGCACGGAAGCCTCGCTCACCTACCCCTCCTGCTGGCAAGCGAACACCGGCCTCATGCCTGCCATCGCTGGAGAAGCCGACGCGCTGATTGCCGACGCGCTAAACCATGCCTCCCTGATTGATGGCTGCCGCATGTCCAAGGCCAGGCGCTATGTGTACAAGCATGCTGATCTTGCCGATCTGGAAGCCAAGCTGCGCGAGGCCGCCGGGGCACGCCGCCGCTTCATCATCACTGACGGCGTTTTCAGCATGGAAGGCAGCATCGCGCCGCTGCCCGATATTCTCGCGCTGGCCAAACGCTACGATGCGAGCGTCATCATGGATGACTGTCACGGTGTCGGCGTACTCGGCACACACGGGCGCGGCACGGCGGAGCATTTCGGCGTGGAAGGACAGGTGGACATCATCACCGGCACGCTGGGCAAGGCGCTCGGCGGTGCAGCGGGTGGCTATATCGCCGGTCCCCGCGCGCTGATCGACTATCTCAATCAAGTCTCGCGCCCGCAGCTTTTCTCGAATGCCTTACCCGCCACCATCGCCGCCAGCGCCGGCATGGCGATTGACATTTTGAACCGTGAGCCGCAGCGCATCGCCCGCCTGCACGCCCTCACCCGCCGCATGCGCGAAGGGTTGAAGGCGCGCGGCTTCAGCCCGCTGGACGGCCCTTCCGCCATCGTGCCCATCATCGTCGGCGACACCGCCTTCGCCATTCAAATGAGCCAGAAACTGCTGGAAGAAGGCTTATTTGTCACCGGCTTCGGCTACCCCGTCGTGCCGGAGGGCACCGCGCGCCTACGCCTGCAAATCTGCGCCACCCTGAGCGACGCCGACGTGGATTTCGCACTGGAGAAAATTGCGAAGGTGGGCAAGGAACTGGGGGTGGTTAATGTATAAAAAGGAAGAGTGGGTACTGCATCTAAATGCACTTCACATTGCTGGGAATGACCTGTTGAGTCAGTCATATAAAAATGACTTTGGTTCCAAACGCTTTAGAGAAAACAGCCAACAAGAAGGTCTTGAGTGGATATGGAAGGCGTTCAACGCCTTGGACCAGGTTTGCCCAAAAGGTAATATTCTTCAAAAAAGGTTGTATCAAATCCAAGAAGAGGATTCACATGACAAAGATATTTTGAAAGTCGATACTGTGGAGAAGCTCACCGCACTTTGCAGAACTGTGTCATGTGAGTTATCAGAAAACAGGCTTTTGAGAATCGAATATGAAATCACCGCAACGAATTTTGATGATTTTCTTGATCACGCAAAACACTATCACAAAGGCGGAAAGAAAACTGAAGCGGCTGTCATAGCCAGTGCAATCTTTGAAGATACAATCAAGAAAATTGCAATGAAGAATGAACTCTCAGCTACGGGATCACTTGAGGAAATTCTTCATCGTCTAATGGAAAACGGAATTATCAATAGCATCAAGAAAAAAAGATTACAGTCCCATGCTGATTTGAGAAATCACGCGCTACACGCAGAATGGAATAAATTTGAAATCCGCGAAGTTGGCTTGTTAATTGAAGAAGTCCGCAAACTTCTAGATGAATATCTATCCTAATTTTCTTGTCATCCCAGCCTCCGCTAGGATAACAAAGATTGGTGATTCGAGGACAGCGCGTCAGAGTCAGTCATGCTTGTTCGGTGACGCCTCAGATACAACGTCAGAAGCTGCAATCTTTATCAACGCACCGTTGGCATTCAGCTTTCACTGCGATGACAAACCGACGCGCATACATTATATCTTGGGTTCATTCTTTTCAGGAGACAGATAATGACCACCCATGTGCACGCCCTCGCGCTCAAAGAATCGCACGGCAAACTTCAGCCGTATGAGTTTGCTTATGAGGGCGATTTGCAGCCGCACCAGCTGGAAGTGGAGGTGCTCTATTGCGGTGTGTGTCATTCTGATCTTTCCATGGCCAATAATGACTGGGGCATGACGCAGTATCCGCTGGTGCCCGGGCATGAGATTATTGGGCGGGTGAGCGCGTTGGGTGAGGAAGCGGCCAGCAAAGGTCTGGCCGTGGGTCAGAATGTTGGCATTGGCTGGTTTACTGATAGTTGCCTGCACTGTCATCCCTGCCTCTCAGGGGACCACAACCTCTGCACCACGGGTGAACAAACGATTGTGGGGCGCCCGGGGGGTTTTGCATCCAAAATCCGTTGCGGCTGGATTTGGGCCACGCCTTTGCCTGCGTCGCTTGACCTGACGAAAGCGGGGCCGCTGTTTTGTGGTGGCATCACGGTGTTTAACCCGATCATCCAAAATGAGGTGCGGCCTACACAGCGCGTCGGCGTCGTCGGCATTGGTGGTTTGGGTCATCTCGCGCTACAGTTTCTCAATAAATGGGGCTGTGAGGTAACGGCTTTTACCTCCAGCGACAGCAAAACGGAGGAAGCCAAGCAGTTGGGCGCGCATCATGTGGTGAATTCACGCAATGGCACAGAATTGGAGAAAATCGCTGGCTCTCTGGACTTTATCCTCAACACTGCCAATGCGGATCTGGATTGGAACGCCTTGCTGGCAGCGCTCGCACCTAAGGGGCGATTCGTCACGGTCGGTGCGGTGCCAAACCCAATCGCCGTACCTGCCTTTGCCCTGATTGCTGGACAGAAATCCGTGGGCGGCTCACCACTTGGCTCACCAGCCACTGTGCAGACCATGCTTGAATTTTGCGGGCGCCACGGCATCGCACCGGTGACGGAGCATTTCAACATGTCAGAGGCTAACGAGGCCTTCGCCCATTTGGAGGCTGGTAAGGCGCGCTACCGAATTGTGCTGAAAAATGATTTGAACTAGGCAACTCAGGCGATGATTTTTATGAAGAATGACGCGCAGACATTCACCCCGTCCCGCGCATCTCTTCCAGCTCCAGCCAGCGCAACTCCGCGGCGTCCAGCTCCTTCTGTGCGGAGCCAAAACGGCGGGTGGCTTTGTCAAAGCCATCAGGGTCGCGGGTATATAAGGTGGCGTCGGCAAGGATGGCACGCAGTTGATCGAGCTCGACCTCAAGTGCCGCGATTTTTTTGGGCAGGCTCTCCAGCTCGTGCTTTAGTTTGAAGGTCATTTTGGAAGGGGTCACCCCCACCCGAGGCTGCGCCTCGACCTCCCCCCTCAAGGGGGAGGTTTTCTTACTCCCTCCCCCTTGAGGGGGGAGGGTTGGGGTGGGGGTGGCTTTGGAGGAGAGCTTGCCCTCTTTCTTCGCCTTGGCCTCCAGATAATCCGTGTAGCCGCCGACATAGCCCTCCACCTGCGCGTTGCCTTCAAAAGCAATCACCTTGGTGACGGTGCGATCGAGAAAATCGCGGTCATGGCTTACCAAAATCAACGTACCCGCATATTCTGATAAAATCTCCTGCAACATGTCGAGCGTATCCATGTCGAGATCATTGGTCGGCTCGTCGAGAATGAGCAGGCTGCCCGGCTGCGCCAGCATCTTCGCCAGTAGCAGGCGATTCTGCTGTCCACCGGAAAGGGTGGAGACGCGGTCACGCGCTGCTTTGGGATCAAACAGGAAGCTTTTCAGATAACCACACACATGCACCAGCTTCGCGTCAGGCCCTTGCCCCAACGTCACATGCGAGCCATCGCCGGCCAGGGTTTCCCACAGCGATTTTTTGGGATCAAGCGTTTGACGATTCTGATCGAAGTAGGAAACCTCAATCGTTTTGCCGCGCTGCACCCTGCCCTCGTCCGGCTGCATTTCACCGACCAGTAACCTGAGAAAGGTCGATTTCCCCGAGCCGTTTTTGCCGAGAATGCCGATGCGGTCACCACGCATGATGCGTAGGTGGAAATCGCTGAGGATACGTGTCTTGCGCCCCTCATGCATAAAGCTTTTGGACACATTTTTGAACTCTGCCACCACCTTGGAGGCTTGCGACGGCGGCAGCGGCTCCAGCTCAATGCTGCGCATGGTCTGATTATACGAGGCCTTATCGGATTTCAGCTTCTCACGCAGCCGCA
>JAIEPI010000032.1 GCA_019749855.1 Rickettsiales bacterium | reverse complement strand
AATGAAACCGGCGTGATTCAGCCCGTGCGCGAGGTGGTGGAGCTGTGCCGACCGCTGGGGATCAGGGTGCATTGCGACGTGGTGCAGGGGCTAGGGAAAATCCCCGTGGATATGGGCGTGCTTGGGGTGGATATGATGACGCTGGCCGCACACAAAATGGGCGGGCCGGTGGGCGCGGCAGCGCGGGTGGTG
The DNA here is from genome assembly GCA_019749855.1 of Rickettsiales bacterium. Classification (GTDB taxonomy): domain Bacteria; phylum Pseudomonadota; class Alphaproteobacteria; order Rickettsiales; family UBA998; genus UBA998. The sequence goes on along the minus strand of JAIEPI010000032.1, from coordinate 31,366 downwards.
CGTCAGGGATATGCGACCAAAACGCACATTCTGGGCGGGGGGCAGGAATTGAATCGGCGGGCAGGCACCGAAAATGTCGCGGCACTGGCCGGATGGGCGAAGGCCCTGGAGCTGAGCGCGCAAGGCAATTGGCAGCCGCAGGTGCGCGAATGGTTCGAGGCGCTGGAGGTGCAGCTAATGGCAGCGGGAGCAGAGGTGCTCGGGCATGCTGCACCAAGGCTTCCCAACACGCTGAGTGTACGCATGCCGCACATGAAAGCCGAGACGCAGCTGATGCATTTTGATTTATGCGGTCTGGCGGTGAGTGCGGGTTCCGCCTGCTCATCGGGGCGGATTGAGCCTTCCGCCGTGATTCAGGCGATGGGGGTGCCAGCTAAAGAGGCGGCGGAAGTGATCCGTGTGAGTGCGGGCTGGGCCACTCAGCCATCCGACCTCGAGGCCTTTGCACAGGCTTGGCTAAAATTGGCAAAACGGGCCAAAATAACATAGGCGTGATAATACTTGATAAAATTACTCGGAGATAGTAATCTCGCCTTGCGTGAGAGCGCCGATTCCTTCATATCAACGCCAATTAAGTCGCAACTTCTGGTGAAACTCGATGTCAAATGCTGCCGTTAAAAAAATGGTGCCGATTCGTGAAATAGCGTCGCTGCCGATTTATCTTGATTATCAGTCCACTACACCCAGTGACCCTCGGGTGGTGGAGGCGATGATGCCCTATTTCACCCAGAAGTTTGGCAATCCGCATTCGCGCAGCCATGCGTTTGGTTGGGAAGCAGAAGAGGCGATTGAAATAGCGCGTGAGCAAGTCGCCAGCCTGATTGGCGCTTCGGCAAAGGAGATTATTTTTACCTCCGGCGCCACCGAATCTAACAACATGGCCATTAAGGGCGTCGCGCGCTTCAATAAAGATAGAACAAACCACATCATCACGCTGGTGACCGAGCATAAATGCGTGCTGGATTCCTGCCGCCATCTCGAGCGCGAGGGATTTGAGGTGACGTATTTGCCGGTGCAAAAAAATGGTCTGGTGGACCTCAACGCCTTGCGCGCTGCCATCCGCGACACCACGGTGCTCATTTCTGTGATGATGGTGAATAACGAAGTGGGTGTGATTCAACCGATCACCGAGATTGGTAAAATCTGCCGCGAAAACGGAGTTTATTTCCATACCGACGCCGCGCAGGCATTTGGAAAAATCCCGATTGATGTTGAGGCCATGAACATTGATCTGCTCAGTATCTCGGGTCATAAAATCTACGCGCCTAAAGGCGTGGGTGCGCTGTATGTGCGTCGCCGTCCGCGTGTGCGCATGGAAGCTATCATGAATGGTGGTGGGCAGGAACGCGGTATGCGCTCGGGCACGCTGCCCACGCCGATGGTGGTTGGCTTGGGTGAAGCGGCGCGCATCGCCAAGGAAGAAATGGCGAGTGAAGCTTCGCGCATCCGTTACCTGAGTGATAAATTCTATCACGCGATTGTGAATCACATCCCCGATGTGTTCCTCAATGGTGACCGCGAGCAGCGCTGGGCGGGCAATCTGAATCTCAGTTTTGCCTATATTGAAGGTGAGTCGATGATTATGGCGATCAAAGATCTGGCCGTGTCATCCGGTTCGGCCTGTACCTCGGCGTCGCTGGAGCCATCCTACGTATTGCGTGCACTGGGTGTGGGCGAGGATTTGGCGCATACTTCCATCCGATTCGGTTTTGGCCGTTTCACCACGGAAGAGGAAGTGGACCGCGCCATCGAGATTGTGACGAACAGCATTCACCGTCTGCGCGAAATGAGCCCGCTGTGGGAAATGGCGCAGGACGGCATTGATATCAGCAAAATCCAGTGGGCGGCGCATTAGGAGTTGCTGGTTACTGGTCTCTGGTTACTGGAAGGATTATGGGAAAGAATTTTGAAGATTTAAATGTGTGGAAGGAGGCGATGGATCTGGCCGAGGCCGTCTATCGTGCCACGGATACCTTTCCCAAAACTGAGCAGTATGGATTGACCAGCCAGCTTCGCCGCTCGGTCGTGTCGATTGCTTCCAACATTGCGGAAGGTTCCGCGCGCGCGACAAACGGAGAGTTTATGCAGTTTCTTGGAATCGCACGCGGCTCCGCTGCCGAAGCCAAGACACAGTTAATGCTCTCGCAGCGCCTGAATCTATTAGATGAAGTCACTGCCCACCGGCTCATCGAGCATACGGACCGCATCGCCCGCATGCTGAACGGCCTTCGCAATTCCATTACCAACAACCAGCAACTAGCAACCAGCAACTAGAAACAGAGTATAAATCATGGCTTATTCGGAACAATTGATCGATCATTACGAAAATCCCCGCAACGTTGGCTCCTTTGCTAAGGATGATGAATCCGTGGGCACTGGTCTAGTCGGCGCTCCGGCGTGCGGTGACGTGATGAAGCTGCAAATCAAGGTGAATGATCAGGGCGTGATTGAGGATGCCAAGTTTAAAACTTTTGGCTGTGGCTCCGCCATTGCGTCAAGTTCACTGGTGACTGAGTGGGTGAAGGGCAAATCCATTGACGAAGCCGCCACCATCAAAAACAATGAAATTGCACAGCATCTGAGCTTGCCGCCGGTGAAAATTCATTGCTCAATTCTGGCGGAGGACGCCATCAAAGCGGCGGTGAATGATTATAAATTCACGCATGGTATGCTGGCATTGCCTGATTTGATGCAAATGGCCACAGCACTGTTTCATTTTGATGCCATGAATTTTGATGTATCCATTGCTGAGCCGCATCTGCGTACTGAGATGGGCAAGTACGAGAAATTTGGCTATTCGCTTGACTGGACCTCATTGGCGCAAGCCTCAGTGAATGAGTTTGTGAGCAATCTCGAAAACTTCGTTTCGCAGGAAGCGGACGGCTCAGCCGATCATCAGGCGATGGAAGACATGGATGAGGCGGCAGACATGCTGCATGCCAATGGCGCAATCCCTGCGGATGCAGCCATTGACGCCCTGATCATGGAAGGTAATGTGAAAGCACAGTCACTGAAGAATAATGATCCTCGTCGCGTGGAGATTCGTCAGAAAGTCACCCAGTTCCTCGGCGACTATGTGTCCATGCTCCAGCGCTTGAACATGGCGGTCACGCTCGATATTTCTTCAGCAGGATAGTCACCATGCCCGCTCCGGTTCAAATCACTGACAATGCCGCGCATCGCATTCAGGCGTTGATTGACCAGCGTGGCAAGCCAACGGCGGGTATCAAAGTGGGTGTGCGCTCGCGTGGGTGCTCCGGCCTCTCCTACACCATTGAATATGCCGATGAGATTGGCAAATACGATGAGGTGGTGGAGGAAAAAGGCGTGCGGGTGCTGATTGACCCCAAGGCGATCATGTTTCTGATTGGTACGCACATGGATTATGTCGAAGAAAAGATGAAAAGCGGGTTCGTCTTCGTCAATCCCAACGAAAAAGGCCGCTGTGGCTGTGGTGAATCCTTCCATGTCTAGTGCGCCTGTGTTGCTTCGCTCACGCGCCTGACCATGCGGGATTACTTCGCTGTTTTGGGATTTGCGGCGAGCTTTTCCTTGGATGATGCCGCATTACATGCCGCTTATCTCGCGGCGCAACGTCAGTTTCACCCTGACCGTCAGGCTTCCCCCACTGCGCGCATGTCAGCCATTCAGGCATCAGCCGATTGCAACGCTGCGTATCGCATTTTGAAGGACCCACTACTGCGTGCTGAGCATTTGCTGGCACTGCAAGGGGTGATGGTGGGTGGGGAAAAGGATACGGTGAAGCCTTCGCAGCCGTTGCTGATTGAGTCCATGGAGATGCGTGAGGCGCTGATGGAGTGTGAGAGCGCTGCGGCGGTGGAACAATTGCACCACACCGCGCAACAGGCGATTCATGAGTGTGGACAACGCTTTGCGGCGTCCTTCGCCTCGGCGCGCTACAGTGAGGCGGCGCAGGCGGTGCTACGCTGGCGTTTTTTAATCAAGTTTTGTGAAGAAATACGTGCACAGAAAAAGCTTGCCGCTATAAAGTGATGATGATCGCTACTTGAACCGCGAACTTACCCTTTCACCGCCCATTGCTATGTTTCTGCAAATTCATGAACCCGGACAAACACCTGATCCCCACGACGATGGGGTGGCGGTTGGTATTGACCTTGGAACCACCCATTCAGTGATTGCCATCATGCAGGAGGGCCAACCTGTCGCGATCGAGGATGCGGCGGGTCACTCCATTATTCCCTCAGTGGTTGCTTATCAATCCGGCCGCGCCGTGGTGGGAGGCGCAGCGCGTGATCGCTTGCTGGCGGGGGATGCCTATGCCGTGTCATCGGTGAAGCGACTGATGGGCCGCGCGTCGTTGGAAGTGGCCGCGAGTGCTCCGGCGCTGCTCCCGCTATTGCAGAGTCACGGCGAGAGTGTGCCATTACTAATGATGGATGATAAAGCGCGCACGCCGATGGAAATTTCAGCGGATATTCTGCGTCACCTCAAAACCATGGCTGAGGAAGCGTTAGGACGGCCCGTGCGTGAAGCCGTCATCACGGTGCCCGCCTATTTTGATGATGCGGCGCGGCTGGCCACCAAAGATGCGGCGCGGCTGGCCGGACTGGAAGTATTGCGCCTGATCAATGAACCGACGGCTGCCGCGCTGGCCTATGGGTTGGATGAGGCAAAAGAAGGCGTGTATGCCATTTTTGACTTTGGTGGCGGCACATTTGATGTTTCATTGTTGAATCTGGAGAAGGGCGTGTTTCAGGTGCTCTCCACTGCGGGTGATACGGCACTGGGTGGCGATGATATTGACGACGCACTGGCAGTTGCGTTGTTTGGCAAGACGCTGACAGCAGCGCATCGAGCTGAGGCGCGTCGCATCAAGGAAGCCCTGAGCAACGCGCACGAGGTTGCGGTTTCGCCATCATTCAATGCGGTGAGTCGTATGATGGTGACACGTTCAGAGCTGGCGGTGCTGGCGCAGCCACTGGTGGAGCGCGCCCTTGCCATCTGTGCGCAGGCAATGGAGGACGCTCATAAAACATCCGCTGAGCTCAATGGTATGGTGCTGGTCGGCGGCTCAACACGTATGCCGGTGGTGCGTGAGGCGGTGGCCGCATTTTTTGAACAGTCACCGCTCAGTGATCTCGATCCGGATCGCGTGGTGGCATACGGCGCAGCCGTGCAGGCGCATCAGTTGACGCGCGGAGGGGATCATTTGCTGCTGGATGTGATCCCGCTCTCACTGGGTATTGAGACGATGGGCGATCTGGCGGAAAAGCTTATTCTGCGCAACACGCCCATCCCTGCAGTGGTGGCGCAGGAATTTACCACCTATCAGGACGGCCAGACCGGCATGATGATTCATATCGTGCAGGGTGAGCGTGAATTGGCCAGTCATTGCCGTTCGCTGGCACGCTTTGAGTTGACGGGGATTCCGCCCATGTCGGCTGGTTCAGCGCGTATCCGCGTTATGTTTCAGGTGGATGCCGATGGCCTTCTCACCGTTAGCGCCGAAGAAACCACCAGCGGCCAGCGTCAGGAAGTGACAGTGAAGCCCTCCTATGGGTTGCCGATTGAGGAGGTGGAGCGCATGATTCTGGAGAGCTTCGAGAATGCGCGAGCCGACATTACGCTGCGATTACTGGTTGAGGCGCGTGTGGATGCCGCCCGTTTAGCGCTGGATTTGCGCCAAGCCATGCAAGCCGATGCCGCCTTGCTGGAGGATGAAGAAAAAAAGATGCTTCAGCGTGAACTGAGTGCATTGGATGCGGCCTGTTTGGGCGATGATCGTGACCTGATTGATGCGGGCGTGATGCGTTTGAAGCATCTCAGTGGGCCTTTCGCGCAAAAACGGATGGACAGCGCTATCGGGCTGGCCCTAAAAGGAACAAGTATTACGAACGTGTATTAACAGCATGATGGGGCCATGCGCCGCACGGTGGTTGCCAGTGCTTTGCCATTATGACGATCAGGAGGGAACTCGACGATGCCTACCATGACTTTTGTATATCCGGATGGCCATGAGCAGCAAGTGGATGCGCCCAACGGTGTGTCTGTTCTCGAAATTGCCCATAAAAATGAAATCCCTCTGGAAGGGGCTTGCGAGGGTTCGCTGGCTTGCTCCACCTGTCATGTGATCGTGGACCCACAACATTATGCTATGTTGAAAGAAGCATCGGAAGATGAGGAGGATATGCTTGACCTCGCTTTTGGGCTTACCCATACTTCACGACTTGGATGCCAGATCATCATGAGTGACGCGCTGAATGGCCTGAAGGTTATACTTCCTTCAGCGACTCGCAACATGATGGTTGATAAAAGCTGATACATAAAAACGAGGAAAATCATGGACGAAACGACCCATAGCGCCACAAACGATTCACGCTTGAAGCGGCGGGCGGCTGGTAGCGGTGTTGCACTGTTCATTGCGGCGATTGTCGTGCTGGTGATTATTGGGTTTTTTGCGTCGCATTCTGGCATTGATAAAAAACTGGCGCAGAAGCGTTTGGCCGAATGGGCGCGGGTTGCCTCAGAAATGGCGGCTGAGCAAGGCTATGTGCTCACACTGGATTATGATGCCATCGATATTGAAGGCAGTCTTTTTTCAAAACGTGCGGCGGTGCGTAATGTCTCTCTCTCGGCAATTCCACAGGATTCGCCGGATCAGGCGCGCGTGCTGAGCACTGATGTCCTCTATCTTGACCCTGATATTATGGGCGGTGGCCTGAGCGTCATTCTGACCGAGCCATTGCTTTACACCACTGCGGATGTGCGTACTCGTCTGGTGGCAGGTGAGCCCATTGAAATGGTGGTAGAGGATTACAAAAATGATAGCGGTAGCGGCATTGCCTACACTTTGTTGACACCACCGCACATGTCAATGGAGCGGTTGGGACGTCAGTCAGACGCCGTCATTTCAACGACCGATTTTAGTTTCGGGCCGCAGTCTAAAATCTATGGCATGGTTGATCTCGATAAAGGCACCTACACGCAGGAAGCGCAGATCAAACTGCTGGGCATGAAGCGCAACGATCGAACGGTCAATATCGCGAATTTTGAAAGCATCATGGAGAGCGCCAGCGAGAATGGCTCGCTGCTCACCCATTATCAGCTAACACTGCATGGCATCACCACCAACGGTCCATTAGAGCCGCTTGGCGTGATGAATGCGCGTCTGGATGTGGAGTTTGAGGAGCCTACACTGGTGAATGGCGAGCCGCTGAATCTGTCGTTAGGCCATGACCGCAACATCACGCTGGAGACATTGCTGGTGGATACGCCTTCGGGCAAGCTTCTGGCGAAAGCGCGGCTGCGTCAATTGCAAAATGAGATCATGCCATTTGGTAATGCAACACTTCAGGTGGAAAATCCCAAACAGCTTCTGGATGCATTGTCACGCACCAGCTACCTCAGTAACATCCCACAGGATATTGTTAAAACCATGATTGCGCGCATGGCCCCGCAATGGAAGGGCGACAATGACACCCTCACCATTCCCCTGAAGCGTGAGCCAAATGGCCCGTTTTATCTGGGTGACTTGACGTTTGAGGAATTCACGGCGGTGTTGCTTTCGCAGCTTTTGCATCAGGCCAGCTCTGATCTGCCGCTTCCTGTTGCTTTGCCATCAGCAGCCGTGCCATCTGCCGCTGCGCCGTCCAGCCCATCCCCTGATGAAACGCAGCCAGCGTCAGCGCCTGAGGCACAGTCGCCCAATGCTACTCCTGCAGCGGATGAAAATCCTGATGCGGTGCCACCCGCTGAAATTCCAGCAAAGGAATCGCTCGCGCCGCAGGCGAAGCCTGAGGAGGATGCCGTGGTTCCGCCAGTTGGAAGTGGTGCCCCCATTTCTGATGGCGAAAAAGCCCCAACCCAATAGAGGCATTTATGGCGAAGGCCGCACTGCCATCCTGGGATTTGAGCGATCTTTATAAAGGTATCAGCGATCCGAGTATTTCTCGCGACATCAAGCGTGCCCGCCAACTTGCCGCCGCTTTTGAGAAATCACATAAGGGCATGGTTCAAAAGCTGGACGCAAAGGCCTTAGGCGAGGCCATTGCCGCTTATGATTCGCTCAGTGATTTGCTTGGTCGCATTGGCAGTTATGCCCAGCTTGTCTATGCCGCGAATATGATGGACGCTGAGATTGCTCAGTTCTATCAAAATAGCAGCGAAGCACTAACAGACATCAGCGCGCATACGCTCTTTTTTGCGCTGGAGCTAAATAAAATAAGCGATAAAAAACTTGAAGCCATGTCGGGCCTCTCCAAAGAATTGGATCGATACTGGCCGTGGATTCGTGAAGTGCGCGCCTATCGTGCGTTCCAGCTTTCGGATGAGCTGGAGCAAATACTGCATGATAAGCATGTGACTGGTCGCAGTGCCTGGTCGCGCTTGTTTGATGAAACCATCGCCAAGCTGGACTTTGTGATTGATGGCAAAAAACTCTCCTCAGCGGAGGCGATGCATTGCCTCTCCTCACCGAAACCTGAGATGCGTAAGGCGGCGGCCAAGGTAATTGGCCGTGTGTTTGGACAACATGCGCATGTATTCGCGCTGATTACGAACACGCTGGCTAAAGACAAAGACATTGAGGATCGCTGGCGCGGTTTTGCCAAGCCGATTTCGTCGCGTAATGTGAGCAATCAGGTGGAAGACAAGGTGGTCGAGGCGCTGATTTCGACGGTGGAGAAAAACTATCCAAATCTCGCGCACCGCTATTATGCCCTAAAGGCGCGCTGGTTTGGTCAGAAGAAACTTGATTATTGGGATCGCAACGCCCCACTGCCGGGTAAGGATGAATCTTCGTATCAATGGGAGGAAGCCCGAGCGATCGTGCTGGAATCCTACGCCGCCTTCTCGCCGGAACTGGCTAAAATTGGTCGCCAGTTTTTTGATAAAAACTGGATTGATGTACCGGTGCGTACGGGAAAATCGCCTGGTGCGTTTGCGCATCCCACCGTGCCTTCCGCCCACCCCTATCTGCTGGTTAATTTTCAGGGAAAAACCCGTGACGTGATGACGCTGGCCCACGAACTGGGGCATGGTGTGCATCAGGTGTTGTCAGCGCAGCAAGGGGCGTTGATGTCGGATACGCCTCTGACTCTGGCGGAGACTGCTTCGGTCTTTGGTGAGCAGTTAGTGTTTCAGGAAATATTGCGCCGTGAGAAAAAAGCGTCACGCCGCAAAGTGCTGATTGCCTCAAAAGTCGAGGATATGCTCAATACCGTGGTGCGGCAAATTGCCTTTTGTGAGTTTGAACGCCGCGTGCATGATGAGCGTAAGCAGGGTGAACTCACCGTGGCGCGTCTGGGGGAAATCTGGCTGGCGATCCAGAAGGAAAGTCTGGGGCCGTCAATCCGCTTTGCCCCTGAGTATGCACATTACTGGACGTATATTCCGCATTTCATTCATTCGCCTTTTTATGTCTATGCCTACGCGTTTGGCGATTGTCTGGTGAATTCACTCTACGCGATTTATCAGAAAGAAGTTCAGGCGGGCCACGCGAAGCAGTTTGAAAAGAAATATCTCGAGATGCTGCGTACCGGTGGCACACTTCGCCATAAAGAGTTGCTGGCCCCCTTTGGGATTGATATTTCGAAACCTGCCTTCTGGCAGGAAGGTCTGAATATTATTTCTGGATATATCGACCAACTTGAGGCGATGGCCTAAGCGGTTTGCCAGACAGCGACGAACCATCATCTTACGCAAGCGTATGACATCATGATGCATTGGGAAGATGAGTGTGTGGTGCTGGGCGCGACAAAATATTCTGAATCCGCCGCCATCGTTTGTCTTTTTTCACGTACCCACGGCATCATCCGAAGCATCGCGCAGGGAGGCGCGGGTCGGAAGCAGCGCGGTGTCTATCAGGTCGGCAATATTGTGCAGGGGCGTTGGTCCGCACGCCTGTCAGAACACATGGGTAATGTACAAGTGGAAATGGTGATGCCGGTGGCAGCTTTTGCCATGAATAGTTCGCTCGGGCTAACGGCACTGCACTCGATGACGAGCCTGCTACGACTGGCCGTATTGGAAAATGATCCGCACCCATTGATTTACGATCATACACATCACTTACTGGGACGTATCGCACGTGATCCCTCGGCGGAGTGGCTCAGTGATTATGCGCGTTTTGAATTAACGTTGCTTCAGGAAGCGGGCTATGGATTAGATTTGAGCACGTGTGTAAGTACAGGGGTCTCTGAGTCGCTGTGCTATGTCTCGCCGAAATCAGGTCGCGCCGTGAGTGAATCAGCAGGACGGGCGTATCATGCCAAAATGTTACCACTGCCCGCTTTTTTACTGGGAGAATCGATGGTGAATGAGACGGTAAAAACCGCAGAAATCCTTGACGCGCTTCGCATGAGCGGCTATTTTCTCGAACATTGGATGCTGATGCCAACGGGCAAGCAGATGCCTGTGGCCCGCGAGAGGCTGGTGGTACTGGTGTCGCAGGTACTGGCGACCGAGGCATGAACCTTACAAACATGAGAATTGCGTGGCTAAAGTCAATCCTCCCGCCCAAGACACGATAAAACTGATTCCCTTCAAAGATGCGCTCTCGGAGCGCTATCTTGCTTACGCGCTCTCAACCATCACGGCGCGCTCACTGCCGGATGTTCGCGATGGTCTCAAGCCAGTGCATCGCCGTTTGCTGTATGCCATGCTGCAGCTCAAGCTGGATCCCGATTCTGGCTACAAAAAATGTGCGCGTGTGGTGGGGGATGTCATTGGTAAATACCACCCGCATGGTGATTCCGCGGTGTATGATACGCTGGTGCGGCTCGCGCAGACCTTTGCGGTCCGCTATCCCTTGGTCGATGGTCAGGGCAATTTCGGCTCCGTCGATGGTGATAATGCCGCGGCCATGCGTTATACGGAGGCTCGCTTAACGGCGATAGCGATGGCGCTGCTCGAGGGGATTGATGCCGATACAGTCGATTTCCGCGCCACCTATGATGGCGAGGATCATGAACCGGTGGTGCTTCCGGCCAGCGTGCCGAATTTGCTGGCCAATGGCTCGGAAGGTATTGCCGTGGGCATGGCCACCAGCATTCCGCCACATAACATCGGTGAATTATGCGAGGGGCTTTTGCTGCTGTTGCGCAAACCGTCAGCCTCGGTGGCGGAGTTGTTAGAGGTGATTCCCGGGCCAGACTTTCCGACCGGAGGATTCATCGCGGAAAACCCAGCGGTGATTCGTCAGGCTTACGAAACAGGGCGCGGCAGCATCCGTGTGCGTGCGCGCTGGGAGAAAGAAAATCTCAGCCATGGTCTCTACCAGATCGTGATTACGGAGATCCCCTATCAGGTGCCAAAATCGCGCCTCATTGAGCATATAGCCGAATTGTTCCGCAATAAAAAATTGCCGCTGGTGGGCAATATCCGTGATGAATCCGCTGAAACAATGCGTGTGGTGCTGGAGCCAAAATCGCGCTCCGTTGACGCAGAGATGTTGATGGAGTCATTATTCAAAGTCACTGACCTGCAAACGCGCTTTAGTCTGAATCTGAATGTGCTGACGGCGAAAGGTATGCCGCAGGTGATGAATCTGCGACAGCTGCTTGAGGCATTTCTCGAGCATCGTTTTGTGGTGCTTGAGCGCCGCTCGCGTTACCGGCTGTCTAAAATCGCTGATCGCCTCGAGGTGCTGGGCGGCTTACTGGTAGCATACCTGAATATCGACGAAGTCATCCGCATTATTCGTGAGGAAGACGAGCCGAAACCGGTGATGATGAAAAAATGGAAATTGAGTGATCGTCAGGTGGAAGCGATCCTCAATATGCGCCTGCGGAGTTTACGCAAGCTGGAAGAAATTGAAATCAAGCGCGAGCAGGACGCGCTGCTCAAAGAAAAAGAACAGTTGCAGCTCATCATTGATGATGAAAAAGAAGCGCGCAGAGTCATCCGTGCTGAGATCAAAGACGTGCAAAAACAATTTGGCGGCGATGATGAATTGGGCCGTCGGCGAACGGAATTTGCAGACGCACCTTCGGCTGTGGAAATTTCGATTGAAGCCTTCATTGAGAAAGAGCCCATCACCATTGTCTATTCCAAAATGGGCTGGATACGTGCGTTCAAAGGGCATTTCGATAGCTTTGACGATTTGAAGTTCAAAGAAGGCGATGAAATGGCGTGTATGCTCAAAGCACGCACTACCGATAAAATCCTGTTTTTCGCCAGCAATGGCCGTTTCTATACGCTGACCGGTGATCGGCTGCCACGTGGTAAGGGCTTTGGCGAGCCGTTGCGGCTGATGATTGATTTGCCAAACGAGGACGACATTGTGGAAATGCACGTGTTCGAAGGCGGGCGTAAAATGCTGCTGGCCAGCGATCATGGCAAAGGTTTTCTGGTAGAAGAAGATGCCGTTCTGGCCTCCACCCGTGGCGGCAAGCAGGTGTTGAGCCTGAGTGAAGGCATGAAGGCGGTGGTGTGTCAGATCGTCAATGACGAGGATATGGTGGCCGCCATCGGCACGCACCGAAAAATGCTGGCATTCCCATTGTCGCAATTACCGTTGATGGGTAAAGGGCAGGGGGTTCAACTCATGAAATTGAAAGATGCCCGCCTCAGTGATGTGAAGGTCTTCAGCAAATCAGCTGGGCTGAGCTGGATGATTGGCGACCGCGTGCGCACGGAAACGGATGTGACGCCATGGCTGGCCGATCGCGCGACGCAGGGTAAATTGCCACCGGTTGGTTTTCCGCGTAGCAACCGTTTTTCATGACGCCATCACGGCGAGAGAATCAGCGGATAAACAGGCTGTCAGGAAAGCGTAAGTATATCCGGCAGACCTGATTATGCGAGATGGATGTCTCGATTCGCCCCTGATGCAATGATAGCAGCATGCGTGTGAGCGCCAGGCTGATGCCGTCACTGCGGTACATGCTTTGCATCGAAGGCTCAGTGCCATCAGTCGCCGTGGATTCGACGCCTTCACTGGCACGAAGATTGAACTTGAGCATGACCACGAAATCCTCGCTACCCAGCTGATTTTTATCAATCAAGGTTTCAACGATAATACTGCTACCGCTTGCCGAGCGTGATACGGCATTCGCCATGGTATGCAATAAAATTTGATTCAGCTTATCTTCATCAATCAGAAGTTTGGGTAATTGTTCATCCAGCCGCAGCTTAATATCCGTATGTTTATAGTTTGGCTGTTCGGTAAATAGTCGAATGGCGCGGTGAATGGCAAAAGAGATATCAACTGGCGTTTCATTTAACACCAGCGTGCCATATTCTGATTCCGAGATGGAGGCCAGATCACTGACCATCTGATTCAGCGCCCGCGTTTTTTGATAGATGAGGGTGGCTTGCTCAAGGTAGCGCCGGTTGGGCAGGGGGCCAAAATGCTGATCTTTTAGGGCCTGAACGCTCTCCTCAATAATTTGCAGTGGCTGGCCGAGTTCAGTGGAGAGACTATGCAAAAATTCTAATCGGGCGTGGGCCATGCGCTGGCCTGTTTCCTTCACGCGGGTGAGGTAGCGATTTTTCATCAGCAATTCGTTTTCTTTGCGGCGCCGCTCCTCAAGATAATCATCAATTTTTTTGACCTGCTGCGCCAGCATCTCGATTTCGACCGGCCCGTGCTGCTCCAGCGGACGGAAGCGTTTTCCGCGCGCAATATCGGCGATGATGTCGCACAAATTGAGCACAGGTTTAATGATTTTTGTGCGGATGATCCATAAAATCGTCACCAGTAAAAGCGCCACCGAGAAAACCTGTGCCAGCTTGCCACGCAGCGAAGAGCGCACCACTTTGGCGCTCAGGGCCGGATCATGGCTGACCACAATCACGTAAGGATACTCTGTTGAAACCTCATAAAAAGTGAAGAGTTCATCAGGCTTAAACAGGGTGGCGCGGGTGAGCGCGCCGTTAGGCTTCTTGGTGAAATCAATTTTCTTCAGGCTCTCTTCCACTGTCTCATGTGGCGTGAAAATACTTTTGCCGGTGGCCTCCGTAAGAGGGTTCAGCGTGGTGCTGTAGATGGAGAAATCAATACCCACCTCACGGATCACTTTGCGCAATTCTTCCGTCAGGCCAATAATATCGATACTCGCCAATATCGCGCCGACATGATTGCCTCGGTAATCGGTCAGCCCCAGACAAATAGGCAGCACCCAGCGCTCCGAGACGCGACCTTGAATGGGGCGGCCAATCTGAATTTTCCACGGCTCGGTGAGGGCCTTTTTAATGTAATCACGATCCGAAACATCAATGGATTTGCCCAGAATCCCGCGGTTGCTGCTCACCACCACCTGCTGATTCGCATCAATCCATGAAAACACGTCATCGCGGTGGGTTTGATCGTTAAAAGAACGCAACAACCGTGCAATTCCATTGAGATTTTCCGGCCCAATCTGGCTGATTTGCCGTGCCAGTGATTCCAGAAGATACGAGCTATTCTCAATTTCAACAATCAGCGCCCGATCCACCCGCAGCGATTCGCTCTCTAAGTGGCCGATAATGTTCTGTGAATGATCCTCATAGGTTCGGTAGGCGACCCATACCGATACTGCGCCCAAAAAGACAATAATCACCAGCGACAGCAAAACAAAGTCGCGGGAGAGAGACGGGTTGCTGGCGGAAGCCTTCATGCGTCAGGACAAGCAGTGAATATAAAAATTCATTATAAGGTGATAGGCCGCGTTTATACAAATGATCCTCCGCTTTTAACGGATGAAGATTGAAAAATGCTTAATCTGTGAGAGAAAAACCTCAGGCGCGCGTCGGTTCGCCCATGCCTTCATGCATGATTTTCGCGGCTTCGCGGTAACTTGCGCTGGGGGCGAACTCGCGCGTGGCGCGGTTGACAGCGGGGTTTTCCAAAGTCCGTTCATCTGTTTTGCGCTCGTCAAGTGTGCGCTCATCCAGCGGGCCGAGGCCTGGCCCATCATAGATGGGTGTTTGCACGGTGGTGTGCGGAGAAGTCTTCAGAGTCGGCGCGGCTGTTGGCATGCCTGCTTCAGGGGCAGGGCACACTTCCTGACGCACTTTTTGTAGGGAATCTTCCGTGGAAATAGGCTCCGAGGCTGTTTCTGCTTTTTTACCAAACAGCGCGGCACCGATACGGGTGAAAACAAAGAGCATCCCAGCGACAAACGCGCTCCAGCCTATATCGGAAAAACCCATGTCCGCTAAGCGAAATGCGGTGGTTTGCTTCAATGGAACGTTATGCGGCGCCAGCGAGGGCTTCATTTTTGCCGCGAGCTTCGTCACTCCGGCCGCCGCATGGCCTGTCATTTTTGCAATAAAACGTGAGGCGACGGGGACGCTGGCCAGCGAGAGGACCATGGCAAGCCCTAACATGCGCGAGCCAAGCACCGTGCCCCAGGTCTGTTGAGGTTCCTGTTCAACTTTTTTTTCTGAAAGCTCGCTGATCTCAGGAGTTTGCAAGCCTGAGCCGAATTTTTTGTTCAGGAATTTCACAATGTCAGGCTTTTTATCTTCGGCCCACTTCACCGGTGCCATCAGCAGGAAGCCCCCGGGCATCAGAGCCAGTACACCGGTCCAGAACTTGGACTGCTGAGTCGCCTTTTCGGGCGTCATGGAACGAGAGGTTTTTTCGAAGAATCCCGCCACCTTTTTTTCGGTGTTGGTGTACACATTGAGTGGATTCCCTTTGTTGCCATGCTTGAGTCCATAAGCAATACCTACGGAAATCGCAGCATTTGCTAGCCAGCCTATGCCACCATACACCGCCCAGTTAAAGATTTTCTCACCGCGAGTGGCGGGGATGTCTTTACGGTGCAGCAGAACCGGTGCCACGTTGTTGTCAGCTGATTGACGGTCGCCGGTAGAAGCAGAAGAAGGGTGTTTTGGCGCGGCGATATCCTGTGCGCGATCGTGACTTAAGGTGCTTTCACTTATTGGCTTCGTGGTTGCTGTTGTTTCTGCGCTGCCAGCTTCCTGATCACTGGAAGGCACGATAGGTGGAGAATTCATATTTTCTGGGTTGGACACGGCTATTTCTGGGCAAAATTAGACACAGTGTAAATGTAGCATATCTGCGCTTTTTCCAGTGTGAAGATTCGATGACGCTGAGGTTAACAAAGCATTAAAAAAAGGCCGGAGAAAATCTCCGGCCTTTTAAAAAACATAGCTTGGATTCAGGTGATTAGAAGTCCATATCACCCATGCCACCCATACCGCCCATGCCACCGCCACCCATCGCCGCGGGCTTTGAGTCATCTTGACGGTCAGCTACCAAGGCTTCGGTGGTAATCAGCAAGCCAGCCACCGATGCCGCATCCTGCAGAGCCGTGCGAACGACCTTCGCCGGATCAATGATACCCACATCCATCAGGTTGACATATTCCAGATTTTGCGCATCGAAACCATAGTTGGTATCTTTGCTTTCCAGAAGCTTACCAGCCACTACTGCGCCATCAAGGCCGGCATTCTCCACGATCTGACGGATCGGTGATTGCAGCGCACGACGCACAATGTTGACACCGGCTTTTTGGTCTTCATTCTCAGGCTTTAAACCATCGAGCACGCGTGAAGCGTAAAGCAACGTGGCACCACCGCCAGGCACAATACCCTCCTCAACAGCCGCACGGGTTGCGTGCAGTGCATCGTCAACGCGGTCTTTGCGCTCTTTCACTTCGATTTCCGTTGAGCCACCGACTTTAAGAACCGCGACGCCGCCAGAGAGTTTTGCCAAACGCTCTTGCAGTTTTTCACGGTCATAGTCAGAGGAAGTGTCATCGATCTGTGCGCGCAACTGCTTGCAACGATTCTCGATTTCCTCTTTTTTGCCAGCACCATCGACGATCGTGGTGTCTTCTTTGGTGATAACCACGCGTTTTGCGCGACCCAGCATGTCGATGCCGACATTCTCAAGCTTGATACCGAGGTCTTCGCTGATGACCTGACCGGCAGTCAGGATCGCGAGATCGTCCAGCATCGCTTTACGACGATCACCGAAGCCTGGGGCTTTCACCGCTGCAACCTTCAGGCCACCGCGCAGTTTGTTGACCACCAGAGTCGCCAGTGCTTCGCCTTCAACGTCCTCAGCAATAATGAGCAACGGACGACCAGACTGAACGACTGCTTCAAGCAGCGGCAACATAGGCTGAAGACCGGAGAGTTTTTTCTCAAACATGAGAATCACTGGGTTTTCCATCTCCACCACCATTTTCTCACTATTGGTGATAAAATACGGGGAGAGATAGCCACGATCGAACATCATGCCTTCGACGACATCAATCTCAAACTCAAGACCTTTGGCTTCTTCAACAGTGATGACGCCTTCCTTGCCAACGCGCTCCATGGCTTCAGCCAGTTTATTGCCAATTTCCTTATCGCCATTCGCCGAAATGGTGCCCACTTGCGCAATTTTCTCTTTGGAATTGCCAATCATGGTGGATTTCTTTTTGATTTCAGCGACAACCGCTTCCACCGCCATATCAATGCCACGCTTCAAATCCATTGGATTGAGGCCAGCAGCCACGGCTTTCGCACCTTCTTTGACGATGGCATGTGCCAATACAGTCGCGGTGGTGGTACCATCACCGGCTTTGTCGTTGGTTTTGCTAGCGACTTCACGCAGCATTTGAGCGCCCATGTTCTGGAACTTGTTGGGAAGGGTAATTTCTTTAGCAACGCTGACACCGTCTTTGGTGATGCGTGGTGCACCGAATGATTTTTCCAGCACAACATTGCGACCTTTGGGTCCCAGTGTCACTTTAACGGCATTTGCCAGCTTCTCAACACCAATGAGGATCTGTTCGCGGGCTTCGGTACCGAATTTCAGTTCTTTAGCAGCCATGTTTATCTCTCCTAAAACAATTATAAGTTATTAATTATGCAGCTTTTTTTCCAGCTTTAGCACCGGTAAGAATCCCGATAATGTCGGACTCTTTCATCACCAGTAGCTCTTCGCCTTCCAGTTTCACTTCCGTGCCGGACCATTTGCCGAACAGGATGACATCGCCAGCCTTCACATTCATGGGAATGGTTTTACCTGCATCGTCACGACCACCTGGGCCAACAGCAAGAACTTCACCTTGTTGTGGCTTCTCTTTCGCGCTATCGGGAATGATAATACCGCCAGCAGTTTTATCTTCCTGTTCGATGCGGCGCACCAGAACTCGGTCATGTAATGGTTGAAGATTCATAATTATGCTCCTTAAAGACTTAGGGTTTTGAGTTGTTAAAACCTGCTCTGCTCAAGCATTGCAGGTGAATGTAGGGTGCTTAGTACGAGTTTCAAGGGCCAAACTCTAAAGTTTTTTAATACTATTGAATTTTGATACTCATTATGGAGGTGCGGTGTAGCACCTCATCCATAGGAAATCCAGACTTTTCAAGGAAAATCGTACATTTTACTCATTAGAACAGGCCGCGCAAACTCCGCTTGATACCATACCACCAGCCGCCGATGCCGCTCGGTGTACTAATTTCGCATGTGTGCACGCTTCCAGCGCGTAATTTGCACCAGCCACCCCCCACGCGCTGACACGCAACCCCATTGAGGCGTTGTGCCTGTTTGTTGACGACCAAAAGCTCGGCAAACGTGCGGCAGACGATGCCGCTTTCTTCTTTTTCTATGGCACCTGGGGTTATGGTGCCAAACATTTGTTGGTCACGAAACGCATAGAGCCATTGATGCGTTTCACCGGCAGGCAGCGTTTGCAGGGCATGATAAAATACGCGTGAATACCATTGCAGCTCATTATGCCCCATTTTGGATAATAAATCTGCGGCAAAACGGCTGTTGCCATTGGATGGCTTGCTTGGCAATGGAGGTAATTCAGAGGGATAACTAAGTGGACTCAGGGAGGCGCGGCGGCGCGCCTGCGCGGATTTCGGCTGTGGCTCAGGCATGATATTCTCTGGTGCAGGCGGCGGCGGGGGCACCATATCTGGCGCATCAGGGGCATTCCAGATTCCATAGGTGTTCCAACATAAAAAGGCCACCAGCAGCACCATCAGCGCTTTGGGGCGCCATAGAAAAAAACGTACTGTGTGCCAGATGATTTTCCATATCACTTTACGAAAAAAATAAAGGGCCGCCACCAACAGAAAGATTTGCAGTCCTACCATGCTGTGTGCTTCCTCAACTGCATGTTATTCTCACAAAAAACCTGCCAACCGCTTGATTTCGGAGAGATGAGGCGTGGCGATGGCTGCCGCACGTTCTGCGCCTGTGGCAAGGATTTTATCCAGTGTGTCAGGTGCGGCCAGCAACGCCTCCAGACGTATACGAATCGGGGCAAGATGCGCAATCAACGCATCGCTCAGGCGCTCTTTGAAGCTGGAAAAATTGAGTGAGGCACTCTCAGCGGTGGCCTGCTCTGTCGTTTGACCCGTGATAGCGGCATAAATACTGATGAAATTAGCGGCTTCTGGGCGGTTCTCCGGATCCCAGCTGATGCCTTCCAGCATATCGGACTTCGCTTTGCGCAGCTTCTGGCGGATGGTCTCGTCGCTGTCGCTCAGATTAATGCGTGTCATATCGGATTCATCCGATTTGCTCATTTTACGTTTGCCATCACGCAGGTTCATCACGCGCGCCGCTTCACCCATAATCATCGGCTCAGGCAGTGGGAAAAACTCCTCACCTACCGAACGGTTGAAGGCACCCGCAATATCACGCGATAGCTCGAGATGCTGTTTCTGATCTTCACCCACCGGTACATGGGTAGCTTTGTATAAAAGAATATCCGCCGCCTGCAACACCGGATAGCCATACAAGCCGAGCGAAGCGCGCTCTTTGTCTTTGCCTGCCTTATCTTTAAATTGTGTCATGCGGTTGAGCCAGCCAAGCGGCGTGTGGCAGCCCAAAATCCAGCCAAGCTCTGTATGGCCGATCACCGCCGACTGATTGAAAATGATGCTTTTTTGTGGATCAATCCCGCAGGCAATGAGCGCCGCTGCCATCTCTCGTGTATCCTGACGCAGTTGCGCCGCAGGGCGCGCCACCGTGATGGCGTGCAAATCCACCACACAGTAAAGGCACGACATGCTCTCCTGCAAGCCAACCCAATGACGTATTGCACCGAGGTAATTTCCCAGATGAGGGATGCCGGTGGGTTGAATGCCGGAGAAAACCCGCTGATTATTCATGACAAACTCGTTTCATTCATGCGTGATATTTTGCAGTGCAACATATTCATTTGTTTATCTTTTTTATGATGATTTCATCATATAGTCACACAATTCATAACATAAGTTTGCTACTATTAGCCTGACTAGAACTCTTTTCAGGCACAGTGCCAAACTATATGAGCCCAAGCGATCCGCAAGAAAAAATTAAGACGATGCCCACGCAGGATGCGCCAAACCTTGTCTCCAAAGCGGATGCTGGGGTTGCGGGTCGTGAGAACTCTAAGGACGATGCTAAGCTAAGCGGGCTTGCGGCGTGGGTGCATCAACACCGTGATGCAACGACACGTCCAGTGGGGCACGTGACGTATCAGGTGATTCGTAACTGCATCGCCGCCGTACCCTATGCGTTTGCCACTGTGGGCACGTGGGCGGGATTCCAAAAAATTGCCGATGTGACGAAGCCGCTTGATGATGCCTTCCGCGCAGGGACCGGTGGCCGCAAGGCCTATTTTGGGAGTGGCCTGCACCGCTTTGCCAACTCCCCGATGCGTGATATTGCCATGATCGCCACAGGTTTCGCCCTGTATCGCGGAACGCTTAAGCTGGTGCGTTATACTAAGGAGCGGCTGTTTAATCCTGAACACAGCGCTGAGGAAACCCGTCAGGCGGTGGACCATTTCGGCAGCAATCTGGCCGCCGATTTGCGTGAGATCGCTCCTGCTGAGGCGAATTCAACACCTTATGGTGCCATTGTATTGGGGCTTGGCAGGCGCTTTGTCGGCGCAATGCCAGAATACTGTAAGCGTGATAGCACCTACAAAATTGCCCCAGGCATGGACTCGGTGTTTAAGAGTAGTGGTCGATGGTCCTTTGGCCGCGAGAATTGGAAGGCACTGTTCAACAAGACGGTGCATCCCAAATCAATGCCGTGGAGTGAGGCTGCGGTGTTCATTGCGTCCTTCCTCGGCTTCTTTGAGCTATCTGATCGGCTGTTCAAGGATACGCAGATTCGTCGTGGCTTATGGAACGGCGAGCATAACTCTGTTGCCCGCGTATCGCCCGAGAAAGAGGCCGTGCGAGTTACAGAGGAAAAAGCCGCGGGGCTGGATACGCAGGTGGACTATCAGATGGCCAAACACGGCGTTGGCCAGTATCGCAAATTGTTTGAGGGCGATCCCAATCTCGGACGTCTGATGATGACGCGGGTGGCTTCCACCGCACTGGGCATCGGCGCTTATACGCTCACCAAGCGTGCTGCCTACGCCAGTATGGGGCATTTCCTGACTCCAAAGAGCTTTATGGGCAAGACCGCCATCGAGGGGGCAGCTACGGCAACCTTCTTTGTCATGTCCACCTCCAATGATGTGATTGAGGGGCTCTATAAGAAATGGAATGCTCCGAAGGAAAAAACACCGCTTCAGCAAAAAAATCACGAGGCTCTGATGGCACGCCTGAACGCCAAAGATCAGGGGCACGTGATGGCCTGATGTCTTGGCCGTTGCTTTTGTCACGTTTTCATATTACGCCCAATTCTTATGAAGTCTTCAACCGATATGATGCATTTAGGTGCGTTCCCGCATGTGCGCATGCGCAGGAATCGCAAATCGGCGTGGTCGCGCAACCTGGTGGCCGAAAACCGCCTGAGCGTGCATGACCTCATCCTTCCGATGTTCGTGCAGGAGGGGGAGAATACGGTGAGTGATGTTGGCTCGATGCCAGGCGTACAACGCTTCTCAGTCGATCTTCTGGTCAAGGAAGCCCGCCGTGCCGCGCATCTGGGCATTTGTGCGGTGGCGCTGTTTCCGGTGGTGACGCAGGATAAAAAGACGGAGCTTGCTGAGGAATCGTACCATCCGGATAACCTGATGTGCCGCGCCATTCGCGCAATCAAGAAAGAAGTGCCTTATCTGGGGGTCATTGGCGATGTGGCGCTGGATCCCTACACCTCGCATGGGCAGGATGGGCTGGTGATTCATAGCGAAGTGGCGAATGATGAAACCATCGACGTGCTGATTCGCCAGGCACTGTCACTGGCGGCCGCGGGTTGCGATATTGTGGCACCCTCCGATATGATGGACGGTCGCATCGGCGCGATACGTCAGGCGCTGGACGCGGCAGGGTATCCGCTGGTGCAGATTTTGGCGTATGCCGCGAAATATGCCTCGAGTTTTTACGGCCCCTTCCGTGATGCGGTGGGTTCGGCCAGCAATCTCGGTACCGGCAATAAATATAGTTACCAGATGAATCCGGCCAATGGGGAAGAAGCCATCCGTGAGGTGGCGCTCGATATCGAGGAGGGCGCTGACATGGTGATGGTCAAGCCCGGCATGCCGTACCTTGACGTGGTGCGCCATGTCTCGGAGCATTTCTCAGTGCCGGTGTTTGCCTATCAGGTGAGTGGGGAATATGCGATGCTGAAAGCCGCAGAAACGCTCGGCTGGCTGGACTATAAACGCGCCATGATGGAAGCGATGATCTCGTTCAAACGCGCCGGAGCCACCGGCATTTTCACCTATGCTGCCATTGAAGTGGCGGAATGGCTGCTTGAGCATTCCACCAAACACACACCATTGATGGAATCACGTTAGCGGTGGTAGTCGCGTCCTAACTCACATCGGCTCGTAGGTTTCCACCTCAATTAGGCCACGGATGATACGGTCCTTCGCATCTTCCACCTTATCAATCACATCCTTATTAATCAGGTTCTTGTTGTTGACATCCACCGCGTAATCCAGCGCATTCTCACGAATACCCAGATATTTAATGCCGGGCTCCCAGCGGCCGGAAAAACCATTGGTGAGCGTCTCATAGACGGCTTTATCCACCCGCTTCACCATGGAGGTGAGCACGGTGCCCGGGAACAAGCCATTTTGGTTGGTATCGACGCCAATCGCGTAGCGCCCCATTTCCTCCGCTGCTTCCAGCACGCCGACGCTTGAGCCGCCCGCCGCCGCAAAAATAACGCCGGTACCATTGTTGAACTGTTTCTTGGCAAGCGTTTTGGCGCGCTCAGGATTGCTCCACGCCGCCGGATTATCACCCACCGTGTCACGCAGCATCTCTACATCCTTATTGGCGTATTTGGCGCCCTGAAAAAAGCCAAGGGCAAAGTTGTTGATCAACGGCACATCCATGCCACCAATGAAACCAATCTTGTTGGTAGGGGAGAGATAGCCGGCAATCATGCCTACGAGAAATGCACCTTCCTGATCTTTGAACACAATGGACTGCACATTTTGAAATAGCGGCGGCACAATGCCATCAATGACCGTGAACTTCACTTCAGGATATTGCTCCGCCAAGGCCAGCACTGGCACAACGTTCTGAAAGCCAACCGCAATGATATGGCTGACACCTGACTCGGCAATGCCTTTGATGAACTGCACGCGGTCACTGCCCTCAGGCATGCGCGCTTCCTGATAATCAATGCCCACCTCAGTGCGAGCGCGTTGTGCCCCCTTTTTCATCATGCCGATGAAGGCTTTGTCATCACCACCATCCGCCTCATAAATAATAATGGGACGGAAATCATCGACCGCATAGGCTGGATGGGCGGCGCTAGCCACAAACCCGCAGAGAATAAAAAACATTAGGAAAATGCGCATATTTTTGTCAATATAATGTGTGTAACCGTACCTCACTCATATACCAGAGTGGCTGGTTTTTATAGTGCAATTGCCGTATTTCAATCCATAGCCCCCTTTTATGTCGCCAGATTGTATCATTGAAACGCATCCTCAACGCCTGAGCGCCTTGCGTCAGCTCATGGCACGGCAAGGCTTGGACGCTTATCTATTACCGCTGACCGATGAGTATCAAGGCGAGTATTCCGCCGCCTATGCGCGCCGTGTCACTTGGTTATGTGGTTTTGATGGCTCCGCCGGCATGGCGGTCATCTTTCACGACAAGGCGTATCTGTTGGTGGATGGCCGCTATATTTTGCAGGCAGCGCAGGAGGTGGATGCGGCGCATTACACCATTGTGAATAGTGGCGAGACATCATTGGTGAATTGCTTGCAGAAAAACAAACAAGCAACCATCATTGGCTATGATCCTTGGTTGATAACGTCATCGCAGATGCATCGTTGGCAATCAGCGTTGGGCGAGACACGCCAATGGAAAGCTTCGCCGCAAAATCTCATTGATGAGATATGGTTAGATCAACCGTTGCGACCGCAGCAGCCCATTGTCATTCATCCATTGTCTTTTGCCGGAAAATCATGTGAGGAAAAGCTTGATGATGTGAGTCGCTGGCTCAATGAACGCGGACTTGATGTGTTGCCAATGGCGTTGCCGGACAGTGTCTGTTGGTTGTTGAATATCCGTGGCAATGACATTCCGTATAATCCCTTGCCGTTGGTCTATGGCATGGCATGGGCGGATGGCCACTTTGATCTGTTTATTGAGCCTGAACGTGTTTCACCGTCCGTGATGACGGAGTTGTCCAGCTGTGTGCAGTGCATTGACCCCAATGAATTACCCCATTACATCGCCACCAAGACGACAGGAAAACACATCGCCTATGATGCTGATCGCATGCCCTGTTGGTTTGAACAGCAATGGGCGCAGTGCAATGCATTGCTGACAATGCTGCCTGATCCTTGCCTGTTAGCAAAAGCGATCAAGAATCAAACTGAGATTGAGGGCATGCGTCAGGCACATCGCTGGGATGGTGCCGCCGTCAGCACTGCGTTGTGCTCCATTGAGAATTCACAGGAAGCACTGACTGAGCTAATGGCAGCTGATTTTTTGGAGCAAGCTCGCAAGCAATGCGCTCAGTATATGGGGCCAAGCTTTGCGACCATTGCGGGCAGTGGGCCTAATGGTGCGATTGTGCATTACCATGCGCGTGAGGATCATGTTCGTACGGTGCAAAACAATGATGTATTGCTACTTGATTCGGGCGGTCAATATCCCTGTGGCACGACGGATATCACGCGCACCATTACTTTTGGGCTGCCAAGTCAAGAATTCAAGGAAAATTTTACGTTGGTCTTAAAGGGACATATTGCGTTGGCAAGTGCGCAGTTTCCACTTGGTACATCAGGAGGACAGCTTGATGCATTGGCGCGTGAACCCCTGTGGAGACATGGCTTGGATTATGATCACGGTACCGGTCATGGCGTAGGCGCTTATCTGTGCGTACATGAAGGGCCACAACGTATTAGCAAAAGGGGCGGCGACGTGGCATTAATGCCAGGGATGATTACTTCCAACGAGCCAGGTTATTATAAGGCCGGTGCCTATGGTATACGCATTGAGAATCTGGTGTTGGTAGTAGAAAAGCCAAGCAATGATGGGCGCAAATTCCTTGGTTTTGAAACATTGACACTTTGCCCCATTGATACACGCTTGATAGTTATTGAGATGTTATCGGCACAGGAAAAGGCTTGGTTAAATCACTATCATGCCAATGTGTTGCACACATTGCTTCCTCTTGTCTCAACGGACGTGCAGGCATGGCTTCATACACGCACGGCACCCATTTGACGGTCGGCTAACGACTGGCATTTTATTACTTGTTTCATGATGTGTCACGGGTTGACAGGTGAAGGTTGCCAACCTAAGAGTTGATCAACAGGGAGTATAGCATATGTCAAAATTATTTCTCGATGAGGCTCACAAAGAACATGCACGTTTACAAATAGAGTGGGAGTCATCGGCGCTGTATCAGCGCATGGAAATGTTGAAAGAAATCATTGCGTTATATGAGGGCCATGCAGACCCCAAGCAGGAAACAAGGGGCGCGCAAGCCCGAAGCAAGGCAAAGACAATGCGAGCCCAAGGCGGCGCCATCACCAAAGAAGAAGAGGTGTTGCGTTTGGCAAGGGAGTGCATCAAAGCCAATGATGACGCAGCTCACAAGCGTGCCATTCATCAATATATTGCGCTCTACGGCGTAGAAGTATCGGACGCAGCATTGAGCGCCTATTTGTCGAAAGCTGATTTTCTGAGCTACGATAAAGAGGAGGGCTGGCGCGTTGTCTCAACGGTTGTGGATGGTGCCAATGAGCCTGTTCATCGTGCGGAAATAATGACTCTGGCAAAGCCAATGGCAGTCAATGAAGCGCCTCGGCTGAATGCTCAGGAGTTGTGGTCAGTTGACAAGAATTTTTAGAGCGCGTGGCTGGTCGCTGTAGGAAAGACAATGGTTGCTTATGCCTT
Source organism: Rickettsiales bacterium (assembly GCA_019749855.1). Lineage (GTDB taxonomy): Bacteria > Pseudomonadota > Alphaproteobacteria > Rickettsiales > UBA998 > UBA998. Next base: position 5,164 of record JAIEPI010000032.1, on the reverse strand, counting down.
AGCCATTTCTACATAGTCGGCCATCACCTTCTTGCGCCCAGCCTTATCGAAAAATATATCGAGGTTGCCGTTCGTCTCTGCCAGCACCACGCCATAGCCAAATTTCGTATGAAAGACACGCTTGCCTTTCCACTGACTGAGTGAGTGAACGGGTGAGGGTACCCGTTGCGCCTCATGCATGATTTGTTCAATCTGCCGCTGAAACATAGCGGGCCCACGCGCCTGTGATGCGCCATCTACAATTTCCGTGTGTTCCGCAGGCAATTCCTGAAGAAACCGTGAGGGCAGACTGCTTTGCCATTGATTGTAAATACGGCGACTGGACGCATGGGTAATGTACACGTGTTTTTTTGCACGCGTAATCCCCACATAGGCAAGGCGTCGCTCCTCTTCGAGTCCCGTATTACCAGATTCATCAAGCGCACGTTGATGCGGAAAAAGCCCTTCTTCCCATCCAGCTAGAAAAACCGTGTTGAACTCAAGGCCTTTTGCAGCGTGCAGGGTCATGATGCTGATCATATCACTGGTGTGGCGGTCTTCTGTGTCCATCACCAGGCTGATATGCTCCAGAAAAGCCTCCAGACTCGCAAACTCGCCAAGTGCGCGCGCCAACTCTCGCAAATTCTCCAGTCGCCCTTGTGCTTCCGGTGTTTTTTCCGCCATCCACATCGCCAGATACCCAGAATCCTCAAGCGCGATATCGCATAAAGCACCGGGGCCAAGATCCTTGGCTTGCGAACGCCAGCGCTGTAATTGCTCCATGAATTTTGTCAGGCTGGATTGCGCTTTGCCACGAATACTGCCTTGTGCCAGCAGGGCAATGACCGCCTCCTGCAGCGAGCAATTGTGATCGCGCGCGTAGGTGTGCAAATGTTCAAGCGTTGAGCCGCCAATACCGCGCTTAGGCGTGTTGACGATCCGTTCAAACGCCAGATCATCACGCGGCTGATGAATGGCGCGCAGATACGCCACCGCATCGCGAATTTCTAAACGTTCATAAAAGCGCAGACCGCCAACCACCCGATAAGCGATGCCCAGTGTTAAAAAGCGCTCCTCAAAGGCACGCGTCTGGAAACCGGCACGCACCAGAACCGCCATATCTGCCAGTGCGATTTTTTGACGTTGCTGTGCCTCGATTTCCTCGCCGACATAACGCGCTTCTTCCATATCGTCCCATACGGCTTTAATGCGTATCGGATCGCCACCTTCCACTGAGGTCCACAGCGTTTTTCCTAAGCGCCCCTTATTGTGTGCGATGAGACCCGATGCTGCTTGCAGAATCGGCGTTGTCGAGCGGTAATTCTGCTCAAGACGTATCAGGGCGGCATTGGGATAATCCGTCTCGAATTTCAAAATGTTGCCAACCTCCGCACCGCGCCAGCCATAAATAGACTGATCATCGTCACCCACGCAGCAGATGTTCTGGTGCTCCATCGCCAGCAGTCGAAGCCACAGATATTGACCGACATTAGTATCCTGATACTCATCCACCAGAATATATTTGAACTTCTGACAATACTCGCGCAGGATTTCAGGATGTTTCTGAAACAGCGTCAGGTTATGCAAAAGCAAATCACCAAAATCTGTCGCGTTATTGGCTACCAGCCGCTTTTGATAGGTCACGTAAAGGGACTGCGCCATCTCGGCGCCGGCCTGTTCAAAATAGGCAGCACCGACTTTATCCGGCGTTAAGCCACGATCTTTCCATGCCTGAATCATGCCCAGAATTTGTTTGGGCGGAAAACGCTTATCATCGAGATTTTTCTCGGCGATAACCGATTTAAGCAGTCGAAGCTGGTCATCCGTATCAAGAATGGTGAAGCTGGAGGTGAGACCCACCAGCTCTGCATGACGACGAAGAATACGTGCGGCAATGGAATGAAATGTGCCCAGCCACATGCCCTGCGTTGACTCTCCATGTGCAGAGCTGTTGTTGTCACTGTGGGGGGCAGCCAGAAGCTTCTGCACCCGCTCAATCATCTCTCTGGATGCTTTATTGGTAAACGTGACGGCTAAAATCTGACTAGGCCAGCAGCGTTTGGTGGCAATCAGATGCGCGATGCGCGTGGTAAGCACACGCGTTTTTCCCGTTCCCGCGCCAGCAAGAATCAGCACAGGGCCATCACAAGCCAGCACCGCTTCACGTTGCGGCGGGTTGAGACGCCGTACGTAATCCGGTAAAGTGTCGTCGTAATGCGCCTCAGGACGGGTGGGAAAGCTCAAAATGGCCATAAACAATGGATGGTAAAGTATGATTAAAGCCGATCATGACACGGCTGACAAGTCCGAACTGGTGATACGCAGTGCCAATAGGACAGATAGCGCAACACTCGCAGAATTTGCACGTTATCTGGCAAAAGAAGAGGGGCGGCAAGGTAGCTCCACCAGTGAAACGATCGCGCAGGCTATCGACGCACAACAAGCAGAGTTTCTATTGGCATGGCAAAATGAAAAGCCATTGGGAATGCTCATGTTTTACATGGGATATGATCTGGAGAGTGCATCGGCTGGAGCGCATTTGGGAGATATTTTTGTCATGCGTGAGGCACGGCGGCAGGGGGTGGCGCGCACACTTATGGCGACTATGGCGCAGCTTGTCTCTCAGCGTGGCGGCACGTGGATTTCATTGACCGTGCTACAGCAAAACAAAGAGGCCATAAAACTATACAAAGCACTCGCCATGCAGGAGGTTGATGTGCGCTTTATGGCCATTGGGGTTAGAGGATTACGTGAATGGATTCTAAGTGACGCTTAAGAGGAATAGCTTTGATAATGCTTTTATGTAAAAATACCATACTTGACACCTGTCGATTCTTGACGCAATTTTGATGACATAGCCGCACAGACGGCGGTCTCGGCTGAATGTCGAAATATTGATGAGGAGCTGCCATGCGCAGGTTGATTTTTGCAGTACTTATATCTTTGTACGTGCTTCCGCAGCTTAGCACCCCTGTCTATGCGGCCGGCAACCCACGTTATGCAGCACTTGTTTTGGACGCAGATAGCGGTCAGGTGCTTTTTGAAGCGCATGCGCGCGAGAAGCGCTATCCCGCGTCACTCACTAAAATGATGACGCTTTACATGGTGTTTGATGCGCTTGAAAGCGGCAAGTGGACCTTAAACAAAAAGTTGGTGGCATCAAAAAAGGCGGCTTCTCAGCCACAAACAAACATTGCATTGCGCGCGGGGGATCAGATCACCGTTGAGCAATCTATCAAGGCATTGGTGACGCGATCTGCCAATGATGTGGCCGTTGTGCTGGCCGAATCACTCGGAAAAACAGACTGGAATTTTGGCGTGATGATGACCAATAAAGCGCGCGCGCTTGGCATGAAAAATTCTGTTTTTCGCAATCCGAATGGCTTGCCCGACTCACGACAATACACCACGGCTTACGATATGGCGGTGTTAGGCGTGGCGCTACGTCGGGATTTTCCACAGTATTTTTCTTATTTCAACACCCGCAGCTTTACTTATAAAGGCCGCACTTACGGTAGCCATAACCGAGTGCTTGATCGCTTCCCGGGAGTGGATGGGATCAAGACCGGCTTCATCAATGCCTCAGGTTTCAATCTTGTTTCGTCCGTCAAGCGTGACGGGATCACCATGGTGGCTGTGGTGATGGGGGGGGTGACAGCAGCCTCACGAGATAATCACATGGTGGAGCTTTTGAAAAAGCATTTTACGCAACTGGCAGAGGCCAAAAAGAATGCTAACCTTTATGCATCAAAGGGAAAAACTGACGTTAGTGCTTCTGAAGTTGCAGTAGAAGTTCCAGCACCGAAGTTTAAGCCTACGGACAATGTATCCAATGTGGCATCACTGGTGCCGGCATCTGGCAACGAAGTCACCTCGTCTTCGCGGCCTGCTCCCGTTGCCGCATTGCTTAGCTCATCCGCGATCGATGCGCGTGTGCAGACATCCAGTCATACGCCACGTGCATCCATTGATTACAAAGCCATCAGTGGCCAGGCGTCGGGGCGACTGACGCCTGCGCTTTCGCCCTCAGGCAGTGACGCGGCTGCGCAGGAAAATGCGCAAAAAATTAATGTAGCGCCGCTGTTTGATGTCTCGTTTATTTCAACAGCCAAGGCATCTGAATCACCCAGAAAAGGAACGCTCGATTATCAATATGCGTTATTGGACACTGATGCTGCTCCCGCTGAGACTCCTCGGGCGGGTAAGGGCTGGGGAATTCAGGTCGGCGCATTCCGCAGCGAGGATCAGGCACGTGACGCTGTCAGTCGTGCCATTCAAATGGTGGAGGGTGAACTGAAGAATGCTTACACAAACATTACCTCTGACGGCCAGCGTGCGGCGGCTATTCATCGTGCACGTCTAGGCAATCTCTCGAAAGCGGAGGCAGAAAACGCCTGCCGTAAATTGAATGCACTGAACTCGGCATGTTTCCCGTTGAGAATAAATTAGTATTTCATTCAATGATTTATCAGCAATAGATTGCCGTCATTAAACTTTCATTTAATTTATTAATAAATTGTGGTAGTATGAGGGAAATAATGTTGGATGTTTTGTATGACATTTGTAGCTAATCCGCATGAATCTGCTCCTTTACTAGCATTTTTGTTTCAGGATGCCTTACCGGCATCACTAGGAAATCTTGCTGATGGCTCAGGAAAACTTCTCTCGGGGCTTGGGCCACAATTAGCCTCAATTCGTGACACTTTCGAAGCCGCTGTGGATAAGGCGGGCTATGGCTTAACGCCCGCGTCTGCAACTCCAGCAGAGGCGGCTCCTACCGCATTGGAAGGCGAGATTTTGCCGCCGCTTGCGCCAAACACTGAAGCGCTTGCGCTCGCCGCGCCTATGTCCAGTGATGTGTCCAGTAATCTGCGGCCACCGGCATTAAGTTGTGCCTCCGTGTCGGTAGCAGATTTGGGGACGAATCTCCCAACACCATGCTTTGCTGCGAATTACGGCCACTTTCTTGAGCAGCAGCGTGGCAATACCGCGATGTACTTCGCGTAGTCACTCCGTTTATTGGTCGCTCCCCGTTTGATTATTCGCAAACCACTCAGTGCGCTGAAATAGAGCACCTCTTCTTTGTTATTTTCAGCCCCCGCCTTATCTCCTTGTCATCCCAGCGCAGGCTGGGAGGTAGATTCACATTTGAAGTGCAACGGTTGTTGTTGTGACCATAGTTCGT
>JAIEPI010000006.1 GCA_019749855.1 Rickettsiales bacterium | reverse complement strand
ATCGGGCGGACTCCACCTGTTGCTGCTGGAATATTTTGTGAGCTACTTGCTGATGACGCCCGTGCTGGCGCTCATGTGGGGCTATGCCTCCACGACGCCTGGCAAATGGGTCATGCGCCTGCGTATTGTTGATGCACAGACGCTGGGCAAAATGTCAGGTCGCCAGATGATTTTGCGGCTGGCTGGCTATTTTATCGCCATTTTTCCACTCGGCGCCGGTATTCTCTGGATTGCATGTGACAAAAAGAAACGCGGCTGGCAGGATTATTTTGCCAGCACAGCGGTGATTCGCGTCAAGCATTGGCGGATCCGTGATGATGGCGTCACACCACACCTAATGGATGAAACAGCTGAAACACCCGCAGATATCAGCCAAGATAAGGCCGAGCAGCCCTAAAGACAAAAGGCTTGCTCAAGCCAGTGGTTTTCGCTAGAGATACCGCCCTGCCTTGGTGCAGATGTGGACCCGTAGCTCAGCTGGATAGAGCACCAGACTACGAATCTGGGGGTCGGGCGTTCGAATCGCTCCGGGTCCGCCATTTAAATCAGAGACTTAAGTAAACATATATTCGCCAAGTAATTTCTGCGTGCCTCTCGGGGTAACGACTGGGGTAACATTTTTTGGATGTTACTATTGCTCTTAGACGCCTCCTGAGCTTAGCCTTAAAATGATAGCTAGTGTGGAGGTGCTAAGCCAGACCTGCCTGGCGATCGGATGGCGTGTCTCCGATTTTCTGAGTCCAGGATGAGTCAGTGACTGTCTCCGCCTTTTTCTGATCTTCTGGCTTCTGCTTCATCTTGTTATAGGCTCGTATTGAAGTGCCAATGGCCAGAGCACCTAGGGTGACGGCTGCCACACGGCCAAAATGCAACTCCCCCTGCGCGTCCTTGAGGAGCCCTTTCATGTCTTCGATATCATCTTTCCATCCACCTTGGCGCAGACGGTCGGTGAACTTTCCAATCTTCTTCATGCCCGCACCGCCGAGTGTCGCCCCGTCCACGGCCGTCACTGCGCCACCTGCTGTCAGCATGCCTCCGCCCACCTGTTCAGCACGATCGAGGTAGGAGGCCTCCCCTCCCTCTTCACGTTTGCGCTGGATGCGCTTGTTGGCATGCATGAGCAAACCAACACCTGCCGCACTAGCCGCCAACCCGGCCCCGGCGGCGAGATGTTCATTCTTTACGGGAATTTTTTCGAGGATGGTTTCACTGGGTGCTGCGCGCAGAGGCGAGGCATCGGCGCTCTTTTCGAACGCATGCTCCATCGCTTCAATGGTGATGCCCGACTCACGCCCCGCCTGCTCCAGTTGCGAAAACACGCGGTCGGATAAGGAACCGAGGCGCTCATGCATGGCCTCCTTGATGGCGGGATCGAACTTTCCACTCACGAAGATTGACCCAAGGATACCCTTCAGATCCTCATTGGGCACATGCGTCTTGAAATCACCCAAGGCCAGCAACGCACGGTCTACCGAGGCGAGAAAATCCTCTTCCGCGGGCGTATGGGCGCAACGCTTGATCTCCCGGCGCATGGCATCAGCAACAGAGAGGCCTTTCACAAAATGCCCCTTGATCGTCCCCCCCATGAAATGGCCGATCATCTGTTTCTGGCGGGGGCTCATTTCCGTCACTGCCTTGGCCGCCTCATCGTAGGACAGGGCGCCGTGGTCGAACTGGCCAAAATGTGTGCCCTGAATTTTTTGCTGCCCGCCATGCCTGTCGTGATCGAAGGGGCGGCCGGAGAGAATATTGAACAGCTCGGAAGCAAGACCTGCTTTGGCCAGCCCCTGAACATGCGCCACTTCCTCGGCGGTCTTGGCTGCTTCGGCGATATCCTTGAAGTGCTGGCCTTCAATCAGTTCGAAATCCTTGTGATTCGCGCCATGACCGAGATACTTCGCAGCGGAAAATGTATAGGTCTTTCCGCCGATAGTGACTTTCATGCCGTCATAGAGCTTGGATGCCGCCGCCGCCTGCTTGGCAGCCACGTCCATATCCGTCTCCACGCCCGACATCTTCTGAGCCTGACGCACCATCTGCGTGACAGGCTCAAAGCGGCCATCGCGCGCCACCAGCTTTTCAGTTGCTCCGATCAGGATACCAAACTCATTCTCCGCTTTCTCACGCACGTAGGGATAAAGCAGCGTACGCGCCCGGCGACTTCCATCTGCGAGGAATCCCTCCACCGTGATGCCGTAGGAGCCAGCACCAAGAACGCGCCCTGTGCGTACGATATGCTCGGCTTGGGGCAAAGACTTATTGGACTCCTCGACCCACTCGAGAATTTCATGGCGCATCGGATCCTTGGCACCGGTCTTGGCACCCCTGAATTCCGCCTTGATCGCCGCCGGAGTATCAGGGTGGCTTTCAATGGCCTGCTTGACCTTATCCCCTGCCGGATCGATCTTGCCCAACACAAGATTCAGTCCCTTGCCAACCGAGAGCTTCTCTCCGGCGGTCGCACCGTTCGGAGTATTGGCCACCAGCATGGCCGAGGTGATGATGCGCTTATCCTCAAGATTCGTGGTCGCCTCAAGGTAGGACTCGATGACTTTGCGTCCGGCGCGTACTTCCTCGCGCGAGCCGCCGCCATTTTTCGGCATCACCTTGTCGAGCACGAAACGGACATTCTTTTCTATGGCATCCGCTTCATCCGCGTGCTGCCCATTAAAAAGAATCTGCTTGGCCGCAAGGAAGCGCGCCTCGAAGGGAAGGCTCCAGAAATTGCGATGCAGCAGTTCCATCTGCTCGATCTTCGCTTCCTTGCTGAGCGTTTCCGAAAGCATGCGCCCTCGTTCGTCCTCATTCAGGTAATGTTCGACATTATCAATGAATTTTGCTGCCGATTCCTTACTGAAGTGATGCGTGAGAAAATCAATTGTTGCTTCACGGGTTGTCTCACTTTTTGACAGCGCATAAAGTGTCGTTTCGCCAAAGGCAGCGCCGAAATTATGGCTGACCATGTTTTTCAGGCCAAGCGCTTCCATTTTCTCCTTCAGATACCCGGCTGTGCCTTTCTGAAGCAGTAATTTATTGCCGCACTCCTTGGTGCTGAGGAGGTTCATGATCGCAAGGCCATTGCCCTCCGGAGCGTGTGAGGCAATTCTCTCCATGGCCTGCCGGAACGCATTGGCATATTCTTCCGTTCCGTTATCGGGGCCCAATCTGCTGACCAGTGCATTCGCATAACGTTTGATTGCCCAGCCCTTGAACTCCGGATCGGCCAGCGCCGCGCTATACTGCACGGGTTGATGATGCTCCTTTCCTAATGCCTCTTTGGCGATGTCCGAGAGCGTCTGGCTGCCGATGCCCGCAATATCTTTCTTGAAGAGCAGGCTCTCCAGATGCTGGACAGCTGCGTCGTCCGGCAGCTTTTTCATCGCTTCACAGATCGATTTTTCGTACAGAACGCGAAGCGAGGGGTGCTCATCAAAAACTGCGGGAAAGCCCTTTCTCCCGGCCGCCAGCCTCTGGAAGTTATGCAACGCCTCTTCGAGCGCTGCCGGCGGCTTCGCGGATGCGGCAAAATCTGCTGTCAGGCGACGTCCTTCTTCCCGTAACGGCTGTTGAAGGAATGAATAGCTATGGGGATGGAAGTTTGCAATCTCCTGCACCAGTCGAATTTTATCGAGCGTCATTGGCTCTTTCGTCACTGACAGGGTACGCAGCGTTTCATACTGCACGAGATCACCGATGAAAGAATGTGCCGTGTTGAATTCAGCTTTTGCCGGGATCGCCTTGCGAACCTCACCAAGCCATTGCTCAAGCTCCCCGATGGTCTGCTTTGGCAACCCCTCAAAAAGCGTAGAATGATCCAGAATCCAACGTCGCGGCCCTTTGCCAGTGAAGGCTGGATCAAGATTGAGATAGCGTACGGCTTTTAAAAAAATCGTCTTGTCGCCGGACTCAAAGATTTTATATGGGTCTTGCACAACGAAGCGCGTATAGGGATGGTTTGGCGCTATACCCGCACCGGCGGCATCGACACGAAGAGACTTCTCACTGAAGCCAGCGTCGCCATCGAAATACATTGATTCCACGAATATCGAAGGAATAGAAGCCTTTATTCCTTGTTTCTCAAGATTTCTTGCCCATTGCGAAAGTGCTAAACGATTTCGAATGGCATAGGAATCAGAAAAGAACGCCCCGATGGGAAGGCGGAACGTCGCCGGGTCCTTGCTGATCAGTTCGCCGCACCGGCGAACGAACTCCTCAGCAAACGGATACTCGGCTTCCACGAGCACCTTGGGCGGTGTTAAATGCTCCTTATATCGTGAAACGAATCCACCAAAATCCTTCTCCATTTCCGACCAGTCGATCGTTTGCACCAGCTTACGCTCTTCTGAGGCACGACGTGCCAAGCGGACTGTCTGGCTGGCCACCTCCTCGGCATAGAGCGCACTTTGATCGAGCTTCTTCAGATCAGAGAAGCGGCCTTGTTCATCGAATACGATCTTGTATTGGCCATCACGCGCACCTTCAGGCGCTTTAAACTTAAGGAAGGAAACATTCGGCTCTGGAGCAGCACTCGAGATATAGGTCAAACCCTTCAGGTCTTTCGCCAAAGGGGCAAGGCGGGGATCAATGCCCACTCCAAGCCTTGACAGCGCTCTAACCACCTCCGGGTTCTTGCTAGCCACGGCAGAGCGAACATGTGTATCCCAGCTGGGCGTCAAGGGATTACCAGGCTTCAGCTCCTCAAGCTGCTCCTTGCTAGGCATCTCAAAGCCTGAGAACTTAAGCTCATCAAGAAAATTGAACGATAGAAACTTTTTACCCGGCGTATCCGAGAAAGGATAACGCTCGGCCAGCGCGTTGATCTCTTTTGCGGCGCGCTGCATCTCGGCAGGCGTGGCGGCACGAACAAACTGTTCGATTGAAGTATTGAGGTCCTTCAGGCGACCGAGGGGGGTACCACTCTCAAGCTTGCAGGCATCTAGCAAGGACTTGTAAAGACTGCTGCCTGCACCGCCCGCCTCCAAAACGATGGTATCCACGAGCCGTTCCAGCCCCGCCTTATGAGCAGGATTGTTTGGGTCAACAGGAAGGGCCCGGAGGTATTTGGCAGCATCTAGTCGGCGACTACGCTGATAGGGGTCTGCCGTAGCCACTTCTTCCCGAATGACCTTGCCTAGCAGGTCCATCTTCTCTTCCAGAGATGCCGCCTGGTATCCAAGCTCTCCAAGGCGACGGTCGAGATGGCTGGTAAATGTGGCCGACTTGGTCGATGACCGCAGGGCGGCGCTGAGAGGTTCAGGCGCGACGTTTTTTTGCTCACCCATACCGAGTTTTCCGCGAACCAACGCCCGTTCTGCCGTGGCTAGGGATGACATCCGCGTAGCTTTCATCGGATGCGGATCAGCTGCCGAGGCGAAAATCGCCTTGAGGGAATTGTCGTCAGTGAACTTGCTGATAAGACGACGCAATCCATCCTGTGCATAACCTGCCTTGCGAAGCATGAGTGGTGCACGTAGATCAGAGCCTAATTCTTCCAGCTTGCCGTTTGCATGATCGCCTAGCTTCTTGAGAAAATAATCATGCCCCATCTCATGGGCGAGCACCCCGGCAATTTCCGACTCATCCTCACACATGTTGATAAGACCGGTGGTAAACGCAATGATGGGAGGCTTTGCATGCGTCGCGATGAATGCATTCGGGCTTTCATTTACTGAAAGCAGAAACCGTACTTCATGCTCGGCCTTGGGGTAATCGGGACCAAGCAGCCCTTTCAAAAGACGATCGTGGACGCGCTCAAGTGTGGCTTTATAGTTTGCTGCGGAAGAATGATTTTCCGGCAGAAGGCGGTGCTCTTCCATGAACGCAGCGGGTATCTTTCCTGCGATCAAGTCTTCTGCAACGGTTTTCGCTAAAGACATAAAGCCCCGTAGATTGCTAACACATATTAACATGGCTTTATGTCAGAATCGTGTCAATGAAAGGTAATTTTATAGATGTCCGGCGCGCTGCATTTGATATTATTTATTATTTCAATAACTTGCGTCGTTTTTACACAAACCCGCAACAATTTATAAAGAATTAACTGACTTAGGTGCATACTTTTGTAAATATAGTCTATAATCCTATTAATTCGAATTTTTGTGCATTTTTTGCCTGAGCGAGCTTTTGCTGCATAATCCTTCCTAGATCAGCCTGGGCGTGTCGCTGATCTTCTTTACGGCGCAGCACTTCCTTCTCCGAATTCGCCTTCGTTTCCATCTCCTTTTGAAATTTCACGTAGCGCATACGCATATCCATGACACATAGGCTTGCATCCATAAGCCGAATCGCATCATCCACCGAGGCCCGCTGCGTCTCGTTTAATAACCCAAACACTTGAGTGGCCTTACTCAATGCGATGACCGCCATCTTCTCAAGCATTTCTGTGGCTTCAAGGCCAGTATCTGGATCCTTTCGCCTATGCGCTTTGAGGGTTTCCTGCGCCAGCGCCTCATCGTACGAAGTGGCGAGGCCCCGCCATTTTCCGTGCTTGCACCAATCGCGCAGCGTCTCACGGCTTGGGCGTTTTTCTCCTGAACACGGTGAAGGTACCCTCGCGCCTGTTTTCTCTCGTTTAAAGGCTTCGCTTGTCATTATGGCGTGGCATCTAAATGGAGCAGCTCAGGCATCCCAAGCTGCCACCCCTGAGCAGATTGCCACACTCAACCTTTGACGCCTTTAAAATGGAAGACGTAATCCCCTCGCGGAAAAAATGGATGGCGTCGGCAGGCAATAGCTATCCCATCGTGCGGATGGCGCTGGAGATTCTCACGCGAAACTACAAGGAGCTAACGGCTATCGCTGCGGCGGACGCTGAAGCCTTCCTCAATCTGGACAGAAGACTTTCTGCGAACCCATCTCCGTCTCAGAAACTATACTTGTTTATGTTGATTTTCAGCTTCCTTGCGTTTCATTTCATTTAGCGCCCATGTTCCAGCGCCAATGGCGGCAACAGCGCCCGCAGCAATCGCAGCTGATTTTCCCGGATGGGTACGAGCGAACCGACCCACTTTTCCCACCCAGTTTTCTGCCTCTGCTGTAACTACAGACTTGGATGGCTCCGCACTATGCGGTTCTTTAACAGGCTCAACTTTAGGTGACTCCGCACTATGCGGTTCTTTAATAGGCTCAACTTTAGGTGGCTCCGCACCGCGTGGTTCTTCAATGGGAGGCTGCGCACTCCGCGGCTCTGCTTTAGGCGGCTGCACACTCTGCGGTTCTGCGATAGGAGGCTCCGGACTTGGCACTTTTTCTGCTTGGGGTGGTTCTGCCTTAGGCAATTCTACAACTGGCTGTTCTGAAATCAGCTTGCCACCCTCCATATGCAGTGGAGATTTATATGCCGTATGCAAATCACGGAATGCCTCGTATTGCGTCCATTCTCCGTTAGGTTTTACCCAGCGTGAAAAATCGGTGTTGGACGGTTTGGATAATGCCGATGCTTCCTTAGCGCTTAATTGCCTGACAGCATCGCCATCCAAAATATAAGGCACACCGTCTTTTAATCCTACATTGCGTATTTCAGGGTCATTAAATTCAAAGCGTTCACCGTTAGGGCCAACGTAATCCTTTACCGCATGCACCAATTCTCTAACGTGATCTTTCGTCACGCCACTGGTTTCCAGCGCGGGCATTACTTCAATGGCAATACCGTTTCTGAAACTGGATACGGCCTGCAAATGAAAGGGCGTTTTTTGCCTTATAGGATTACTGCCCCGTATCCCGACCACTGTACCATTATTAGCTAAGAAGAACGCACCGCTTCTGCCATGGCCTTTATAGGTGAATTCGTTTGACCCACCTTCAGCAAGCGTACGATTAATTTTTTCAGCTTTCTCAGGCTCATTTTTCAGAAAATTAATAAATGCTTCGTAAGGTGCCTTACCATCTTTTTCCAATGCACCGTTTGCATGCTGTAATGCATCAATCAGCGTTCGCGGTTTGCCACCTTCCAGCATCTCGGCCGCCAACTGGAAATCCCTCTCAAGTGTTGCGTAACCCCAATCTCCGAATTGCAATCCGACAAGCTTTTTGTACTTATGGAAATCCAATTCTCCGCTAATCCCCTTCAGGTTATATTCGGGCACTTCATACACCATGCCGACTGCACCGTTGGATGATCTGGAAAATCCCTTAAAGTGGAATCCTTCCGGTGGCGTAAGATGTGGTTGCAATTTTTCCGCAAGCACCCGCGTTGTTTGTAGGGAGCTACCCCCTTGAGCTTCGAGATAGGATGCGTTTTCAATAGGATTCAGTTCGAATATGGCATGAGCATGACCCTCAGAGTCGCGCATAATACGTGTATTGAATTTCACGACGTGATTGTCTAAACCCCCGTTTCCTAGGGTCTCCACAGGCTCTAAATGCGAAATATCAATATAATCCGAGTGCATAAATAAGCATCCTTATGTATGCTAATATACCATTTAACTACAGCCGACTTTATTAAGATATTGTGAAATCTGGTATCCCTTAAATTAGGTCCAGTTTCAGAGTTAGTAATAATCATAGGGGCTGGCTCATTGATAAAGGGTGTTCTTTTAAATCCTCCCAACAATCAATTAAGCCTATGCTATATTATGCTTTTAAAGGAATCTCCTAACCCTCCACTAAACCTCTCTCACCGCCTACAGTGAAATGGTGCTTGCCCGCCCAGCTAGCGTGCAGCGCTTAGTGAAGCACTGGCCTGCATGCCGCGTGTGCGCCCGTCAATGATGGCGCCGAACAAGGTCATGTTATCCCCAATTTGCTTTTTGGTGAGGTGTTCGCCAACGCCGTGCGGCATTTGGGCATAGCCCCCATGGGCCATGGTCATGATGAGTGCGTCAGGGAATTCCTGTGCAATGACATTGCCATCACTGGCATAGGGTACACAGGTGGCCGCATCGGTAAAACGCGTAAAGCGAGTGGCTTTGCCGATTTCCAGATACGGTTGAAGTCTACCATCCTGCGGTGTGGAGGATTTATAGGGAAGTATATCCGTGGAATTGGATAGATTCGCCGCGATGGATGGATTCTGTTTCGCAGCGGCTGCAATCGCAGCGGTGATGCTATCAGCGCTGCGTATGTTCTTGCCCGCATCACCCCTCAGTGCTTCCACCGGATAACGCATATCACTGGAAAGGTTCGCGCTAGCCGCATCGCCCTGAATCATCGGCACACTCAGCTTGGTGACACCCAACAACGGAATCGCGTAATGTTCTGGTTTACCACCTTCGTCACGCTGCGCTGCATGGTGTTCATAGATTTGCTGTACGACTTCAATGCCATGCTCAATTGCGCTGTGCGGACGCATGGATCCATCAGGCTGCAGCGTCAAGGTCTTGGGATAATCGGGCGCTTCTTCATGCTGCGAACGCGGATGACGATTAACGTTGATACTCACCGAGCCTAAGTCAATGCCATGCACTTGATTATTAATGCGATTGACTAAATTTCCTGCCACGGTGAAGAATCGCAGTGTTAAGTTGGATTTTGTTTGCTCGAAGACCTCAAAATGGCGGCGCATGGTGTTGTACGTTTTTTCGCCTGTCGGATCATTCTGAGCTGCGTCATAGCCGACAATAATCTTGGCATTGCCACCCACCACATTGGCCGCGGTGCCGTAATCAACGTGACAGACCTCTGCATCAATGCCACGCGCTCGCAGCTCTTTGACCTTTGCCAGTACTTTCGTTACCATAAGCGCCGGATCGGCGGGGCTGGCCGCTTGCAGCGATGAATGCCCGCTCGCTGAGCCGATCTCAACTGTCATGTAATGAGTGTAATTGCCCACATGAACCGGAGCTTTATTGGTGAGTTTAATGTCGGTTTGGCGCACGCCTTTGCAACCAATGCCAATATAGCCATCGGTTGG
The DNA here is from genome assembly GCA_019749855.1 of Rickettsiales bacterium. Classification (GTDB taxonomy): domain Bacteria; phylum Pseudomonadota; class Alphaproteobacteria; order Rickettsiales; family UBA998; genus UBA998. Next base: position 21,602 of record JAIEPI010000006.1, on the reverse strand, counting down.
CTCCATCACCGTGATTTCATCGGGAATTCCGACCTTTTCTCTGGTTAAATCGCAGACGCCCTTGGCACCGAGTAAGCCGACCTCCTCACAGGAAGACAGCATGAAGACAATGGGGCGATCAATCGTCTTCAGCTCGCCACGATCATGCTTTGCCTTCATGGTGACGGCTAAGCTGGCCACCTGGCCTTTGATATCCAATGCCCCTCGACCAATGATTTTGTCCCCCTCCTCACGACCCACATAGGGATCATTGCCATCCCACAAGCCAACGGCAGGCACCGTGTCAATATGCGCCGAAAAGGCCAGAGGATTCTTGGTGCTGTGCCCTTGCGGACGCCACACCGCCACCATGCCTTTATGTAGTTTTCCGCTTCCCTTAGGAAATTCATAGGGTTCCGTGTAATGAATTTCCGCGCCCGTTTTTTGCTGCAAGTAATCTGCCACAAAATGGGTGGCTTCTGTTGACTCATGCGCGAATTCCGCACGATCAGAGGTGGTTGAGTTGATGCTAAGCAGTTGCTTTAAAAAATGCGCCGCTTCTTGAGGGTAGGGCATCACGGTCATCGCGGCTCTTATTGTTCGAGGTTGTCAGTATGGGTTTAACAATAATTAATACTATGCCGGAGCGCTGTCAAAACATGGTTTGTTAAACAATTGTGACGTAACGATATCAGCCCAATTACACAGCCCAATTACACGGGGTTTTGATATACCTTTCATCAGGCATAGGTATGCCGCCGGCATTGTCAGCATTTGTTTTGCTTTTTTGGTCTGTTTTTGACTTTTTTGATTGTAAATAGCGCGTCATCGCCCTATGCAAGTAATTAACAAACCGATCAGTTAAATGAACGAAGCGCACCCCATGTCAGCCTCTGCCACACCGACTCTGTCTTCTGAAAAATCCCCACAACATCCGCCGATTCAGTTAATTCTGGCGCAACCGCGTGGTTTTTGCGCCGGTGTGGTGCGGGCGATCTCGATCGTGGAGAAGGCATTGGAGAAATATCAGGCGCCCGTGTATGTGCGCCATGAAATCGTCCATAATAAGCACGTGGTGGATGATTTGAAATCCAAGGGCGCGATTTTTGTCAGCGAAGTGGATCACATTCCTGATGGCGCAATCACGGTGTTTAGTGCGCATGGCGTGGCAAAATCCGTGGAAAACGCCGCTGAAACCCGCGCATTACCTGTGCTTGATGCCACCTGCCCGCTGGTGACAAAAGTGCATTTGCAGGGCAAGCGCTACATTAAACAGGGCCGTGAGCTGATTTTGGTCGGGCACGCGGGTCATCCTGAGGTGATTGGCACCATGGGGCAGATTGACGCCACCGTGCATCTGGTGCAAACGGAAGCCGATGTTGCCACGCTGCCCATCGCACGTGACACGCCGGTGGCTTACATCACGCAAACGACGCTCAGTATTGACGATACACAGGTGATTATTTCTGCCCTGAAAGCCCATTTCAGCAACATCGAAGGCCCGGGCACTAATGACATTTGTTACGCGACGCAGAATCGCCAGACCGCAGTGCGCGAGCTGACAAAAGTCGCCGACGTCATTTTGGTTGTAGGCGCTAAAAATAGCTCTAATTCCAACCGTCTGCGTGAAATTGGCGAAGAAGAAGGCATCCCCAGCTACCTTGTTGCTGATGGAACTGAGCTGGACATGAGCTGGTTTAAAGATGCGCGCGTCATCGGCCTCACCGCAGGCGCTTCAGCACCCGAAGCCATGGTGGAACACGTCATCCACAGCTTGAGCAGTCTGGGTCAGGTTGAAGTAAGCCAAATGGATGGCATTGAAGAAAAAGTCGAATTCCGCCTGCCAACCGAATTACAAAACTGAGTAAAAATCATGCCATTACCTTTATTTAAAGAGCGCCGCATTGGCGCCTACATCCTCAAACAAAAAATTATGGGCCGTAAGCATTACCCATTAGTGTTAATGCTGGAGCCATTGTTTCGTTGCAATCTCGCCTGCTCTGGCTGCGGTAAAATTGATTATCCCGATGCGATTTTGAATAAGCGTATGTCGGTGGCTGAGTGCATGGAGGCGGTGGATGAATGTGGCGCACCTATGGTAGCCATTCCAGGCGGCGAGCCGCTTATTCACAAAGAAATTGGCGAAATTGTGAGCGGCATTATTGCGCGCAAGAAATTTGTGTCGCTGTGCACGAATGCTTTGATGCTGGAGAAAAAACTGCATCTTTTCACGCCTTCACCTTATCTGTTTTTCTCGGTGCATCTGGATGGTCTGAAAGAGCATCACGATAAATCCGTATGTCAGGAAGGTGTGTTTGATAAAGCCGTCGCCGCGATTAAAGTGGCGAAGGAAAAAGGCTTTGCGGTCAATGTGAATGCCACTATTTTTGATGGGCATGCACCTGAGGATATTGCAGCGTTTCTGGATTACTGCAAAGAAATTGATGTGGGTGTCTCGATCTCCCCGGGCTATGCTTACGAACGCGCGCCGGATCAGGAACATTTCCTCAACCGCAAAAAAACCAAAGAATTATTCCGTAGTGTTTTTGCACTGGGTAAAGGCAAAAACTGGAACTTTGCGCACTCCTCCATTTTCCTGGATTTCCTTGCTGGAAACCAAAGCTTCCATTGCACCCCATGGGGCATGCCGACACGCAACGTGTTTGGCTGGCAGAAACCATGCTATTTGCTGGGCGAAGGCTTTGTCAGCACTTACAAAGAGCTGATCGAGGGCACGGACTGGGAGACTTATGGCACCGGACGCTATGAAAAATGCGCTAACTGCATGGCGCATTGTGGCTATGAACCCACGGCAGCGGATGTTGCTATTACGAATCCGCTGAAGATGCTCAAACTGGCATTGAAAGGGATTCGTACCACTGGCCCGATGGCAAAGGAAATACCGCTGGATAATCAGCGCCCTGCCAGCTACGTACACTCCCTGCATGTGGAGCGTGAGCTAGCGAATATTGAGGCTGCCCGCCAGATGCATGCCGAACCGGCTGCTCCTGAGAAGGTTGCCGCAGTCCAATAATCGCTTCTTAGCGATGCCGTGGTCACGTGAGAGCCGGAGCATGGCAGGTAGCTGCTGTGGCTGGGTGAGTAGAGATCTCAGTAGCGCCACATAATTGAGCGTGCCGTCCGCGCGTGCGGAGCAAAGTGCTGCAGGCGGCAAAGTGCGCTGCGCATCATCCAGCACAACCCGTAGCACGGCGAAAGGCAGGCCATGCCGTGACGCCACACGTGCCACATGTTGCGATTCCATATCGACGGCCACGGTACCATAAGTATTAAATAGCTCTGATTTCTCATTCGCAGATGTAATGGTCGTGCTGGCACCATAAACATCACCGCTCACGGCGCCTGCGAGTTGTTGGATGAGATAATCATGCCAGGCAACGTCCGCGTCGTAGTTACCTGAATCACTGCGTACCCCTCTCGCAATGACCACGGCACCTGAGGCTAAAGCAGGTGATAATCCGCCCGCCGTGCCAAAACTGAGCAAGGCGGTGGCACCGTTGGCGATGGCATGCTCCATTTGTGTCTCAAGTCGCGCAGGATTCATCCCATAGATCACGTGGATGCCTTGGCCTGTTGCCAGTGCGGCTTCAAACGCCATGCCACTGACGATCGCCAATGAACCGCTACTACATTCCATACTGAAGTACGTCGCTGCGCTGGCTAGTCAGTGCGCGGAAGCGCGACAGTGCCCACAGGGTAAAATATTGCGCATAGCCATGATAATGCAGATAAAAGATGCGCGGAAAGCCGGGTGCATTATGGTACACATTATCCCACCCACCGCTCGGTAACTGCGTCGCCTGCAGATAGGCCACCCCGCGTGCCACCGCCGGATGATGCCCCTGCCCCACGGCCATCAATGCCAGCACAGCCCATGAGGTTTGTGAGGGCGTGCTGGGCGCTGCTTCATAGCCCGCATAATTCAGCTTGTAGCTTGCGCCATCTTCACCCCAACCGCCATCCGCATTCTGGATGGATAATAACCAGTTCGCCGCTTTCGTTAGAACCTCATGTTCATGCGGCATACCAATGGCGTTAAGTGCGCAGCATGCAGACCATGTCCCATAAATATAATTCATGCCCCAGCGGCCCCACCAGCTTCCATCGGCTTCCTGCTCACGAAGCAGAAAATCAACGCCGCGTTTCAGCGCGGAGCTGGAGTCGGTGGTATGCCCCAGCTGCGCCAGCATGGAGATGCAGCGCGCCGTTACATCGCTGGTGGGGGGATCCAGCAATGCCCCATGATCGGAGAACGGGATGTTGTTGAGATACTCGGCCGTATTATCGGCATCAAATGAGGCCCAGCCCCCGTTTTTGCACTGCAGCCCTTCAATCCATTCCACGGCGCGTTCAATCGCGGGGGTGTAGCGTTCGCGGCAGGTCTCATCAAGGCGAGCGATTCGGTCCATTGCCATCACCACCACCGCCGTATCATCGAGATCAGGGTAATGCGGATTGGCATACTGGAACGCCCAGCCACCCGGGCGCACGTTGGGCCGCACCTGTGCCCAGTCACCCATTACCTCCAGCTCCTGAAGGGGCAGCAACCAATCCAGCGCTTGCTTTGCCATGGCCTGTGATTGCTCGCCCTCCTCTTCCAGCAAGCTATGCGCGGCGAGTGCCGTATCCCACACCGGCGAGACACATGGCTGGCAATACGCTGAGTCATCTTTGATGATTAACAGCTTCTCGACCGATTCACGTGCCATGGCATAGGCCGCATCATCACGACCACGGCCCAGCGCGGCAAACATCATCACACTACCAGCCATCGGCGGGAAAATAGCGCCTACACCATGCACACCGTTCAGACGCTCAGTGATGAAAGCCACCGTTTTTTCAATGGCGCGTGTGCGTGTTTTCGCCGGAAAATAAGGCTCAATTTTTCGCAGGATGGCATCCACCATTGCAAAGAACGTAAACCAGCCGCGATGCTGGTGCTCGGCGCGAGGACGCGGCCCCACAGAGGCCGGATCGGTGATGAAAAGCTCGTCGATGCCAATGCCGCGCGGGTTTTTGGCCTGCGGCTTCAACGCCTGCAACACCAGCATGGGAGCCAGCGTGGTGCGCGCCCAATAGGCAATTTTGTACATATGGAAGGGAAACCATTTGGGCAGCAGCATAATTTCTACGGGCATGATCGGCACCGCCTTCCAGCCAATCACGCCATATAGCGCCAACGTAAAGCGCGTGAAGACATTGCTCATTTCTGCCCCGCCATGGCGCAGGATGCACTCACGTGCGCGGATCATAGGGGCGCTGTCGATGGATTCCCCCATCATTTTAAGTGCAAAATAGGCTTTTACGCTGGCACTCATATCGAAGGCGCCACGATGAAATAATGGCCAGCCGCCATCCTCATTTTGAATCTGCTTCAAATAGGCCGTAATTTTTGCCTCAAGCGACGCATCAGGCGTCTCGCCCAGATAATGCACCAGCAAGATATACTCAGCTGGGATGGTTGCATCCGCTTCAAATTCATAGGAAAAATGCCCGTCCTCACGCTGTGCCGCTTTCAGGGCATTGTGCGCTGCGGCAAGGGTGGTCTCCAAGCTGCTGGCGTCCCATACAGGTAATGATTCTGCCTGACTTTTTTGCATATTTTTCATGGTCATTGACTCGTGGTTACAAGTTCTGCTGCGCGTACACCAGAGAGAATGGCTCCCTCAATGGTGGAAGGAAGCCCCGTCTGTACCCAATCCCCCGCCAGATACACATTGTGCCAGCTGGTGGTTTGCGCTGGCCGTTTGGCGTCCTGCTGTGGTGTAGCGGCAAAGGTGGCGCGCTTCTCCTTGATGATTTGCCATGGCGGCAACACAGAATCAAGTCCAGTGATGGATGAAACCTCCTGCCAGATCATCGCCGCCAGCGCCTCGCGCTCCATGCTCATCAACCGATCCGCATCACTGATGGTCACGGAGATACGATCAGGAAAACAGAAGATCCACTCAGTTTGCGCATGGATTACCCCTAGAATTTTGGGCATATGGGCCGGCGGCGTGATGCGGAAATGAGCATTCACGATTCCGCGCCATTCATCCGGAGCGTCCAGCGCGGGCAACAAACTACAGGCCACCGGTGCGGTGGCTGCGCAAATGACGTGATCGCCCGCATGCAGTGTCACCGTCTCACCACTGGACATGCTGAGCGCGGTGGCGCGTGAGTCAGAAAACTCAACGGCGCGCACACGTTGATTGAACAGAACATCCCCGCCACGCGCTTTGATATAGGCGATGGCCGGATCAATGAAGATTTCCGACAAACCCTCCGCCACGAGCGGCACGCAGGCTTTGCCTCCTTTCATCAGGGAACCACGGAGAATGGCGGCGGCCAATGAAGCAGAGGCAATGCTGGGATGGGTGTTGAGTGCTGAGACAAAAAACGAATGCCACAAACGTTCATAGAGCAAGCCGTGCGGCGGTAGAAGATTCTCAATCGTGTCCGTGGATTTTGCCCATAACAGGCGCAAAATAGCGAGGTAATCGCGTAATTTTGTGTCCGGCACACGACGCTGCGGATTGAACAGCCACAGCGGAAGCAGACCCTCATTCAAACGGAGCGTCCAACGCTGCAAGGTGCGCGCATCGACATAGTCAAAAGACGGAGTGGTGGAAGCGCTGAACTGCGCATCGGTGCCAATGCGCTTGAGGTACGTGCGCGCGGCCTGATTTCCGGCCAGCACCAGATGGTTGCCATTATCAATGATGCTATCGAGTGTGACATCATAATAAGAGCGGCAGCGTCCCCCCGCCTGCGCCGAGGCTTCATAAATCACTATGTGGTGACCCGCATCGGCAAGCTGGGTGGCGGCACTCAGTCCGGCCAGTCCCGCTCCAATAATATGCACCGTGCCTTGGGTCATCACGAGACTCAGATGATCACGTGGCGCAGAACAATCATGGCCAGTCGAAGCTTACTCAAACGCGCGCGGCGACGAGGGAAGGCAAACCCGCGCTGCATGAGCGCTGCGTAGATGGCCCCGTAGGCCTCAGACATCATGCGTGGGGTGCGCACGATGGTGGGGCTATAGCGGTCCATAATACGATTTGCCGACTGGAAATGATCTGCAGCCGTGGTAGCCAGCGTCATGCAAACATGTGAAATAGCGGGATGCGTGATGACTTTTTTTGGATCCACCGCATCAATGCCCGCCTCCAGCAATAATTCACGCGGAAGATAAAGCCGATCAATGGCGGCGTCTTCGTCAATATCACGCAGGATGTTTGTTAGCTGCAACGCATTACCCAGATGATGCGAGAGCTGCAGGCCATCCGATGTTTCCATGCCAAAAACGCGAACGCTTAAGCGACCCACGGCACACGCCACGCGGTCACAATACTGCTCCAATGTAGCCATGTCCGGCGCCTGAACCGGCCCGCGAACATCCATTTCCATCCCGTCGATGACAGCTAAAAAATCTTCCTGCAGGAGATCAAATTTCTCGATAGCTTGCGCCAATCCCTGACGATGCGGCACCGGCTCCTGATGATAAATTGCTGCGATTTCATCGCGCCATTGTTGCAACTGGTTGAGGCGTATCGCCACATCACCCGCCTCATCGGCAATATCATCCACCGCGCGGCAAAAATGGTAAATCTCAAACATCGCCGCACGTTGCGCGGGCGGCATGATACGCATCGCAATGAAAAACGAGCTGCCACGCGCACTCGCGCCTGCATTCGCCGTTGGTGCCTCTTTCATTAATGCGGATGGTATCGCGTGGGCCGTTGGCATATCGTGACTATGGATGTGTTTTTAGCAAATTGACTAAAACAGCTTTTAGCATCACTCCAACGAGCTGTCTTTTACTTAAATGCACGCGCTCGCTTAACGGGTCACGCGTGGCAAGCAAGGCAAGCAGGCGCGACGAGAGTTGCTCGATGCAGGTCACCTCGATACGTAATCGCCTATTGTTTACCTGCGAACTGAGTGCAGCTTGCGGCAAAAGATCGATGGTTTTTTGTGCGCACTCCTTCAGGCAGTGCCTTAACGCTACCGAGGATTGCGCCGCGCCTAAATCAGACTCAGCTACGCCGTAATGACGCATGCGATCCTGCGGCAGGTAAATGCGATTGATCTTCGTGTAATCACCGCCACAATCCTGAAGGTGATTAATGATCTGCAAGATACTGCACAGCACATCATTCGCTGGCCAACTTGACGGGGACTCACCATGCACATCCAGCACAAACCGCCCCACAGGAGCCGCCGAATACCGGCAATAATCCAATAATTCCTGCCATGTCGCGTAGCGTTGTTTACGGGAGTCCTGACGAAAGGCCACCAGTAGGTCCTGTGCATGAACGGGTGACAGGTTGCGCGAGCGAATTTCTGAGCGCAGTGGCAGAGCATCCGCCACGGCGTCGGAGTGCCCGAGCAAGGTTGCTTCGAATGCATCGAGTTGCTCAATTTTTTGTGCCTCGGTGAGGTCCGGATGATCCGCCACATCATCGGCAGCGCGAGCAAAGCGATAAAACGCCAGCACCGCCTGCCGATAAGGCTTGGCAATCACATAGGAAGCGACCGGAAAATTCTCGTCTTTATGCGTTTTTTCACCCGGGGCGTACCCTGCCGAGTATTGCGCTGCGTGATGCATAGTGCGGTTCATGCTGTGACTCATCCTGTTTGCGCATCCGTTGCCTGAATGCGCCCTTTCCACATGCCGCCCCGCCCACGGTAAAACTGATACGCGGAGTCCATTGTGAATACCATATAGCATAGAGCAATCAACGGTAGCAAAAGACAATACAACGCAGAGCGCTCATAATAGCGAATCATCGGATAAAAAGTGGCACACATAATAACATAACTGAGTGTGCCAGCGATGGCCGTCAAGCCCTCCCCCATCACGGCGAACCATAGGGGCACGAGATAGGTCAACACCATGCCAGCCATGGATGCCAGCAGATACCAAGGCGAATAGCGCAATTGGTCATAGGCGGTGCGAACCACCATCTCGCGTATATCATGAAATGCAGGATAGGGCCGCATACTGTGAATGCGCCGCGTGAGTGCGAGTTGCACGCCGCCGCAAGTTTTAAGCAGACGCCCGAGCGCGCAATCATCAATCAAAGCATCACGAATGGCTGACAAGCCGCCGACTTTATCAAGTGCTTCAAGGCGCGTGAGCATGACGCCACCCGCAGCACCGGCCATGGCATGATGACGCTGATTCACCCATGAAAACGGATAGAGCATCTGAAAGAAATAGACAAACGCGGGAATAAGCCAGCGCTCCGCCACACTGACGCAATGGAGCTTCACCATCCGCGTGACCAGAACCAGCTGCTCAGCTTCCGCCTGAGCCACCAGCTGGGAAACCGCACCGGCATCATAGGCAATGTCTGCATCGGTCAATAAAATATAGCGCGGGGCATGGGCGGATGCTCGCACATGCTCAACTCCGCAATGCATGGCCCACACCTTGCCCTTCCAGCCCGCTGGGCGCGACGCGGCGGTGATGACGGTCACGCGATCCGACGCGTGATGAAGTGCGGCAATCTCTTGCGCCCGCGCTGCGGTGCCATCCTCACTGCGGTCATCCACCAGAATGATTTTAAAGCCACCGGCATAACCTGCCTGAATTAAGGTCGGCAAGGTGGTGGGCAGTATATGTGCCTCGTTACGCGCAGGAATAACAGCGCATACATCGGGCCAGTGCTCCGGCAACGGCACTGAGGAATCATCAAAGTGCAATGTCTGCCAGAAACGCCCCCGCGCGAAGGCGAGATAGAGCCAGATCAGCAGGCTAAGACAGGAAACCAACATCAAACAATCATCAAACATAAAAAATCAGTAGGGCAAAGCAGGCGCCTTCGCAACAATGGATTGGCAACAATGGATAGGCAACATCATCCAAGTTTTTGCATTGCCGCTTTATGGCAAAGGCTTTAAACAATGGCACGGATATTTTTTGAGCCCTTCAGATCACGCCATGCATAATGTAACACGTAGTCTTATATCACTCATTCTTCTGGTGGTGTGCGCCCCTGCCATGGCAGAGGAAAAACCATCCCCTGTCGGTCAGTGGAAGGTTGAGGACGGATCGGCGATCATTCGCCTGTTGACCTGCGAGAGCAAATTATGGGGAATCATTCATTGGGAAAAAAATCCCGGCCATGACATTCATAACCCCGATACGCAGAAACAAAAAACGCCGATGCAGGGACTGCCCATTCTTCTTGCCATGCAGAAGGATGCAGATGACGCATGGGTGGGGCGCATCTATAATGCGGATAACGGCAAAATCTATCATGGATCCGTGACCCTCAAGGCGGATAATACATTACGTATTACGGGGTGTCTCTTCGATGGATTCCTGTGTGGTGGCGAAAACTGGACACGCGAAGTGGATACAAAAATCTACGATGATTCCGCCTTTTGCGCGCAGCATCAATAAGTAGCTAGCAAGAATCCCGACATGCAAAAAACGCATGAAGCTGGTCATTGAGTTGTCACAATAGCTTGCTACCACTGAGTCTCATTTCTAGAAACTGAGCGCATGTGGCACTGATAACAGATATTACCGGAAGCGGTCAGGGCAACCTAAAGCTGTCACAGCGTGACCTGACGCAGATGTTTGCGGATGGCATCAGCGTTTCCGACATTGAAACGACCGGACTTAACCGTGAACGCAATGGACTCACAGAGTTTGGTAGCACCAAAGCGATTGCCGAAAAGGATGCAAGAGGACGTACGCGCTACCGACAGCTTCTGTTTAATAGCTTTATCCTGCCTCTACGGCCAGAATTTCAGGATTATCTGAAGGAGAAAGCACTCGCCAAAAAATTAGGCGAACCCGCACCGCTCTACAACCCTGATCTCTATGAATACCAGATTGATGCCAGCGCATTAAACATCACTGGCACCCGCTTTACCCGTGATGGCGTGCGCGGGCCTATCATTGGCATGGAGTTGCGAAACCCCGACGGCACCTATCGTAAAGTGGATGCCAAACCATTCTACGAAATCGCCGATGATGTCGTGGATTTCATGAATCCTCATGATGTGTACTACAACGCACCGTTTGATAAACCCTTCCTCAACAAGCAACTCCGTGATGTCTATGCGCATCGAATTCTCAGTGGCCTGAGAGAGGGCAACGTCGCGGTCGGTGAGCCGTTTGGCCTCAAAAAAGAGGCCTTGCTGAAAATTGCTGCGACTCACACATCCTTCACGACACTGAGGCATGCATTTGCGCAGCAGTTGCAATTACCGGCGAAACTCAGTCTGGATAATCCGGCGCAGTATCGCTGCCTGCTCTATGCGTATCTCTACGCGCAAGGAGCGGGCGCCAGCAACCGACTGGATGATGCGTTTCGCACTCTCGTTGACCCTGCCTTCACAGAGCGTCAGGAACACACCGCGCAAGAAGATATTCTGATGGCGACAAAGGTCGCCTTAGCGTTGAGAGAGAAACTGGGCGGCTTTCCAAGCATGGCTGAGCTTTATCAACGGATTCTCAGCAAAGCCGATGCCGCCATTACGGTCAGTGACAGCACCAGCGTTGATCAGGGCATGGGCGCTGCCGCGGGTGATCTGCTTATTACCTTTCCGCGCCCCGCCTCGGAGTTAACGGGGCGTGCGCTCGATTACTGGAATCTGTTGGCCGATTTTCAGGAGGTACACCGACGCAATGCTCGCTCGCCGCGTCATCTGCGCGACGTTGATCCGCAAACAGGACGCGTCTATCTCAGCGCCGAACGCAAAACGCCGTTGATTCTGACATTCCTGAAAAAATTAATGTTGTATGAGCGCATGCTGGAGGGCGGCCCGATCACACGTATGCTGCCTTATGATTCCGTTGGAAATAAAATCGATGTCATGCTGGCGCCATCCTCACAGGATGCGGCCATCACCATTGAGGACACGCATTACGGCTCGGTGCGTGCCAACCTTCCCATGCTGGCCGCCTACCCCGAGCATGCGGCTGAATCCATTGAGTTTATTCGTGACCTTCGCAATGCCAACCGCAAAATTGGCACCATCCTGCTGCCCACACCCGATGCATCACCTGATCAAAACATCATTGTTATCAAAACGCATCAGCGCGCATTGGGAGATGTCCGTATTCATTTGCCCGCTGGCTACCGAATCAGTGATGCGAAGGATAAAATTCTTCAGGACATTCAAATACTCTGTCAACTGGGCATGGGGCCAGAAATTTTTGGCGTACGCGTCAATGAAAATGAATCCGCTGAGGAAGAGCTGGAAGGCGAAGACGCCACCTCAGCCCATCGCCACGGTGATGAGGCGGCATGGTTGCAGCAAAGCATTATGCTGCATGATGATACCTTGCGCGTTGCCATCACACCGCGTTTGTTTGATGTGCTCGCTCGCCAGGTGGGCATCCCGCCCGATGCTGAAACGTTGGGTTCACTAAAAATTATTCGCCAGATGGATCATATCACCTTGGAGGGAAACCTCGCCGATTTTCAGCGCAAGTTGGGTCATATGGAGATTGAAACCTATGAGGGGTCTGCCTTCCGCGCCATTCGTGACATTAGCTGGCTCATGCACCGACTGAAGAATATCGCGGGCACGACCGATGTTGTCATGGAAGGTCATATGGCAACGCTCATGCAATATCCCCATCTATCCACGGAAACACTCGAAGCGCTCTACCGCGCCGGCATTCCATTTAAAGCCTATAATGATCGCGTGCGCGTGGATTTTGAACAATTGCTGCATGATGGTTTTTACTGGTCAAACCGCCTGGCACGTGCGCATCAGGATATGCAGCGCAGCATTGAAAGTAACAGCGAGTCCTTGCCTTTTTATGGCGAGCTGCAAAAGGCACTTCTACAAGGTGATATCAGTGCCATTGAAACGGATGAAACCTGTCAGCTTTATGCGCTTGAGAATACCAAGCCCAAGAAAGGTGAGCCGGTACACCATGCGCTGATTGTGGATGATCGCGGACATATCAATATCCAGCTTCGCGCGCGAAAATTTGATCCCGTGGCCTCGTCCATCATGGGGCCGCACCGGCCTGTTCGTGTGAATACGAGTCATGAGTTGGCGACGATCGAACTCAGTGGGGTGATGGCACAGTGGCTGGAGCGCTATTTGAAGCGACATGAGCCAACCATCGAATACACCAACAAGAACAACGGCAATACCAGCCTATTCTCGATATCACATGCCGCGCTGCCAACCGTTCAGCAGCGGCTAAGCACGTTATCATTGATTATGCATACGCTGCAAACGACCCATGGTCTTGCCCGTCCCGCATCGGGGCACATGAGCATGAACGGCAATGTTTTGACCATGCACATGCCGCAAATGAATGTCCTGCGCGAGTCAATGACAGGCGACCTCTCACGGCTGGCGGGTATTCTCACCGATTCCACATTTACTAACAGTCTGCAAAAGGCGATAGCCAAGTTACCAAAGACATCTGATGCTGATCGCCGACGCGATCATTTGGGGCCCTACATTGAGGCACTCGATCAATCAGCGCCCGATTTGATGGCGTTGACAGAACAACTTGATGACATTCAGCTAAACATTCGCAACTTGAATTTTGAGAAGCGTTTTCTTGAGGAGCTTGGCGAGTTTAGCACACTGATTCACGAGTTGGCCGCCTTACAGGATCAGCAATTGCTGGGCGCGGACGCAAAAAGATTATTTCAACAGGTGATACGGGTACGAAAAGTCGTGGCCGAGGTTGCTTACGGCTTAGAACGCCTCGATGAAGCCATGAATACGATGCATTCCACCTTGACCGGAGGTGGCTCGCGGACGCCCATATACATTCTATTGGGTGACGCCCTCATTCAGGATAGCGAGCGCCTTCTACTGGCAGCGATTGCCAACCAACCCCGTGAAGAGAGGTTAGGAAAACTTGAAACGAAGGTATTGTTTTTATATCACAAAGGGATTGAGCAATCCAATCACTCGCATCTGGAAGAGAGTGAAATTCACATACAAGCCTGCAAGAGGCTGCAGAAGGCACTTGAAGATAAAGCGTTCCACTATCTGTTAGCACTGGGGAATGCAGACGCCGATAAGGCGGAGGATGACAAAAAGCTTGCTCACCTATTGATCACACGGGCCAACGCCTACCGCAGCACGAAGAGCAAACGTCAGCATTCTTTAAATGCCGATGCCTTGCTGGCCATTTATGCCAATCCCGACGCATGCACCAACCGTCTGGTGATTGCCGAGCGAGCCTTGGCCGTGGATAGCACGATCAAACCTGCCATTGCGTTGGAATGGGCGGATAGCTATCTGGTGCGCTCAGGCAGGATGCCTATCTCTCAACTGATCGAACAGCTGCAAGCCGAATTGCCTGAGGCAGTGCGCAAAAAATATCAGCACGAAGCAGAACATGTCATCAAAACATTGCTCACCATGCGTGATTATGATGACCCCGCTAATAGCGAGAAACAATACTGGCTGAAGGCACGCGCCATGATGCAAGCAATTGGAAAATCTGAACAGGACATTGAGGCCACCCTACGCCATGCGAGCACTCGCACCATCTCCAGTGACGCGGTACAAAAAGCAGCGATTCGATTGCAAAAATGGAGCGCACGAACCCATGCGTCCAGCGATATTGCGCATATTTTTTATCAAGAAAGCGCTTCGGAGGCGTATCACGTGACCTGGCAGCGCCTGCATGAGCGTGATCGTCACTATTGCTCAAAAATCAGCCAGTCACCGCCGCCTTATTACCCTGAACTGAAATTGCTGCGCGATGGTCTGTTGCGGCGCATGGAGGACCTGAAGAAAGAGGCGAACGATCTGCTCACCATCAACTACCATAATGTTATCTTTCTACGCGATGCGATGCATCTTTTGAAAGATGCGGCGACGATTGAGCCCACGATTGGCCGGTCCCTTGATCATCCGATACATGCGCTGCACGAATCACAGGATCGCCTACAGGCCATCGCCGCCAAAGAGGCAACACAAAATTTATCCAATCTGGGGTTACAGCCTACACTACAGCCGGATGGCGGCGTTGCCTGTGATGTGTCTGTCATCCTGCAAAACCCAGAAAAATGGCTAAAGGGTAGTCAGAGAAAACCCGAGAAAAAATCAGGTAAACAGACCGAGTTGCCATTACTTGATCCTGCGCCACTGACGATGAGCGACCGTGAAATGCGTCGCCGCGTCATGACTGCCTGCGCGCATATGGAACTTCCCAATGGTGAGTCACTGGTTGAATCCGTGCGCGGCAGTCGCATTCATCTCAAGCCCTGTCCGCCTGAGAATGTGGAGGCTTACAGCCGTCAGGTCATTCATGCGCTCGCTCGTGCACAGCTCGTGATACCTGACGGCATATCCCCTTTTACGCAAATCGGTCAGCCAGATGCTAACGGATTGCTGGCTGTTGCTTCCAAGGCCCTGCAAACAGCGCATCTAGGCGTGCTTGCCACGCCGCAAACAGCAAAGATTTTTCTGCATCGCTTTGCGAGAGACACGCTGCAAATTCCTGCTGCGAGTGCGAAAGAGGTGATTGATGATGCCTATGCGCGCACACGCACGCGCTCACGCGGCTTGATCAGAGACTGACCAACCAAGGGTGATAGTTTCAAGCGTAATGGCCAAGACTTTGAGCCAAAACACGAGTATCCCAGTGAAAAAATGGATCAGGGCGTCCATATTTGTCATGCTCGGCATGAGACAAGTGCAGAGGGTCGCCTAACCGTCTGGAAGTTTCAAACAGAAGCTGTCCCGTGTTCATTAAGGACAGATTGGCCGGTATTGAGGTCACGTCGATGGCTGGCTGCAAGCCTTCAAGAGCATTTAGCACATCGCGTTGATGTCGCCTCACATGGGGTGCCACTTTGAGAGGCGTGCCTTTTTTACCCAGACCGTTATCATGGTTGGCAATCTTGATCACGGCCTCAGGATACGTGCGACTGAGGCCTATGGCTGCCTCAACGCAGGATAACTCGCCCATATCTTTGCGAAGGTGACGACGATCACTGGTCATGGCAGCGAAGGTACTGGTAAAGGCTGGCTGCCCGCCTTGAGCGCCATCCTTTCCGACATAGACCCATTTACGATAATGGCGGTTTGAAAAGTCTTTCTCTAATCGCGCCAGACGATCGATGCCCAGCACCTGCTCCGCAGCATCACGCAATGTCAACGCGTCCGTACTGGCGGCATGAAACAGCAAAGCATCAAACAAACGATAGAATTTTTGTGATGAATCGCCCATCAACCCGTCACGGCATTTCATGAGAAGTGCCTGAATGGAGATACTCTGCTGCGGCGATACTGGATTGTCCGTCACTCCTGTGCGGCTGTTGAAGGAGTGATTGGCGAGTTTCAGCATGCAGTGCTCAGGGTTTTTAATGTCGCCTGTAATGGTAATATCCGATGAGCGCGTGGTTATTTCGTTTCGAGCATTACGAATGAGTGCCTGACTTTGCAGGGCAATCTCCATGAATTCCGGCCAGCTGATGACGCCACTGATGAACGCTTCGGCGAATGCCTTTTCATAGGGCACGCCGACGAAAGGAACCCGCGCCTCGCGATCCGTCATGTGACGCATAATGCCAGCGGGCACGGCGCACTCGGCTTTTAATGGCATGCGTCGTGATTGCGCAATAAATCCGGGTGCATTATCCAGAATCTTTTGCAATGCAGGCGGCACCACATCCAGCGTGGCCGCTACATCAGCCAGATTTTTCAAGGTAGGAACATACTCATAGAATCCACGTGCCTGAAAGCGCGTGAATAACGGAAGATGGGTATCACCATCCATTGGTTGCGCATTGAAGCCCCAAAGAGTCGCCATTTTTTCAATGGCTTCACTATCCTGAGGCAGCAAGCCGAGATGCATCCATTGCGCAACATTCAGTTTGGACGGCCCTAATGCCTGATGAATGCTGTAATGCGTTGCACCATTTTTTCGTAATAATTCGGGTATGGGCGGCATGAGCTCCGGATGGCGAATAAAAAAGGCAGGTGTTAATGCATTGTTCAGTGGCTCAGCTAAAGTGAAGTTCGCAGGCAGTTCTTTAACTTTCTGATAAAACTTCAGAAATGTGCCAATGGAGACAAAACGTTTATCACGCGTGGTGTGGGTGACCTGCTTTTCCGTAAAGTCCACATAGTCTTTAGGGAAGGCTTCACCACCCGGGCGGTCAAAGATACCCCATAAATAGAGCTGGCTGAGGTGCAGGCCCATCGCGTTGACAGGCAGTTCACCCATAAGCGATTGAAGATCATTATAACATAAACGGTAATGCTGCATGGCGTCTTTATCAGGATGTGCACTGAGTGCGTGATGTTCCGCCAATGTTTTTTCATCACAGCACTGACCAGTCACTGTAGGCATCCATGCTTGCGGATAATCACTGATGAAGCGCAGCATTTCGCGCACTTCCATACGCAGTTCATTTTTGCCGCTACTCGCATTGCCTGCCCGCGGTGACGCACGTACATAGCGTTCAATGGTTTCATCGAGCTGATGTTTTGAGAGTTTTTTTGCCGCTGCCAGCTCTTGCAGCATGTGCGCTTGAACGCCGGGCATGATGCCCGTCACCTCATAAAAAACTTGATCAGTGATAACCAGTTGCGTGGCAAATGGCGTAGCACCATCCGCGCCATTTGCGAGCAGGGCGCGCAGGCACTGCGTTGAATGTTGATGATGGATCAGCATGGAAATGAGAGCCGTTGTCTCAAGCACTAAAATACGTTGCTTGCCAAAGGTGGCGGGTGAAGGCTTCAAAAACGGCAGGACCATTGCAGTCTCTTTTTTTATGTTCGCTTGATGCGTAGCAGTTGCTGCAACTGCGAACAATCGCCTCCACCCTCTTTGTCATCAAAACGTCACAAGGGTCGCCTATAGAAGCATATGAGAATTATAAGGTTTGCAAATGGCGCATAGCAGCGATGCTCTCTCAGCAAATAATCGGCGCTGGAAACTGATGACCAGCCCTGTTGCTCTGCGTGAGGATTTGGCGGATTTTTCAACATTTTGTGCGCGACTGCGCGATGAACGAAAGACACTTCCAGACTTTCAAGCCAGTGTGAATCGCTTAGCCGATGCGATTGAACGCAACGAAACGATCGGTATTTCCAGCGATTATGACTGTGACGGCAATTGCTCACTAGCGTTGATGTTGCGGCTGCTCAATGCGTGCGGTGTGCCGAAATCAAAGCGTGTTGCGCATGTGCCCAACCGCTTCACCGAGGGCTATGGCATCAATGAGCAGGCGGTGCGTGATATGAAAAAACGCGACGTGTCATTGCTACTCACACTCGATAACGGCACGCTGGCGCATCGCCCTCTGGCGCAGGCCCATGCGGAGAATATGGATGTGATTGTCGCCGATCATCATCCCAATCAAGCGGGCGAGCCCCTGCCTGCCCACGCGCTGATCGTCAATGCGAACCGAACGGATGCGTCGTGCTCCGCGGCGATGAAATCACTCGCTGCCGTGGGCATCACGTTTGTACTTTGTCAGGGCGTCATCGATGAGCTGCATGAGCGTGGATATTTCAAGCGAAGGCAGATCGACGAGCCGGATATGTCACAATCCTTAGGCTTAGTGGCGCTGGCCACCGTTGCCGATGTGGTGAGTATCGGCGATTGGATCAATCGCTATTTTGTGAAAACCGGACTGCGTATGATCCGTGAGGGGCGCGATCCGCAATTAACGTCCCTGTGTGCGGCAGCGCAGATTGCGCCTGATACACTAACAGAGGAACATCTGGGCTTTGCGCTTGGGCCGGTGGTGAATGCGCCGGGACGTCTGAATAAACCCGATGATCCGCTGTGGCATGATGCGCCGGATGCCTGGCGATTGCTCAGTGAGCCGCATGACTCCGAGCAAAGCCTAGCTGGTTTTCTGCGGCTAAAGGCGTACAATGAGGAGCGAAAACGCAAAACAGCCGCCTTGACGGATCAGGCGCGGCAACAAGCGGTGGAACAGATGCGTGACCCCCACCGCCGTGTGCTGGTGGTAGGCGGCATGGGCGAGGCATGGCATCCGGGCATTGTTGGCATTGTCGCCAGCCGTTTGATGGAGGAATTTGGCGTGCCAACCGTGGTGGCCGCTTATGATGGTCAAAAACATTACAAAATGTCTGCGCGCAGCATCCGTGCGAATGGAGAGGAAGGCTTGCTCATCGCGGATATTGGCGACGCCTTCCGCCGTGAAAAAACAGCCGGTGGACTGGCGCATGGGGGTGGTCATCCCTTTGCCGCCGGCGCTACTCTTGAATGCCCGCCGCAAAAGCATGAAATGGCCCTTACCTTATTTGCAGAGCGCCTGAATGTTCGCCTTGGTGAAGCGGTGGATCGCGTGAGAGCCGCCGCACACACAGAGGTCGCTAAGGTAGTGGATGTAGCGCATCTTCCGGCCGATCTGAGTATCTTGGATAACGAGGAAGTACGAAAAGAAGCGCTACGCTGCTGGCTGCGAACGAAGCCATTTAACTCCTCTATCACGCAGCTGGCGCAGCAACTCACCGGATGCAAGACAATGACAACAGACCGGCTTGCCCAATTCGGTGATGTGACCCAATACACCGCACTGGAGGCAATCATAGCACAGGATGTGGCAGAGGCGCGGCCACACGCATTTAGCGCACTGAAAACACAAAAACCTGGCTATGTGCGCGAGCAGTTGCTTAACGCCCTGTGCGCACGCGATGAGCAACAACGTCCTTACGGTGAAGGCAATCGCCCTCCCTTAAGTGTGCTGCCGCATATGGTGGTGCGCCATGTCAAAGAAATTGGCGATGGACGGCATTTGCAGTTGAAATTATCGCCGCTCGATGATGCTCGAACAACCATTCATGCGCAGGCGTTTCATGTGTCGCCTGCCCTGCGCGCATTACTGCAGCCAACGGATTCCAAGACATTGAAGTCGCTAGCATTACTGGGGGTCTTTGGGCTGAGCGATACCAACACGGGCGGTACGCCGAACCTAGCGCCCAGCTTTCGCATTGAAGACGCCTATGCCCCGCCGCATCGCCAAGTGGGCAGGCATCCGGCATTGGAGAAAATACTGGAAAACTACTCGTCGCCTGCCAAGGAGTCGCGGGTGCAGCGCGGCTAGATACTCAAAAACCGTAGCCAAGCTGCATCAGTAATCGCGGGCTATGATGATCGCCATAAATCGGCCGCTCAGGCTCCCGCGTCAAAGGGAAGGCCAGACCAAGTTGCGCATTGATACCAAGCTCATGGGCAAAACGTACGCCCAAACCAGCAGATGCCGCCGAGAAGCTTTCGCCATCTGTGTCATTATTCCAAACTTTTCCGAGGTCATAGTAAATATAGGGAACAGTCTGCAATCCACGCCATTCAGGGATTGCTTGATAACGAACCTCAAGTGAGCCCGCCACCCCTTCATCACCCATGATTTCCGAGAGATCATAGGCGCGTCCGAAACTGGGGCCACCAATGCCAAACTCTTCTGAGGCTGGAAGCCTATCGGCAGTCACCTGACTTGGAAAACTGGCCCACGAGTGCCAACGAGTATGGCAAGGCCTGATGGCGGGTGTAATCCGTCTGGAATGTGGTAAAAACAGGGGTTGCTTCGGTACGTGAGAGATTATCATCCCCACGATCATTGGCACCCAAAACCCCTATTCCCTGACTGAAGAGAATGTTGATTTTATTAAAACCATTCCAGCGATCCACGAGGTCATAATCTGCGCCCAGTCGTAAGGCACGAACACGGTCACGCACTAAAGGAATATCACCTAAAATATCTGTATTTGTATTTCGTGCATCGACATAGGCGCCCAAACGTAAGTTCTCAAGATACTGACGTACCGGTTGATAAGTGATTCCGGCGCCTAATCCCACTGACTCGCTGTTAATATCGTTTTCTTCAAGCGATGATCCCGGATTCGCTTCCACTACGTTTCCAGATAACTCCAATGCCCATCCAGGAATGAGCTGAACATCATGCGAGAGTGCTACATATCGAAGTTCACGTGTTGGAATCGAATTAAGGACGGAGAGCGTTGTTTCCTGTTGTGCCAAAAGGTTGGCACGTAGAGTCGCGCTTGTTTGATAAGGCCCTAGAAAACGTGAGCCTGAATTATCAAAATTTACACTGCCGCCGAATAATTTCTTTTCATCTTTTAACACCAGTTCAACGCCGCCATCATGATTATCAGGCAATGGCCGCAAAACAGAAAAGAATCGCGCATCCGGAAGGTCATTCAGGCGCAATGTAAAGGCCTCGAGCTGGTGCGCAGTGATGGGTCGTGATGCAGTAATTTTTTCAATTAATTGTGAAACATTGCGTAACTTTTGTAATTCATCACTAATCGTCACATGCGCTATATATCCCTCCACCACTTTAATCGTGACCACACCGTTCTCAATTTCCTGCGCAGGGAGATAAGCACGCGAGAGAAAGAATTGCTCTTTGCGATAATGTGCGGTAATGGCGGCGGCAATCTGCCAAACTTTATCCAGAGTCACTGTTTTGCCGAGAGACTCTTTATAAAAAGACTGCATCTCAGTAGCATTAAAAGCGGTGACACCTTCTAAGCGAACCTCTTTTAACAATAAAGTTATTTTCTCTGCCCCTTCAGGGGCTTTGACCGTTTCCATAACAGCGGAAACTTCGGGCCGTGCAGTTGGCACATTTTCGATGATTAATTTATTGCGCTCA
>JAIEPI010000168.1 GCA_019749855.1 Rickettsiales bacterium | reverse complement strand
ATGCCTTGGATTTAAAACCCCACACGAACTATGGTCACAACAACAACCGTTGCACTTCAAATGTGAATCTACCTTCCCGCCTGCGCGGGAATGACAACCGTTAAAAAAGTGCTGTATGAGAACAAAAATCCATCAACTGCTAATCCTCCTCCGCCTTTGGCTGGCCGAGCTGAATGGAGACGCCCCCTACGCACGCTACCTGGCGCATCACAAGGCGCATCATCCAGAAACAGCGCCGCTTTCCCGAGCGGCGTGGTTCAGGGCGGAGCAGGAACGTCAGTGGCAACAGATTCGCCGCTGCTGCTAAGGCCGCTCTGGACTCTCGGTGCACTTTGCGCTATGTCCCTTTCGCATGACTGCTCCCGATACTGATTTTGTCCTCATTATTGACCTCGGCTCGCAATTTACCCAGCTGATCGCGCGGCGCGTGCGCGAGGCAGGTGTGTATAGCGAGGTGGCGCCGCCTTCGATCACCGCGCAGCAGATTGCGTTACGCGCACCCAAGGCGATTATCCTCTCCGGCGGGCCGGCATCGGTCACCGAGTCAGAGGCACCCACGGTTGATCGTGCCATCTTTGATCTGGGCCTCCCCATTCTGGGTATTTGCTATGGCGAGCAGCTCATGTGCCAATCGCTCGGTGGACGGGTGGTGGCTGGAGATCACCGTGAATTTGGCCGCGCCTTCGTTGAGGTCGTGGATCACTGCCCCATGAGTGAGGGGGTGTGGGCTGCGGGTGGCAGCGCACAGGTATGGATGAGCCACGGCGATAAGGTCGATGCGATCCCCGAGGGCTTCCGAGTTATCGCGCGCACTGAAACGGCTCCCTATGCGTTCATTGCTAATGATGCCCGCCGCTTCTACGCAGTGCAATTCCATCCCGAAGTGATGCATACGCCTGAGGGTGCCGCACTGCTAAAGAATTTTACGCACATAGTGGCAGGTTGCACCGGTCAATGGAATATGGCCTCCTTCAAGGAAGTGGCCATCGCCAAGATACGCGCACAGGTCGGCAGTGGGCGCGTCATCTGCGCGGTGTCGGGTGGCGTTGATTCTTCCGTGGTGGCCGCCCTTCTGCATGAGGCGATTGGCGAGCAGCTCACCTGCATTTTTGTGGATACCGGCATGCTGCGGCTGGGTGAAGCTCAGCAGGTGGATGATTTATTCCGCACGCATTTCAACATCCCCCTGATTTCAGTCGATGCGTCTGAGCATTTTTTAGCATTGCTCGCTGGCGTCAGTGATCCGGAAACCAAGCGCAAAATCATCGGCAAGGCATTTATTGACGTCTTTGATGCGGAAGCAAAGAAAATTGGCGGCGCTGATTTTCTGGCGCAAGGAACGCTCTATCCGGACGTGATTGAGTCCATGTCATTTCATGGCGGGCCATCGGCCACCATTAAATCACACCATAATGTTGGCGGCTTGCCAGAGCGTATGAAGATGCAACTGGTGGAGCCGGTGCGTGAGCTGTTTAAAGACGAGGTACGCGCGCTGGGCATCGAACTGGGTATGCCGGCACCAATGGTGTGGCGTCACCCCTTCCCCGGACCCGGGCTGGCGATTCGACTACCAGGCGACATCACCCGAGAGAAGCTGGATATTCTGCGAGCTGCTGACGCCATCTATATCGAGGAAATAAAGTCTGCTGGTCTTTATGCCGACATCTGGCAGGCGTTCGCGGTGCTATTGCCTGTGAAGACCGTGGGCGTCATGGGCGACGGGCGCACTTATGAACATGTCTGCGCCATCCGCGCTGTTACCTCTACCGATGGAATGACCGCTGATTATTATCATTTCGATCATAGCTTCCTAAGCCGTGTGGCGGGGCGCATCATTAATGAGGTGCGCGGCATTAATCGCGTGGTGTATGATATTACCTCCAAGCCACCGGGCACCATTGAGTGGGAATAAACTTTCCCACTCGCATGAAGTGCAATTCAAGGCAGGGGTGGCGCGTTTTTCTATTGGCCAAGTCAATTATTCGGATTATTGATAGGATTAAACCTACTGAAAACGTGATTCATGGCCAACGATCCGCTATTTGCTGAAATTGATGATGACCTGCGCCGCGAGCAGATGCGTAATTTATGGCGGGCGCTCGGCAGTTACATCATCACCGTCACCGGTCTTATCCTTGTGGGAACCATCGCCATTGTCGGCTGGCAAACCTATAATAATAATCGCTCACAGGCACTGACAGCACAGTTACTGGACGCGCGACATATGGCTGAAAACGGGCGTCAGGGGGAGGCAATCGAGCTTCTTGACAAAGTAACCGCAGCTAAACACAGCACACTGTCACCTCTGGCTGCGTTATGGGCAGCGGAGTTATCCAAAAAAGATGCACCTGAGGCCGCGCGTGCTTACCTGCAACCCCTGTTGGAAAAAAAATCCGCGCAGGACCCTTATCACCACTTTGCCGCCTTGCTCATGCAGGACACTTCCGATGCGGGAGACGCCAAATCTGATGGTCCCTTTGCTATGACACAAAAAGAAATTCAGGCATTTTCTCTGCTCGCCGCGGGTAAAAAGAGCGAAGCAGCCAGCATGTACCGCATCATTGCACAAGCGGCAGGCACCCCAGATACGCTGCGTCAGCGGGCACAGTTGATTCTTGCTACCGAGCTGGCCGACGAATTAGCCCCTGAGCCGGCAGATGCATTAGAGTCAGCACCTGCATCATCGGCTGAGCCAGCGCCGTGAAACATCCGTTTATGGCCACGCGCGGGCTCATGCTGGCCTGTCTGCTGATGGCCAGTGGCTGCAGCACCGTCTCAGGCTGGTTCAGTGGTTCTTCAGAGAGTAAAAAATCGAGTCTCTCCGGTGAGCGCATCAGCGTTCTGGCCGAAGATGAGGCTCTGACGGCGGCCAGTGACATGGCTGATATGGAAGTCAGTTTTCCAGATGCGCTGTCCATGGAGAACTGGCCGCAGGCAGGCGGCACCGCCACCCATTACATCCCAAATATCGCCGCCACGCTGGCTGAGGATAAAGACGAGGGCTCAGTGGGTGACGAGGCGCCCTGGCCTGGGGCGCTGCAGGCGGCGCCCGTTGTGGGGGCAAGTGCCGTTTTTGCAATGGATGGTAACGGTGCGATCAGTGCACATGCCCGCAAGGCACCCTCCCATGTCTTGTGGGTGAGCAAAGCATTACAAATGGAGGAAGCGGGCTATGGCGGCGGGCTGGCCATACAGGATCGTTGGCTCTATGCCGTGACGTCAGACGGTCATGTCGCGGCATTGGACGCAAAAAATGGCAAAAAACTCTGGGAACGCGAGTTAAAAAGCCCCGTGCGTGCTGCCCCGCGATTGTTTGAGGATATGCTGCTCATCCCAACGGTTGATAGCCAGATTTTTGCCCTGAATCTGGGTAGTGGCTCGATTCGCTGGCAGCATCGCGGGATTAATGAAGCGGCCAGTATGCTTGGAAGTAGCGTTCCTGCCGCCACGGGCCCGCTGGTGATTGTGGCTTACAATTCTGGCGAACTTTATGCGCTATCGCGGCGCAATGGTGAACCGGTGTGGAAAGAATCATTGCTCAAGCCTCTACGCACCCATGCCTCTGATAGTTTTACCGGTATTAGTGGTGATCCCGTGGTGGCTGGGCGTTTTGTTTTCAGCATCAGCACCAATGGCCTGCTCGCGGCCATGGATGTGCGCAACGGGCTGCGCGTCTGGGAAAGTCGCTTTGGCTCCAGCTTTACACCTTGGGCCAGCGGCGGTTATCTCTATGTGCTCGATACCGATCACCGTGTCATCTCATTGGCAGCAGAAAGCGGTAAAATCAAATGGATTACCCCACTACTCGACGCGGAAACCGATCGTGACGAAGGGGCAGCGGAGATTCACGGCCCCTATCTGGTCAATGGTCAGCTTTTGCTGATTGATCCCTTGGGAGCGTTATTTATTGTGGATCCGGCGAATGGCAAATTGATCGACCAGCGCGACTTTGTCGCCGGTGTCAGTGCACCACCGGCCTTTGCGGATGGTGGTCTGTATGTCATCGATAAAGACGCCCATTTGCATTTCATAAAGTAGCGTTGCTGCCCTTTTCTGCAAAGAACAGTGGCATCAAGCCGCCTAACCCGTTACATCACGTGCCGTAACAACAAGCTCACCTGCATTGACGATTCCTATGCGCCTCGCCATTATCGGACGTCCGAATGTCGGCAAATCCACCCTCTATAACCGTCTGGTCGGGCGTAAGGAGGCGATTGTTTTCGATACGCCCGGCGTCACACGTGATCGCCGTTATGGTAAAGGCAATGTTGGGCCGCTGGATGTCGAGATTATCGATACGCCTGGCCTAGAGGAGGCTACAGCGGGCAGTTTGGCCGAGCGCATGAGCCAGCAAGCGTTGAAAGCACTGGAAGAAGCCGATGTTGTGCTGCTGGTGATTGACGCCATTGTCGGGATTACGTCGGTGGATGAAACCTTTGCCCGACAAGTGCGCCAGCGTGGGTTGCCAGTGGTGCTGATTGCCAATAAAGCGGAGTCCAAACAGGCGTCCAACGGAATTGCCGACGCCTGGAGGCTGGGCTTTGGCGAGCCGGTGGCTTTCTCAGCGGAGCATGGCGAAGGGATGGCAGATTTATATGACGCGCTGGCCCCCTATGCAGGCGAGGCGGCAAAGCCAGAAGAGCGCGGCGCGCGCCGTCGTCGCATCAAAAAAGTCGATGCCGCACTGGCCGAAGAAGAAGCACTGGCTAACGGGCTGCCGGATGAAACCATTAAGCTCACCATTCTCGGCCGCCCCAACGTTGGCAAATCAACGCTAATTAACAAACTTCTGGGTGAAGAGCGTTTGCTCACCGGCCCTGAAGCAGGCATGACGCGTGATGCAGTGACGATTCCATTTAGTTGGCGTGGACAGGCCCTGGAACTGGTGGATACCGCCGGTTTGCGCAAAAAAGGCAAAGTCGAGGGTGTGCTTGAGAAAATGTCGATTGGCAACACTACCAATGCCCTGCGCTACACCCACGTGGCTATTTTGGTGCTTGATGCAACCATGCCACTGGAAAAACAGGATAATGCGCTGGCAGGCTTGATTGAGAGAGAAGGTCGCGCCTGTGTGATTGCAGTCAACAAATGGGATTTGGTGGAAGATAAAAAGGCATTGCTCGAGGATTTGCAATATCGGCTGGAAGATGTCATCCCGCAAATGAAATCAGTGCCGCTGGTGCCCGTTTCTGCCGCGCGTGGCGAAGGACTGGATCGCCTGATTAAAGACGCACTGCATATGTATCGCCTATGGAACACGCGTCTGGGTACCGGTGAGCTGAACCGCTGGCTGCAAGAAGCAACAGACCGCCATAATCCACCGATGATTTCTGGGCGGCGCTTCAAACTACGCTACATTACCCAGAGCAAAACACGCCCACCGCGCTTTGTCATTTTTGCGAATCGTGACACGGATATTCCCACTTCCTATGAGCGTTATCTGGTCAATCACCTGCGCGAGTCTTTCAACCTGCCGGGTATTCCGATTCGCATGCTGTGGCGCGCCGGCAAAAATCCCTACGTTTAACTGATAAACTGTCTAAAATGACAACCAGATCAGCGCCTGCGCTTTGACGCCCGCCAGTCCGGGTATCTGGTCTGTCCATAGCAGCATGAGAAAACTGGTGGCAATGGCCAGACCGTAAGGCAGTGGCTCACCAAAACTCAGCACACGCGGTAAATGTGGCTTCGATGGCAGGTAATTGACGACAAACGGGGCAATAATGCGCAAGAAGATCAAAATTAGCGTCAAAAAACCGCCTATGATGGCACAAAACAAGATGAAACTGCCCAAAGTCATGCTAAATCCTGTCCAAAGCGCTAGGACGGACAATAATTTAATGTCACCACCGCCCATAATATTGAATAGAAAAATCACGTAGCCCACGGCAAAGACACTCGCAAATCCGTAGAGTCCCTCCAGCCAGCTCACTGAGGCTGCTGCAGGCACCGCGGCAAACATCAACACATAAAGAATAACGATTAAGCCATTGATCCAATTGGGAATGGTGTAGCGTGTCGCGTCAGTGACCATGGCGATCAGCAACAGGGCACTCAACATTAATGAGAAGATAAACGCTGCATCCATATGATGCATTAATCTCAGGAAACGTTAGTGTGGCAAGTGTAAACATCCAATTCCTCACAATGCGTGTTAGTTTTTCTGGGCTGGCAAGTTTTTCTAAGCATGCTATAGACAAAATTCTCAAGTTTTAGGAGCGATGCATGAAAAAGATTTATCGTGATGCGGCGGATGCACTTGACGGGCTTCTGCGCAACGACATGACGATTATGGCCGGTGGCTTTGGTTTGTGTGGCATTCCGGAACATTGCATCGAAGTGATTTTGCAGTCCGGTGTGTCTGGCTTAACCGTTATTTCTAACAATTGCGGTGTCGATGATTTTGGCTTAGGCAAGCTATTAGCTAAAAAGCAAATTCGTAAAATGATCTCCTCCTATGTAGGTGAAAACAAAGAATTTGAGCGCCAGTTTCTGCAAGGGGAGCTAGAAATTGAGTTTAATCCGCAAGGCACGCTGGCCGAGCGCATCCGCGCTGGCGGCGCTGGCATCCCCGCTTTCTACACGCGCACCGGTGTTGGCACCATTGTTGCACAAGGCAAAGAAACCCGTGAGTTCAATGGCAAAACCTACGTCATGGAAACCGGACTGTTCGCCGATCTCGCCATTATCAAAGCGGATACCGCCGATACGGCCGGCAACCTCACCTACCGCAAAACGGCACGAAATTTCAATCCAGTGATGGCAACGGCGGCAACGCATACCATCGTTGAAGTGGAGCGCGTGGTGGAAGAAGGTATGATCGATCCCGACATGATGCACACACCCGGTATCTATGTGAGTCGCGCCTTCCTTGGTCAGAATTTTGAAAAGCGGATTGAATTCCGTACGACACACGCAGCATAAGGAGACTGAATATGCCCTGGACCCGTGATGAAATGGTGGCACGCGCTGCTGAAGAACTACGCGATGGTTTTTATGTCAATCTTGGCATTGGCATCCCGACATTGGTGGCCAATCATATTCCGGCGGGCATGCACATTATTTTGCAAAGTGAAAATGGTATGCTCGGAATGGGACCCTACCCAGCCGAGGGCGATGTCGATGCTGACCTGATTAACGCCGGTAAACAAACCATCTCACAACTGCCCTACAGCGCCTATTTTGACAGTGCGCAATCTTTTGCCATGATTCGCGGCGGTCATATTGATCTGGCGATTCTCGGTGGCATGCAGGTGTCTGAGCAGGGCGATCTCGCCAATTGGATGATTCCGGGAAAAATGGTCAAAGGCATGGGCGGCGCCATGGATCTGGTAGCGGGCGTACAAAAAATCATCGTGGTGATGGAACATAACGCGAAAGATGGCGGTGCTAAATTTGTCAAAGCCTGCTCGCTGCCCCTGACCGGCGCGGCTGTGGTCGATATGTTGATTACTGAACTGGCGGTTTTTTCGTTTCAAGACGGTAAACCACACCTCATTGAATTAGCGCCAGGAGTGATGGAGCAGGAAGTGCGTGACCGCACAGAGGCGACCTATGTCACGGACATTGAATCAAAAGCGGCGTGATCTTCGCTGACTGTTCAGCGGCTTAGCGCTGGAATCCTGATGACTGCAATCCAAAAGAATGTTCACGCTCGGCAATCTCGAGTAAATGTCGCGTGCGCACATTAGCATGCAGTGTCACATGGCCCGCTTCAGCAGGAGTCGAGGCTGTTAAAACTTCCTCCGCAATGCCATAGGAGAAGCAATGATCCATAACTCTCGGATCCACATAACGACAGCCCTTATCAAATGAAGCTTCAAGAGCAGCGCGCCTAGCAAACTTTGATACTAATACGGGATCACGCGGTGCGGCCATTTCCGAGAAAACCAAAAAAGGTACACCGCGTGGGCTGATCGTAAAATAAAAACGGCAATAATCTGGCAGCGGGTGGTTTTCGATGTATTTGGCAACGGCAGCCCGAATCTCCGCACTGTGACCCTCTTTCCAAAGGTCCGTTTTTACCGCAAGCGCTGAGCCGACATAGATCCTGCCATGCCGCTGACATCTCACATGATGATCAATCAGATAAGGGGTGGACGACATGCGTTTATCTCTGACACCCACTCAAATCTCGAACGTCGCGTCCACTTCCACCGCCACGCCAAATGGGAGGCCACTCACGCCCACAGCAAAGCGCGCATGCCGCCCCGCATCCCCAAATAATTCCATCATGAGGTCGGATGCGCCATTCGCCACTTTTGGATGCTCGGTGAAATCCGGCGTAGCATTCACAAACACACCCAGACGGATGACGCGCTTCACTCGCGATAAATCGCCATCTAATGCATGATGTAAGTGCGCTAGCAAATTGAGAACGCAGCAACGCGCCGTCTCCTGACCCTGCTCAATGGTGAAATTCTCCCCCAGCTTCCCTATGAAGGCTGGCTTACCGTCAACGATGGGTAACGTGCCGGAAAGAAACACCATCGAGCCAGAAATAGCACAGGGTATATAATTAGCCGCCGGTGCACTCACCTGAGGTAGGCTCAGGCCCAGCGCTTCAAGTTTTTGATAAACATTTTCCATGAAAACTCCTGTGTGACTCAATTTTCTTACAATAACACTACACAAATATTCTACAACAGGCTTAAAGAAAATAAACCATTGCCAAAATGGCAACGCCTGATATTAATGCCACAAATTAAAACCCATTGTGACAATTACATGAAGCGTCTACAGAATCGCTTGACGTGATTTTTCTTATTTGACTATGTATGACATTAATTGATGTTGAGGCATCGCTTTAACATTTAGTTCTATTGAGGCTACATCCATATGCGTTTGATTGGTATCGTTATTGCACTTGTACTCGCTGTAGGCGCAGCTTTTATTGTGTTTTCCCTTTCTAAGCCTGAGCCAGGCGCCCCCACAGCACAAATCATGCCGCAAACACCGGTAGCGGACACATCAAAGGCAGTTGATGTCTTGGTAGCTGCGCACTCCATTCCGATTGGTGAGGTGATTAAAGCAGAAATGATCAGCCGTCAGCCGTGGCCCAGTCACCTCGTGATTAACGGGTTTGTCACCGCCGGCGGCCAATCTAACAGCATTGTCGGTATGGTGACACGCTCCACCTTTCAGGAAGGCGAGCCCATCATTTTATCAAAGCTTTCTAACCCCAGTGATCCCAATTTCCTTGCCGCAGCTCTTGAGCCAGGCTATAAAGTGGCGACGATTCAGGTCGATAACATCTCAGCAGTAGCCGGATTTTTGTTCCCGGGTGACTATGTTGATGTGTTGATCACCCACGAAATTCCCTCTGACGATGAAACACGTCGTACGGCAGCCAATGATAAGCGTGACTCTTACACTGAACTTTTGCTCACCAACGTTAAAGTGCTGGCGGTTGATGATCGCAGCACCGCGGGTCAGACACAGCCCGAGGGTGCGCAAAAACGCCCTCCATCGAGCGTCAGCCTTGAGGTTCAGTTGGAACAGGCTCAAAAACTACGTTTGGCTCAGGAAACTGGATATGTCTCACTGGCTTTGCGCTCTTTGAAGGATAAAGACGTGGATGATAGCGCTGCTCCAACGGGTGTAGCCGACCTCACTCATACAGTCGTTGCTAAAAAAACGACTTCGGAAGAAGCAGAAACCAATCCTGTGAAAGTCATTCGTGGCACAGAAACGAAGGATGTTTCCGGTGTCCAGTCCCAAAATGGGGCGCTGCTAGGACAGGGGCTTTCGGCTTCTGCGCTGCAAGCGTCTCCTAAGTGAATATATTAGCTATACAGAGGTTTGGAATGATGTTTAGCCTGAAAGGCACGATTATGTTGAAAGCTATATGTGCCGCAACACTCCTATTTCTAGCCTTGGCGCAATCTGCAGTCGCTGCTGAAGAGCTGACGGTTCCTGTACACCGTTCGGTACTGATCAACCTGCCGCAAAGCATGTCAGAGGTCATTGTTGCTGATCCTGAAGTCGCGGATATTTATCCACATGGAAAAAACAAGCTGTCGATTATCGGTAAAAAGGTTGGCCATACGTCAGTGCGGGCATTCAGTGAAGACAACAAGCTGATTCGTTCGGTTGAGGTCACTGTTGGTTACGACCTCCCTATGATTCGCAAGTCACTGAAAGATTTGATGCCATATGAAACTATTGGCGTTGAGATGGTCAACACCAATATCGCGCTCACTGGTCAGGTCAGCGGTACATTGGCAGCAGCGCAGGCAGTAAAGATTGTCGATCAATTTGTAGCCCCTGAGGCCGATGCTGAAAGCACCAATGAAAGTGCGTCTAAAGGTGAGATTTCATCTAATGTTTTAAATTTGATGGAAGTGATTAGCGGCCAACAAGTCATGCTTCGCGTGCGCGTGGGTGAGATTCGTCGTACAGCTCTTAAAAACCTCGGTGTCAACTTACAAGCGGTCACGAATGGGTCTGACACAGTCTTTCAGCTTGGTACGGGCTTTGGTAGAGGATTGGTTTCTGGCGCGGCAGGCTTTGGGCAGTTTGCCATACCTAGCGACAACACATTTGGTGCTATAAGTGGTACATTCCAGAATTCAGATGGCGATGGCCTTTCGGGTGCCCTGCAGGCGCTAGAGCAAAACGGGTTGTTCAAAGTATTGGCTGAGCCAAATCTGGTGGCGCTCTCCGGTGAAGAGGCGAAGTTTCTGGCCGGTGGCGAATTCCCGATTCTGGTACCACAAAGCAGCGGCGGTGGCGGCGGACAAGGGGGTGCGAATAGCTCGTTCGTGACCGTTGAGTTTAAGCCGTTCGGTGTGTCCGTTAAATTTAAGCCAACAGTACTCTCTGAGAATCGCATACGTATGTTAGTGGAGCCCGAAGTATCGGAGTTGAATCCCAGCAACTCTGTGGTGCTTCAAGGTGTTTCAATCCCAGGGCTCAACACCCGTCGCGCCAGCACTGTGATCGAACTCTCTCCAGGTGAGAGTTTCATGATTGCCGGTTTGATAAATGACAATCTGCGCTCAACCATCCAACAAGTACCTGGTTTGGGGGAGATACCTATTTTGAGCGCTCTATTCCGCTCAACTGAGTTCCGCCGTGAGGAAACCGAGTTAGTTCTGGCAGTCACGCCGTATCTGGTTGACCCTTTAGCTTCCAGTGATGTGAAGTTACCAACGGATAATTTTGCACCAGCAAGTGTCATGGAGAGTTTCTTTTACGGTGCTCTCGGTAGCTTAAACGGCGATGCTCGTCGTATCGGACAGACCCCGCAGGTCGAAGGCCCAATCGGATTTATGGTAGATTAGTCATGAAAAATTTGAATCTTGTCGTTTCTTTTGGTGCTTTGGTAGCGTTGCTTTCTGCCTGCTCAACCATTCCGACCGCTGCGCATTTTAATCATGGGGCACCAGAATCATTGCTGGATGTGTCCTCTGAGGTAGTGTCTGTGGATATGGTCTCAGAGCAATCCTTGGATGAAGTGGTGAATTGGATTGAGACAGACCAACCATCCAGAGCGGAGCTTAACTGTTTTGAGGGTGATCCTCTGTGTGATAAAGCGGAGCAGACGTTACAGCTGTATGGGTTAGAGTATCAAATAAACCCATCAGAAAAAACTGAAGTGCTGCTTATGTATGAGCGCGTGGTTACGCGTGACTGCGAGCCGCGCTACATTGATAATTCAGTGAATCCCTATAATCTTTATTCACCAACACTAGGCTGCTCTGTTGCCTCAAATATTGTCCAAATGGTAACGGATAAACGTCAGTTTGTAAGTCCCACATTGTTAGATTATTCGGATGCTGCTAGCACAATACGTGCCTACAACCAGTATATTAATCCTCCGGTAGAAGAGTCAGCGGATTCTGACTTCACGGCCAGAGATCTCGAAGCCAATTAATTTATTCTGCCTTCTGGTGGATCGTGGAATGACATGGACGCTAGGTCTCCTGTACTATTAATACTAGCGAATGAAGATAGTCGTCCGCTCGGCGAATCACTGGCCACATCACTTGGCTATGATAGCGCGAATACGGTTATCGGCACTCCGTTAGACGCGGCACAATTATTGTCGCAGCGCAATCTCACGGCAAAATATATTTTAATTGATATTGCCGAACGTACTTACGATGTCTTGCCAGAAATTGATGCGCTAGCAGAACATTGTGATGTTGACACCCGAGTTGCTGTCATGGGTAAAACCAATGATATCGCATTTTACCGCGCACTAAAGGAGCGCGGCGTCAGCGAGTATTTCGCACAACAGCCTTCTTTAACCGAATTACGTGATTGTATGGTTTTAAGGGCCACTAATGTCGGTGCTAATGGAGAGGTTATCGCTTTTATTGGTGCATCTGCTGGTGATGGATGCAGTACACTAGCCATCAATACCGCCTATGCCTTAGCCACAGAGCATAGAAAGCCAACCGTATTGGTGGATTTTGATTACCAGTTTGGCATGGTCGCAAAGCAGCTGGATCTCACGCCCAAATATGGCATTAAAGAAATTTTTGATCATCCGGAGCGCGGGATTGATGAAATACTCGTCAACCGTATGATTGTTCAGTACCGCCAAACACTTGATGTGATTGCAGCACCGCAAACTCTTCACTATTTACCTCAGGTTACGCCAGAGGCAGTAAGAGACCTGATCTCCGCACTACAGCAGAAATACGCATATGTCGTACTTGATCTTCCGCACTTATGGAGTAACTGGACTTCATCAGCACTTTCGAGTGCGCATCATATTGTTCTGATTTCGCAATTGTGGCTTAAATCCATTAACCATTCAGCTCGCCTGCTCACCGCATGGCAACGGATGGGTATTTCACAAAAACACGTACTAATGGTGATTAACCGTAGTGGATCAAAATTCAAAGAAGGTATTAATGCGCGGGACTTTGAACGTGTCTCCGGTCGCCGCATCGATTTGTATATACCTAACGACATCAAAACAATCGTTCGTGCAGAGAATCAGGCGAATACACTTCTTGAGCAGGGTAATTCACTGGTTGCTAATGAGATACGTCGTTTGGCCGATATGATTGTGCATCACGACGCCACACCTGACATCAAAGCAAGTTCTGGGACTCGCTAAATATGAGCATGTTTGGTAAAAAAACACCCACCTCCTCTGGAACAACGCCCCCCATACGCCCGGAGAATCAGGCTGAAATTCCTTCAGCAGCAGCCAACGATGCAGCCTCCGCTCATGCATCTGCACCACCTGCAGGTAGTCAGCTGCCAAGCGTCATCGCATCACCTGAGGGAGCTGTTAACCCTCGTGACCATTTTGGAAATGCTCTGCAGATAATGGCGAAGTTAAAGCCAGGTGAGTCAGAAGCGCCCTCGCTTATCAGCTATCTCGACACCTCTTTAGAAACACCCGATTTTCAAAGAGCCAAAGCCAGAATCATTCAGGATTTAGTTGATAATATTAATTTTGCCAGTTTACAAAAATTGCCTCAGGAACGCAAACGTCAGCGTGTTTTAGAAGTGGCAGAGGCCGCGTATGCCGCTTTGGAAATTCCACTGACGCAAACGCAAATCAACTTGCTCACGCAGCAATGCGTGGATGAAATACTTGGCTTAGGGCCGCTCGAGCCCTTGCTGGCGGACCCCGAGGTTGCCGACATCATGATCAACACCTTTGAACATGTCTACATTGAGCGGCGTGGCAAAATCTTTATCACTGATGTTAAATTTCTAAGCGAACGTCACTTGTTGGGTATTATCCAGCGCATTGTATCACGCGTTGGGCGTCGTATTGATGAAGCCAGTCCAATGGTGGATGCGCGACTGGAGGATGGCTCACGATTCAACGCCATTATACCACCACTCGCACTGGATGGCTGTCTGGTGTCGATTCGTAAATTCAAAAAGTCCAAGATGGCGCTTGAGGATTATGTCGCCTATGATTCCATGTCGGCTGCCATGGCACGCTTCCTTCATTTATGCGCATTTATGCGCCTCAATATCATCATTTCAGGTGGCACCGGTTCCGGCAAAACAACACTTCTGAACGCGCTCTCTGGTGGGATTGACGCGGGTGAACGTGTGATAACCATTGAGGACGCCGCCGAGTTACAGCTGCGACAACCTCACGTATTGCGGCTTGAAACCCGCCCCATCTCTACGGAGGGAGCTGGGGAAGTGACGCAGCGCCAACTAGTGCGTAATGCCCTTCGTATGCGCCCCGATCGGATTATTTTAGGTGAAATACGTGGCGATGAAGTCATTGACGTACTCTCAGCCATGAATACTGGCCATGATGGTTCCATGGCAACCATTCACTCTAATAACCCAAGAGATTGCTTATCTCGTATTGAAAATCTGGTGAGTATGTCTGGTGTTCAGGTGCCCCATAACTCATTGCGTTATCAAATTTCCAGTGCAGTACAATTAATTGTTCAAATAGCGCGTATGCGTGACGGAAAACGTCGTATTACGCATATTGAAGAGATTGTGGGCACCGATGGAGACACAATTATCACACAGCCAATTTTTACTTTCAAAATGAAAGGCATGAAGTCTGATGGCACGATGGATGGTGAATTTACCTGTTCAGGAATTCGTCCGCGCTTTGCCCCAAAAGCAGAATATTTTGGAATAGAAAAAGAATTAATGGAATGTTTAGGAATTATCGCTAAAACAGGAGGATATTAAGGTATTTATATGAGTCCACTTCTGCTCGCCGTCATTATTGGTATTATCTGTTTCCTTCTCGTACTTGTTGTGACAACAAAAATGGGGCGCGGGAGCCACTCGCGTGCCAGCCAGATGCTAACGGAAATGAGCAACGACATGGCGCTGGGGATGAATCACCCCTCCAATGAAGAAGGGTCTATTCTTAAGGCGGATTACAGTGACTCGCCGGTTTTAAAGTTTTTGTCAGAGATTCCTCTGGGCGAGAAATTTGGACGTCGTATCCTAGGGTCTGGTATGGCGCGTCATGCGACACTAATTGTGGTTTTACTCGTAGTGAGCGAATTATTCGTACCTTATGTGATCTACTCTGGCACACAGAGTTTGTTATTTACATTTCTTGCATTCATTGGTGTGCCCTATGCGTTTTCCAGCTATTTGCAAAATCGTATTGCCAGCCGGAATGCAAAATTTATCAGTGATTTTCCTGACGTTTTAGACATGATTGTTCGAAGTGTGCGCTCTGGTTTTCCATTAAATACCGCCCTAAATATGGTAGCTGAAAATATGGAGGCTCCGATCTCCACGGAGTTTCGTCAGGTCGTCGATGAAATTGCCCTTGGCCGCACATCGGATGAAGCCTTGTTGCGGCTCTCACAGCGTGTTGAAGAGCAGGATGTAAAGTTTTTTATTGTGGTATTGCGTGTTCAACAGGAAACAGGCGGTAATCTTGCCGAAGTGGTGAGCAATCTGTCCAATGTGATTCGAAAACGCAAACAGTTGCGCTTGAAAATTCGTGCCATGACCTCCGAAGGCCGCGCCACTAGTTATATTCTTGGCGCCATACCAGTGGTCATGTTTCTTGCTTTATATTTAATCACGCCAGACCATCTGGATCCGCTTCTGACCACAGAAACTGGCCATATGTTACTGACAATCGTGGCCGCGCTCATTATCACGTCACAAGTGGTGGTTCGCAAGATGATTAAGGTGGAGGTCTAGTTATGTCACCACTGTTGCTGGCCATTTTCCTTGGTGTCGTCGTGTTTGCAGTTTATCTGGGCTTAGACGCTTATTTTGGAAAAAAACAAACACTGGAGCATCTCAAGCATGCCACGGGTATGTCTCAGGAGTATTACACTCCCGATGGAGCTGATGCGCTCACGGAGATTACGGATGAGCCTTCTGAAACGGCTCTCGGCATAGAG
The DNA here is from genome assembly GCA_019749855.1 of Rickettsiales bacterium. Classification (GTDB taxonomy): domain Bacteria; phylum Pseudomonadota; class Alphaproteobacteria; order Rickettsiales; family UBA998; genus UBA998. Next base: position 13,898 of record JAIEPI010000168.1, on the reverse strand, counting down.
CGTTTTTTGCGAATCATTGGCGTCAACGTTGAAGAGTCCAAGAAAGAGCTTAAACCACAACTCCAGCATGCCGGTATTTTCTCGCCTGATGCCGCGGCATACTTCCTGATCTATCGCCGCCTGATTGGCTACTTCGTCTCCATTCTTGGCGCCTTTCTCTTCATGATAAAAGACACAACCTCACTCCAATACGCATACTGGATTGGTGGTTTGCTATTAATGATTATAGGCGTCTTTGGCGCCCAGTTATTTGTGTACAACGCCACCCAACGCCGCAAAAAGAATCTGCTGCGTGCCTTCCCCGATACGCTCGATCTGATGGTGGTCTGCGTGGAATCCGGCTTGGCACTGGACGCCGCTCTGGCTCGTGTCACCGCTGAGATAGGCCGCGCCTACCCCGAGATTAATGAAGAACTCAATCGCACGCGGCTTGAGCTGACACTGTTGAATGACCGTACCCGCGCCCTGATAAATCTGGGTGAACGTACAAATCTGGTGCCGTTTCGCTCACTGGTAGCCGCGCTTATCCAAACTGAGCGTTTTGGCACCGGACTCAGCGATACGCTGCGTGTTCTCTCCGATGATTACCGTCATACACGCATTCTGATTATTGAAAATAAGGCAGGACGTTTGCCAGCCCTCATGACAATTCCTCTGATTTTACTGCTGCTGCCAGCCCTGTTTATCATTATTATGGGTCCGGCATATATCACGGTGAAGGCCGCAGGCGGTATCTTTGGTGACGGCAAATAATTCGCCTGTAGCTGGCTGGAATTAGCTGGCGCACATCCCTATATCATGAATGACTCTCTGCTTTTTGGGGCCTCGTGCAAAAATTAGAAATTGTCTCTGACTACTCTCCTGCCGGTGATCAACCTCAGGCCATCACCCAGTTGGTGAGTGGCATCCGCGATAACGCCCGTGATCAGGTGTTGCTGGGCGTCACCGGCTCCGGCAAAACATTCACCATGGCGCACATCATTCAGCAGACTCAGCGCCCCGCCATGATTATGGCGCATAACAAAACGCTGGCCGGACAGCTTTATCATGAGATGAAAAGCTTTTTTCCGCATAATGCGGTGGAGTTTTTTGTCTCCTACTATGATTACTACCAGCCGGAGGCGTATGTTCCGCGTACCGATACCTTTATCGAAAAAGACTCGGCCATTAATGAGCAGATTGACCGGATGCGTCACTCGGCCACTCGCTCACTGCTAGAGCGTCAGGACGTGATTGTGGTGGCCTCCGTGTCCTGCATTTACGGTATTGGCTCAGTAGAGACCTACTCTGCGATGAAAATCACGTTGTCTAAAAACCAGCCGCTATCCATGGCTGACTTTCTGCGGCAACTGATTGAATTGCAATATAAACGTAACGATCTCAACTTCCAGCGCGGTTCGTTCCGCGTACGCGGTGATACAGTGGACATTTACCCTGCCCACTTGGAGGATCAGGCGTGGCGTTTGTCATTTTTCGGTGATGATGTGGATGATATTTATGCCTTTGATCCCCTCACTGGTGAAGGTCAGGGCAGTATGGAGACGGTGACCGTCTATGCAAACAGCCACTATGTGACGCCGCGCCCCACCATCGAGCGCGCCATTGGCACCATCAAAGAGGAACTGAAAGTACGACTGGATTCGCTCTATGAACAAGGCAAGCTGCTGGAAGCGCAGCGGCTACAGCAACGCACGACATTTGATCTCGAGATGCTCACTGAAACAGGCACCTGTAAAGGCATCGAGAATTATTCGCGCCATCTCACCGCGCAGCGCCCGGGCGAGCCGCCGCCTACTCTGTTTCAGTATTTACCCAAGAATGCCCTGCTTTTTATTGATGAGAGCCATGTGACAGTGCCACAGATTCGCGGCATGTATAATGGCGATAAAGCACGAAAATCGGTGTTAGTGGAATATGGGTTCCGCCTGCCCTCAGCGATGGATAATCGCCCCATGAAATTTGAGGAATGGGACGAGCGCCGTCCGCAAACGGTGTTTGTCTCGGCGACGCCTGGCCCCATCGAGCTGGGCTGGACCAATGGCGTGTTTGCTGAGCAGATCATTCGCCCCACCGGTCTGCTCGATCCGCCGGTGGAAATTCGCCCCATCGATACGCAGGTCGATGATGTGCTCAGTGAAATTCGCCTGCAAGTGGCCAAGGGCTTCCGCGTGCTGGTGACGACGCTCACCAAAAAAATGGCCGAGCAACTCACCGAATACATGGATGAGCTGGGCATCAAGGTGCGCTACCTGCATTCTGATGTCGATACGCTGGAGCGCATTGATATTCTGCGTGATTTGCGGCTGGGCACGTTCGATGTTCTGGTCGGGGTGAATCTCCTGCGCGAGGGACTGGACATTCCCGAATGCGGGCTGGTCGCCATTCTCGATGCCGACAAAGAAGGCTTCCTGCGCTCACGCACCTCACTGATTCAAACCATTGGCCGCGCTGCCCGTAATGCCGAGGGCAAGGTGATCCTCTATGCGGATCGCATGACGGACTCGATGAAAGCCGCGCTTGATGAAACCGACCGCCGCCGCGCCAAACAACAAGCCTATAACGACGAGCACGGCATCACCCCGCAAACGGTGCGTCGCGCCATCGCCCAAGCCATCCAGCAGGAGCAGGAAGGCGACACCACGCAGCTCTCGCCCTACTACAATGATCACCTATCGGCGAGCCTGCCGGCGCGCGCCGCCGATTCAGCGCGTGATGAATATGACGCCGGCGATCCCGAGAGCATGTTACAGCATCTGCGCGCCAAAATGCTCAAAGCCGCCGCCGATCTGGAATTTGAGGAAGCGGCAAAACTGCGCGACCAGATTAATAAGCTGCTGGCAAAGCAGAAAAAAGGCGCGGCCTGACGTCTTTCGCATCTTATTTATGTTAAACAGCCTGTTAGCCTAAAATTCCGCCACCCCGCTTTGCTGCGTTTGTCACACTAATGACACAGACCTGTGGTAATGCCTCACGCACAGGAGCAAGTATCATGGCATTACCTCTCAAAATCGCATTACAGCAGCAGCCGCTGAGGGATGACAATGGCAAACTCGTTGGCCCACGCGGGCCGGTGCATCTCGATCCGTTACACTGTGAGTTGCTCTATGCCATTGAGCGCGGTCTAACGGTCCGTGAGTTTGTGGCGCGGCACGCCAAATTGTATCAGTTCGGTGTAGGGCTGACAAAACAACTGTCTGAGACACGTTTTGAGCATGAATTGGCGCACCTGATCTTAGGCCTAGCCTTCATGAAGCTGCAACGAAATCCCATACCCCATGATTTTGGCTATGATGGTAATAATATGGCTGAGGCTTGGGTAATAAACTTTGAGAGTCTGTTTGATCCAAAATATGCTCTACATGGCCCTAATAGTGAGTTCTGTAGTTTGGTTCGACAGCGATATGCAACATATACCCGAACAAATGACCTAAACTCTGAACAATCTCAGATGCATCAAGCGGCGATCACGGTCGCCAATAGCGAGCATCCCCTATCGCTGTTTGAAGCGCGGCATACGGCCAAAAGCGAATTTGGCTCTACGGTTAATCCATCGGTGATCCCTGAGGTAGGCAGCCCAACCAAATGGGGTGAAGCGTTGCCCGACCTCTCTCAGCCGCGAGACAAAGACTCTGAAGCCATTTACAATCTAGTTTGGCCATTGGCGGTCAAAGTGCGCGCATTATTAAACTGCGAATTAAGAGTGGTAGAACCCAGCAAGAAAGAAATGTTAACAACAGCCTATAAGATTTATGGAGATATGAAAGTATCTGACCTGTGGGATTACATGAATGGTAAGGAGCTGTTGGCACTAAAACATTTATCTCTGGAAGAGTATGGGCGGGTTTCTAAGCTTTCAGCTGATCAATTCACAGCCTCTTTTACGCCTACTATTCAAACGGCATTCGTGCGGTACGCTGTTGTTTCTGGACGTGATGGCAAGAATTATGAGGATTATACTAAACAAGCCATTGCACAACTGCATGAACAAAACAACCGTCGTCCTGAACAATGGACAAAATTTCTGGCCTTCGATGAACCAGTGATCGCCGCCAAATTTGCCGCGCTTCGTGCTGCCTATGATAAAGAAAATCCTTATTTGACTGGTCATAGCAAAGGATGGAACAAACTGCTTAGTACAAGGATTGATCCAACCTATTTTAGCGAAGGCGGCAAAGGATTAGAAGCTGCCCTCGATCAACAGATTGTCGCGCTAGGCGGGGTCATTCCTACTGCGGCAACACAAATTAGCACAGAAGAAGTGATCCTTAACGGAAGGGCAGTTTCAGCACAGCGAGGGCATAATCAGGCCGCGTAGGGGGACCTACTCACCGCCCGTGCAGTTGCCGTAAAAGTCGCATGTTTTAGTGGTGCCATACACATTGCCCTGCACAGGTTTGCGGCCCCAGATGCTCGTATCTTTCTCATCTTTGCTGCAATTACCGTAGAAATCACATTTCTCAGAGCGCTCTTTGGGACAATTGCCGTAATAATCGCAGAAAAACTGCACATCTTCGTCTTTTTCTTCCTCAGGAAACCACTGGCCCCACTCCTGCCCTTCGCCGCAAGCACTTAACAAAAATAAGGCTAAAATCGGTAGTATCAGGTGTCTCATAGAAAAAACCGTTTCATCCATTGGGCTGAATGCGTATAGTGTAGTCTTTAATGAGGATAGCATAAATCAATGCGTAAAGCCACGCTCACCCGCAAAACTAAAGAAACGGAAATCGCCGCCACCGTCGCCCTCGACGGCACCGGTATCTATGACATCTCCACCGGCATTGGTTTTCTCGATCATATGCTGGAGCAGCTCTCGCGCCATAGTTTGATGGATATTACCCTGCGCGCCAAAGGTGATCTGCATATCGATGCGCACCACACCACCGAGGATAGCGGCATTGCGCTGGGACAAGCAGTCGCCGATGCGTTGGGCGAACGCCGCGGCATTCAGCGCTGGGGGCATGCCTACATTCCGATGGATGAGACGCTGACGCGGGTGGCGATTGACATCTCCGGCCGCCCTTATTTCATCTGGAAGGTGGCCTTCACCCAGCCGCGCCTCGGCGAAATGGACAGCGAACTATTCCGCGAGTGGTTTCAGGCCTTTGCCTTTAACCTCGGCGCGACGGTGCATATCGAGAATTTATACGGGGTGAACAACCATCATATTGTGGAGTCATGCTTTAAAGGGCTGGCGCGTTGCCTGCGAAGCGCCATCGCCATTGACTCTCGCAAAGAGGGTGAAATACCCTCCACCAAAGGTAGTTTGAAGGGATAAGTCAGTGCAGTTTATGACCCGACTCTACAGCGTCCATTTGGACCCTAAGCTCGCCCGGCCCTATGAAGCGCCGGTGTTTGTGGCGGAGGGGTTTAACTTCTACGCTTTCATTTTCGGCTTCTTCTGGGCGTTGTACCATCGCATTTGGCTGCCAGCCTTTCTGTTTTTCGGCTTGTCCATTTGTGTGCGGCTGGCCAGTCATTATGGCGACCTAACGCTGCTCAGCAGTTTTGTGCTGGATCTGGGTATCCGCCTGATGATCGGCATGGCCGCCAATGACTTACGGCGCGACACGCTGGAAAAGCGCGGCTACATCATCAGCGATGTGGTCATCTCTGATAGTCTGCTCGACGCGGAGCGCCGTTATTACGACCGGCATCTCGGCCAGATTGCTGCCAGCATGCACGCCGCCTCCCCGCTGGGCGCGCACGCCTAACATGCGTATCGCCCTCATTGATTACAGCGCAGGGAATCTGCATTCTGCCGCCGCTGCCCTTCGTCGTGTCGCACCAGAGGCTGATTTATGCATCACCTCGCAGGCAAGCGACCTGCGTGACGCCACACATATCGTGCTGCCGGGTGTCGGCGCGTTCGCCGATTGCATGCGTGGCCTGCGCGCCGTACCAGACATGATCGAGGCGCTGGAGCAACGGGTGCATGTGGCAGGCGTTCCCTTTCTTGGCATATGCGTGGGCATGCAGATGTTGTTTGAGCGCGGGCTGGAGCACGGCACCCATGCAGGCCTAGGCTGGTTGAAGGGCGAGGTACGACGCATGGAGGCATCAGGCCTAAAAGTGCCGCACATGGGCTGGAACACCTTGCAACGCACGCAGCCCTCACACCCTTTGCTGCATGGCATCGTTGATGAAGCACATGCTTATTTCGTGCATAGCTACCATGCGGTGTGCGACGATGAAGCTGATTGCCTCGCCACCACTGATTATGGTCAGCCACTCGTGGCCATTGTCGGGCGCGACCACATCTTTGGCACGCAATTCCATCCGGAAAAAAGCCAGGGGGTTGGCCACGTGTTATTGCATAATTTTCTGGGGTTATCATGACGATTCGCGTCGAAAAGCTGGGTCATTTCTCCGGTGATGATTTGGATAATCTATGTCACTCCACCCATGCGGCCATCGAGGATGGTATTGGCTTTAACTGGCTGGCCCCGCCGCTACGTGAAGTGCTTGAATCCTATTGGAAGGGCGTATTGCTGGTGCCTGAGCGCCAGCTTTTTGCGGGATGGCTGGATGGCTCACTCGCAGCGACAGCACAATTAGTGCGACCCAGCAAAAGCAAAGAAACATCGTATTTTGCCGTATCGCTTGAGTCACATTTTGTGGCACCATGGGCGCGCGGACACGGGCTGGCCAAAGCGGTGCTGCAACTGGCCGAGCGCGAAGCGGCCCATCAGGGTTTCTCAGTGATTCGGCTGAATGTGCGAGAAACACAAACAGCCGCCATTCATCTGTATGAAGAAATGGGCTATCAATGCTGGGGGATATTGCCTTTTCATGAATTTGTCGGCGGGCGTATGGTGGCCGGACATTATTTTTACAAGAAACTGGAAATGACCAGCAATATCGAGTGAGAAGCGGCGTTAGTTTTGGGTTTGTGAAAGATCAATGGTCTGCTAACAGATGAATCCCACATCGCAAACAAAGGGCAATGCCATGAATCTCTACCCAGCCATTGATCTCAAAGATGGCGCTTGTGTGCGTCTGTTGCGCGGTGACATGGACAAGGCCACGGTATTTGGACAAAACCCCGCACAACAAGCCATGGAATTTCAAACCGCAGGCTTTCGCTGGTTGCATCTCGTGGATTTGAATGGCGCCTTTAAAGGGGCACCCGTGAATGCCGCCGCGGTGAAAGCGATTCTCAAGGCGGTCACCATTCCAGTGCAGCTCGGCGGGGGCATCCGCACGATCACGCACATTGAGGACTGGCTGGAAGCGGGCATCTCACGGGTGATTCTCGGCACCATTGCCCTGCGTGACCCTGCCTTTGTCAAAGACGCATGCAAACGCTTTCCCAACCAGATTGCCGTGGGTATTGATGCTAAAAATGGCCGCGTCGCCGTGGAAGGCTGGGCGCAGGAATCAGACGTTCAGGCGCTGACATTGGCGCGCCAGTTTGAAGATGCGGGCGTTGCCGCGATCATCTACACAGACATTGCACGTGATGGAGCCATGCAAGGGCCCAATCTGGCGGAGACGGTGGCATTAGCCGAAGCCATCAGCACACCGGTGATTTTATCCGGTGGTATTACTCGTCTGGAAGATCTGGTTGCCGCGCGGGCTTACACGGGCATCGGGCTGGACGGTGTCATTATTGGACGGGCGCTTTATGAAGGCACGATTAATGCCACTGACGCCTTGAAAGTTGCCGCCTGATGTTAAAAGTTCGCATTATTCCCTGCCTCGACATCAAAGATGGGCGTGTGGTCAAAGGCGTGAATTTCGTCAATCTGCGCGATGCCGGCGATCCGGTTGAACAAGCCAGACTCTATGATGCACAGGGCGCTGATGAGCTATGTTTTCTTGATATTTCCGCGAGTGTGGAGGGACGTGCGACTCTGTACGACATGGTCCAGCAGGTCGCCGAAGTCTGCACACTTCCCTTCACCGTCGGCGGCGGCGTGCGCGAGCTGGATGATATTCGTAAACTCCTGCTTGCCGGTGCCGATAAAGTCTCCATCAATACGGCCGCGGTAAAACGACCGGAATTTGTTCGTGAGGCGGCAGAAAAGTTTGGCTCACAATGTATTGTGGTGGCGGTGGATGCCCGATTGGTTGAAGCGTCAAACACGGCACATCCGCATCGTTATGAAATTTTCACGCATGGTGGCCGCAACCCCACCGGTCTGGATGCGGTGGCGTGGGCACAGAAAATGGAGTCCTACGGTGCCGGCGAGATTTTACTCACCTCAATGGACCGTGATGGTACAGGAATGGGTTTTGATGTGGCCATGACACGGGCGATTGCCGATGCGGTGACCATCCCCGTGATTGCCTCAGGTGGCGTCGGTGCGCTGGAGCATTTTACTGAGGGATTTCAGCAGGGCCATGCCTCCGCATTGCTGGCTGCTTCAGTGTTTCATTTTGGGCAATTCACCATCGCCGAAGTTAAAGAATCGCTGGCAAAGAATCATATACCGGTACGTCTGCTCGCCTGAACAAAAAACCCTGCACCCACTATGGTGGGCACAGGGCGTCATGTTCGTCGAATGAGGCGCAGTGACTAACGGTTCTCGCTATGCTTGGAAACGGTACGTCCATCGACTGTTTTTTTGGCTTCGTGGGAGATTTTACCATCTTCCACTGTGCTGCTTTGTTCTGTCTTGGTCGTTGTTTTATTCAGCAATCCTTTGGGATCATTAACTGTTTTGGTGGTGCGTGTGGTTTCACTATCGCCATTCGCATCGCGATCAACTTCCGTGGTCGTTTGACGTGAAATAAGGCCTTTAGAATCTTCGCGTGATGTTTCAGCTTCTGCTTTATAGCTGCCATTATCACCACGTTCGATGCTGGAATCAGATTCCACTTTCACATCTTCTGCCATCACTGGCGTGGCGAATAAGGCGGCACTGGTGAGCCAGATTAGGTGCTTTTTCATTGTCTATCCTTACAGATTAATTTTTCAAACCGCTCATGCGATTCGTGAATCATTTAAATCGTTTTGCGTATCAATTGTCCGTTGGTAAAGGCACCATGACGTGAAAACAGCTCATATGGTTGCTTGCCGTGGAAGGTTTTTATTGCATCTGTGCAGAGGCATGCCGCATAATTGAGGGATGCACACACTCACTGACAGTCTCTCCCGTCTGCGCACCACGATTGCTGCTCGCCGTTCAGCGGATCCTGACATTTCCTACATCGCCAAGCTGTTTCGTAAAGGCCGCAAAAAAATGGCACAAAAGGTGGGCGAAGAAGCGGTCGAAGTGGCGATTGCCGCCGTTCGCGATGATACCAAAGAACTCATCTCAGAGAGTGCGGATTTATTATTTCATTTAATGGTATTGTGGGAAGACGCGGGCATCACACCGCAGGATGTGGGCGATGAACTCACGCGCCGCGAAGAAATCTCTGGCCTGACAGAAAAAAAGAACCGCCTCAGTTAGGCTTTTCGATGTAAGGATTGCCCATGCTCACGCCGGATGTAACCATTGAGAATCAGCTTTTTACTCAGGCACGCACGCATAGTCACTGGCAGGAGCGACTCGTTGATCCATCGCTTCTGACGCAACTCTATGAGTTGCTCAAAATGGCACCCACTTCTGCTAATTGCTCCCCGGCGCGCTTTGTCTTTGTAACCACACAAGCGGCCAAAGAAAAACTCCGGCCCTGTCTGGACGCTGGAAACATTGAGAAAACCATGCGGGCACCCGTAACGGTGATCATCGGCATGGATCGGGCGTTCTATGAGCGTTTACCAGAGCTCTTTCCGCATGCGGATGCCCGCGCATGGTTTGTCGGACAAGCTGAGAAAATTCAGGAAACCGCCATGCGCAATAGCAGCCTGCAAGGGGCCTATCTCATCATAGCGGCGCGACTGCTCTGCCTTGATTGCGGCCCCATGAGCGGCTTCAATCGTGACGCTGTGGATGCTGCTTTCTTTGCAGAAACGTCGGTCACCACAAACTTCCTGTGTAACCTTGGCTACGGCGTGCCTGAAAAATTGTACCCTCGCAGCCCGCGCTTATCGTTTGATGATGCGTGTCGCATCCTATGAGGCCGTCATGACAGAGTATGACCCACAAAACATCTTTGCGCGTATCTTGCGTGGCGAGATTCCACATAAACCTGTTTATGAGGATGACGAGATTCTTGCCTTCCATGACGTCAACCCCGCAGCTACCGTCCATGTGCTGGTCATCCCCAAAGGCCCATATGTATCGTTTGATGATTTTGTGCAGCACACGCCGCATGATCGCATGGCGCGTTTCTTTCAAAGAGTGCAAAAAATTGCCGCTGAGCTCGGCATTGATCAGACCGGCTATCGCCTGATTACCAATCATGGCGTGCATGCCAGCCAAACCGTGCCGCATTTTCATGTGCATCTGCTGGGTGGGCGCAGCTTAGGCGCATTGCTCAGCCATTAGTGCTGGCGGCACGGGCAGACATTCGATGGAAGCTTACTAACGCTGCATCAACGCGCAGGTTTCCATTAGTGGGAGGCCCACCACATTGCTGTATGATCCGTGGATCGCCTGAATATAGCGCTCCGCCAGCCCCTGAATGCGGTAGCCACCAGCGACCCCTTGCCATTCACCGCTCGCGAGATACTGGGCCACCTCCGCCTTTGAAAGCCGCTTGAACTGCACCTGCGTCATCACGGCTCGCACGCGAATCTGCCCCTCAATACAGACACAAATCCCCGTGAACACACGATGGCGGCGGCCTGAGAGCAACTGAAGAAAACTCTCTGCCTGTGCTTCATCCTCCGGCTTTCCCAGAATCCGCCGCCCGAGGGCAACCGTCGTATCAGCCGCCAGAATCATGGCATCGGGATAAAGTACCGCGACATGCAGCGCTTTTTCACGAGCCAGACGCGTCACGTAAGGAGATGGCAACTCATCTGCGAGCGGATTTTCATCAATATCGGCAGCTACTACTTTTGCTGGTTCAATACCCACTTGCGCCAGCAAGCTCAGTCGCCGTGGTGAGGCAGAGGCAAGAATCAGCGGCGCAGCATGCATGGGAGAAGCCTATCGAAAACGCAGCTTGCAGAATAAAATCACGGCAGAAAGCATCAGCGTAATCACATTGTAGATAATGATCGGCCAGCTGCCAATCAACAATCCATAGACGAACCACAGCACCAGACCCACGCTGAAGATCACATACATCAGAAGCGAAATGGCCCCCACCTCACGCGTGCGAAACACCTGAATCACTTGCGGCACAAAGGCAGAGGTGGTGAGGAAACCTGCGACCATGCCGATCAGCTCGCTATTCAGCATGTGCGTCCATCAAAAGAGCGGCGTTATTTATGGCGGAAGGTGATGCGGCCCTTGCTGAGATCATAGGGAGTCATTTCCACGTTCACTTTATCCCCCGCCAACACGCGAATACGGTTTTTACGCATGCGACCGGAGGTATGCGCCAGTAACTCGTGGCCGTTTTCCAGCTTCACGCGGAACATGGCGTTTGGCAGCACTTCGACCACCTCGCCAGGAAATTCAATCAGTTCTTCTTTTGCCATAGGGGGCTTCTCTAGACGAACTAGCTTGAGAATACAAGTAGATTAGCGGGAGGCAGAAGAATCCCGCGGGCATTCCAGCTGGATTCCTTAACTTTCGCTGGGATGACATTCCTTTTCCTGTTGTCATCCTCGGGCTTGACCCGAGGATCTAAAGCCACCTGCGAGGCGATCCTCGGGTCAAGCCCGAGGATGACGAGTATTATATTCTGTTTGAGTCAGCCATGCCTGTCCGCCGAAGCACACAGGGCGAAGACGGAAGCCCGCGAAGGCGCAGCCCATTGCGGAGCGCCACAGCGCGTAGCAGGGGCAGATATTATTTAATATGCAACACACAAATCAGGGTGAATAGACGCCGCGCCGTGACAAAATCGATGCTGATTTTGTCGGCCAGTAACTTACGCAGCAGGTCAGATCCCTCGTTATGAATGCCACGTCGCCCCATATCAATGGCTTCAACGCGATAAGGGTCACTGCTTTTTATGGCCGTGAAATAGCTCTCACAGATAATGAAATAATCACGAATAATGCTGCGGAAGGGGGTCACATTCAGTGTCACCAGCTCTTCCTTCGCCATCTGTGGTGACATAATACGAAACAGCAACCGGTTCTCACTGGTCCCCAGCACCAAATGATACGGGCCTTGATTGAGTCCGTTTGGCGCAAAATAATTTTCTTTCAATAGATCGGCGAGAGCCACTTCACGCTCTTGTTCCACTTCCGATTTACGACGCACCACATTACCATCATCAAGCACAATGGATGCAATGGTTTCCGTCTGGCTCATGACACTCGCACTCGCACTGATAAGGCATGCGCCCCCAAACCCTCGGTATCTGCCAGTAATGCCGTGGGTGCCGCCAATGCAGCAAACGCCTCGGGGGAGCAACCAATGAGGGAGGATTTCTTCATGAACGAATAAACGGACAATCCCGAGGCAAACGCCGCCGTTTGCATGGTAGGCAAGACGTGACTGGGGCCTGCCAGATAATCACCAATCGCCTCCGGTGTGTAGCGCCCGAGAAAAATTGCCCCCGCATGACGAATGCGCGGCAACAGAAGCTCTGGGGACTCGATGGCCAGCTCCAAATGCTCCGCGGCGATGCGGTTAATAATCGCCAGCGTTGTATCAGCCGTGAGATCATCCACCAGAATGATACCGCCATAATCACGCCATGAGGCTTCCGCAATCGCACGCTTGAGCAGCGTCTGCAATGCTTGGTCAATCGCCGTTTCCACCGCCTGCGCATAGGCCGCATCATCAGTAATCAGGATGGACTGTGCATCCGGATCATGTTCCGCCTGAGAGAGCAGATCCGCCGCGATCCAGTGCGCCGGCGTCGAGGCATCAGCTACCACCAGAATCTCCGACGGACCGGCGATCATATCAATCCCGACTTTGCCAAACACCCGCCGTTTGGCCTCGGCCACATAAGCATTGCCAGGCCCGACAATCAGCTGCACCGGCGCAATGCTCTCCGTGCCATAGGCCAGTGCCGCAATCGCCTGGGCACCACCCACACGGTAAATTTCGTGAACACCGGCCAGTCGCGCTGCCACCAGCACCGCCGGATTCACCTCACCGGCGGGTGTCGGCACCACCATCACCAGCCGCGTTACACCGGCTACTTGTGCCGGTATCGCATTCATCAGCACCGAAGACGGGTACGCCGCGCGCCCCCCGGGCACATACATACCCACCGCATCCACCGGCCGCCAGCGCATGCCCAGACGTACGCCCAGCGCATCCGTGTAGTCACTATCCTGCGGTGTCTGACGGGCATGAAAACTGTAAATGCGCTCAGCAGCCAGCTCAAGCGCCTGCCGCACATCAGCGGGACATTCTGCCTCAATGGCGATGCGTTCTTCGTTACTGAAGCGCAGCTGATCCTGCGTCAGGCTTAACGCATCAAAGCGCTGCGTATAATCCATCAGCGCCGCATCACCCCGACGCCGCACCTCCGAGAGAATAGCGGCCACGGTTTCGCCCACGCTGGTGCCCTCACCGGCGCGGCGGCTCAGTAATTCGTCCAGCGCGGATGCAAAGCCGGAATCAGAAGCAGTGAGATAGGACATCATGGCATTTTTATACAGTGAACATCGCTCAGGGGAAAGCAGGGATACGCGACTTAGTGATCCGAATCATCAAAAAGCGCCCGATACAACCCATGCAACTCGTGTTGTTCCTGCTTGGTTTCCAGCTCCAGCTTGCGCGCAAAAGAAATACGGCGAATGATGCGCTTCTGAATCGGCGAGCCGAGCGCCTCGGCGAACGCTTCCAGCACCGGTAACGGAATCATCTCACCCGCTTCATATTTGGCAATTTGCTGCTCTTTTTTATTGATTTTACGGCCAATCTCCAGCCGCGTGAAGCCTCGCACCAGGCGCTCTTTCAACAGCACCTCGCCCAGCAACAATT
>JAIEPI010000173.1 GCA_019749855.1 Rickettsiales bacterium | reverse complement strand
AACGGATGACGATTTGCGCGTGCAGGTCTTTCAACCGGTGGCGCATGCCGTGTATGGTCAGCTCAAAACACTGCGCACGGAAACAGATTCGGCGCCTCAAAAAGCCCCAGTTTCTCCGCTAACCTCTCATTATCTGGCAACCACGCCGCCTGACCTTAGCGCCGCCACGTCGCCGCTACTGCCTAACCATCCGGTGATACTGGCGAATGCTGCGGCCTCTGTGGCGGATACGATCATTGAGCGCTACCGCGTGGCGCTGCGTCATGCCGATGCAAACTTGCCAACGCTGGTCACGTTTCGCTCTCCGGGCGAAAATGGCGAGGGGAATCTGGCGCGCATCTCGATGGATGTGCGCAATTATTGCCTGAAATTAGATGCGCTTAATGGCGAAGCGGTTTCTCCTGATTCACACGGCCAGCGCCAGCCCTAACCAGACGTGATAGGTGGCCTGCACCGTTTCATTTGGTGTTGCTTGCGAAGAATCGGTATGTAGTGGATAGGCCTTCAGCAGCCGTCGCAATGTTGCGGCTGTCATAGGCCGAGGCGATGTTTTTGCCGTGGCGCCAATCACATGAACCTGCCGCAACGCATCCATTGCCGTGACAAAGCTTGGGCGCAGCATGACATGTTCACTGCTGTGCAGGCGCCAGCCATGTGCCAGCAGTGCCGCCTCCCATTGTTGCGCCGAATGAAAGTGAAGAATACGCGATGTCTCATGAATGTCATGAAACGCCTGTTCCAGCTCGCTGAATGTGCCAGGCAGTAACGTAGAAAATGCCAGCATGCCACCGGATTTTATGACGCGTCGCAGTTCCAGTATTGCGGCTTCCATCGGCGCCGCCCATTGCAGGCTGAGTGATGAGAATACCCCATCTAGTGTGGCATTCGCCAGGGGTAGCTGATGCATATCCGCACAAACGGTCGCGCAACCATTGGCGGCGGCGCGCTGGCACATGGCAAAGGCGCCATCAAGTTGGAATAGCTGAGGTTTAGGGCTGCCGCATTGTATAAAATCACGTTGAAATGCGCCCGTCCCACAGCCCACATCCAACCAGCGGCCTGTGCTGCTTAAGAAAGGCCTAACGAGCTGGCTAAGCTGCTGACTCACGGCGCGCTGAACAGTCGCGTGCTGGTCATAATGCGCGGCGGCACGTGAGAAATCTTGACGTATCTGCTGCTGTACTGTGGATGATTTCATGTGATGCCATGTTGGGCGGCATGCTGTGCAATCCGCTGTTGCAGCGCTTCTAAATCATGGAGGTGCGGCGCATGGGCACAGTCCTGCCATACCTCTAACGTGACCTGTGGGCAATGACGGGCAAGCGCCTCTGATTGCCCAAGCGGAACAATCACATCACGGCTTCCATGCACAATTAATGTCTTTGGCATATAGGCATAGCTATTTCTATTGAATGACTGACCGTTCAGCGTATCAAGCCATGGGTGCCATAGATGTGCGGCCGCACTGCCTTCCCACGCGCCCAGTTCAGTCATGATTCGCTTTGCATGCCGATCACCCTTGGCAATCAGTCCGGTAAAGCGCTCGGCGGTGCGTTGCGGCGAATCGCGGTAGTTTTGATAGAATTGCTGAAACACCACCGGATCCATACCGTGCGGAAAATCGGGTGTTGAGACAAACTGCAATGGAGGCGCAAGAAGCACTAGTTGCTGTACCTTTAGCGCTCCCGTTGCCATGGCTTCCATCAGAATGGTGCCACCGAGCGACCAGCCGATGGCCTGTTTCACATAAGGTATTGTTTGTGCGATCAGTGCATTGGTCTGCGTGAAATTCTGGCAATTCTGGTAATCCAGATGCAGTGCGTCTGGTGCCAGCGATGTCAGACCGTTCGCAGGTTGTGCCCAACCATTAATGCATAATGTATCATACATGGTTATTGATTATCTCTCGAAGTTGTGTTGAGCAAATCGCTTCAGTCAACTGTTCTAGCTGCGCTGAGGAATGGGCGCTGGAAAATGATACACGCAAACGCGCGGTACCGGCAGGAACAGTGGGGGGGCGTATCGCGCTCACCAGAAAACCGAGCGCTTGCAGCTGCTGCGACGCCTGTAATGCGGCATGTGCTTCGCCAATCATCAGTGGAACAATCTGGCTTGTGGCATTCGCCAACCCCAAAGCACGCGTAAAAAATTGGGCATGCTCAAGCGCACGTGCGCGTCGCTCTGGCTCATTTTGCAGGATACGAAGTGCCGCCGCCGCCGCCGCCAGTGTGGCGGGGGGCAGTGCAGTAGTAAAGAGTAAGCTGCGCGCTGAACTGGTGAGTGTTTCTATCACCGCCTCACTCGCCGCCACAAAGCCACCATAGCTTCCCAAGGCTTTGGAGAGTGTGCCCACCAGCACATCCGGCGCGGGCGTCACCGGCTCACCCAGCCCATGGGCGTCATCCAGCATCCACCATGCGTCGTGTGTCGCTGCCAGCGCGGCAAGTGCGGTGGTGGGGGCGCGGTCGCCGTCCATACTGAAAATGGTTTCACTGACAATCAGGCAATGGCGATACTGGCTGCGATGTTTCATCAGCAAACGCTGCAAATCTTCCATATCGTTATGTTTGAAGCGCATCCAGCGTGCGCCGCTGAGTTTTGCGCCATCCAGCAAGCAGGCATGTGCCAGCCGATCGAGCAGAATCAGATCATTTGGCCCCATCAAGGTGCTGAGCACGCCCAGATTCGCCAGATAACCACTGCCAAACACGCGTGCGCCCGGGTATCCCTTCCACGCTGCTAAAGCCTTCTCCAGCGCTGTGTGCAAGGGGTGATTGCCCGTGACTAACCGCGAAGCGGCGCCGCTGGCGCCATGCTCTGCCAGCGCTTCTTGCGCCTGAGCGATGACATAGGGGTGCTGAGCCAGCCCTAAATAATTGTTGCAACTGAAAGAGATATAATCCCTGCCCTCACGCGTTAGGGTGATTTCATCCGCACGTAATGTTTCATGTAGTGTGCGATCCAGATGCTGCGTCTGCATCTCGCGCCATCGCTCTAGCATCACGCTATCGAGAGTCTTCATCGCGTCAGCACCTTACATTTTGCACGCCACACTTTGCACGCCCGATTGGTATTTTGTCATTTCCTAAACCACGCAAGCCGATTATAGGGGGAGGTCACAATCATAACCAGCCCTCTTAAAGGGCTTTGCTGACTTAGGCAACGACGAGGATTGATATGACGATACGCCATGACTGGACGCGTGAAGAAGCGCTCGCGCTGTTTGCTCTGCCGCTACCGGAGCTTATTTTTCAGGCGCAAACTATCCATCGCCAGCATTTTGATGCCAGCGTGATGCAGGTATCGACCCTGCTCTCTATCAAAACCGGCGGTTGCGCAGAGGATTGCGCCTATTGTCCACAAAGCGCGCATTTTGACACAGGGCTGAAGGCGAGCAAGTTAATGGCACCGGCAGACGTTATTGCCGAGGCGGCAAATGCCAAGGCGGCAGGAGCCACACGCTTTTGCATGGGAGCGGCCTGGCGCTCGCCTAAGGACCGTGACGTTGAGGCACTGGAGGCGATGATTCGCGGTGTGAAGGCGCTCGGCATGGAAACCTGCATGACACTCGGCATGCTGGAGCAGCAGCAGGCGGACCGTTTAGCCCTTGCAGGACTTGATTATTACAATCACAATCTGGATTCCTCCGAGGAATTCTACGACAGCATCATCACCACACGCACCTATCAGGACCGTCTGGACACACTGGAAACGGTGCGTCAAGCGGGGATGAAAGTCTGCTGTGGCGGTATTATCGGAATGGGCGAATCCTTGCCGGATCGCGCTGCCATGCTGGTGACGTTAGCTAACTTTACGCCGCAGCCGGAGAGTGTGCCCATCAATCTGCTGGTGCCTGTCGCTGGAACTCCGCTTGCAAGCGCGTCCGCCGTTGATCCCTTTGAGTTGGTGCGAACCATTGCGGTGGCGCGGCTGATGATGCCGGCCTCCTACGTGCGCTTATCCGCGGGGCGCGAATCGATGGATGATGGTGTGCAGGCGATGTGTTTTATGGCAGGCGCCAACTCGCTGTTTTATGGTGAGAAGCTTCTCACAACGCCGAATCCCACGCAACATCATGATCTGCAATTACTGGCGCGTCTGGGCATGGCAGTGCAGGGTGCTGATGTGCAGGAAAAAGCGGCTTAGAGCTTAAAGCACTGCTCTTGAGTGATCGTGTGGGCAGCTGGCACCTGTGCACGAAAGCATCCTTCATTCAGCAAGGCATACAGATGCGCGATCTCTTCAACGGGCTTTGCAGCATTGCCATCATTTATGTTTAGTGCACTGATCAAAGCTTTTGCTCGTTCATCCAGATTAAGTGAGTATCCAAAATCAGTCTCTTTGGTGAAGTCAGCAATCACCGCGATGCAGAATTGTTTGATTTCCTTGCGCAATAGCTGCAACGCCTGCGTTTCCATTGGTTTTTCCGAAAGCCGTTCATAGACGGGCAGTCGTTTGATAATCGGCAGCTCGCTCAAGGCATGTCTGAAAGCGGCAGGATCCTCACTAAACAAGTGATAAAATACTTGCTCCGCCAGACTATCGGTTGCTGGATTAAATGACCATTTGATAGAGCGTAGTTTATTCTTACCAAGCTCAATGGATACGCGTGGTAACGCTGTCAATCTATTGTCGTTGGCGTAGGGTTGATGCATTGCTAGACAGCTCACTTTGATGCGCTTATGTATGGCCACAGTAAATAACGCTGTTTAGTGACGGTTTCATGACAATAACTCCTCTGGCCTGGTATGATGAGGGATTGCCACATATCTGGCCGCCTTATGGCCAGTTTCCCAGTGATTTTGCGCCCCTGCCGGTGGTGAGTGCCAGTGGTAGCCTTCTGACGCTGGCTGATGGCCGCGAGCTGGTAGACGGCATTGCCTCATGGTGGAGCATGGCGCATGGCTATCAGCACCCGCATATCATCGAGGCAGTGCAAAAGCAGCTGCACGCGCTGTCGCATGTGATGTTTGCGGGCATCGCGCATGAGCAAGCCTACACGCTGGCCAACCGCTTATGTGCCATCACTCCCGGGGGTTGGGAAAAAGGCAAAGCGCTAACCCGTGTTTTCTACAGTGATTCCGGCTCGGTGGCGGTGGAAGTCGCACTGAAAATCGCGCTGCAATACTGGCTCAATATGGGCAAGCCGAAGAAGGATCGTTTTATCTGCCTGCATGACGGGTATCATGGTGATACGTTAGGCGCGATGAGTGTCAGTGATCCGGTGAATGGCCTGCATAAAGCATTCAAGAACAATGTGATTAAGCATTTCACCATTCCCATCCCTAACGACGAATACGGGTTTGAGGAGCTGAAAGAGACGCTGGATGCGGTGGCGCCACAAGTGGCGGCACTGATTATGGAGCCACTGGTGCAGGGGGCGGGGGGGATGAAATTTCATTCCGCTGATACCTTGGCGGAGATTCATCGCCTGTGCCGTGAGCGTGAGATATTGTTTATTGCCGATGAAGTCGCCACCGGCTTTTATCGCACCGGATCACGCTTTGCCTGTGATGAGGCAGGCATTGTCCCCGACATCATGTGTCTGGGTAAAAGCTTGTCGGGTGGTGTGCTTCCCTTGGCGGCCACGTTGACGCGAGAGGATATCTACGCCGCATTTCTTGGTGAGGGCGAGGGCGGCCAGCGTGAGCGAGCCTTAGCGCATGGGCCGACCTATATGGCGAATCCACTGGCCTGTGCGGCGGCCAATGCATCGCTGGATTTGTTCCAGCGTGAGCCATGCCGACAGCGGGTGGAGGCCATTGAATCACAGCTGCTATCCGAGCTATCGCCGCTGGAAGGCTTGGCAGGCGTGGTGGATGTGCGGGTGAAAGGCGCGCTCGGCGTCGTGCAGCTCGATATTGCGCGTCCTGAGCTCTATGCCATGCGACCGCAATTTGTGGCAGAGGGAGTGTGGTTGCGTCCGTTTGGCAATATTGTCTACACCGCGCCGCCCCTCACCATTAGCAGCGAAGAATTGTCGCAAGTGACAGCCGCTATTTTAAACGTGGTGCGCCGCTGGTCAAAGGAACAAACAACGCGTTAACCGCTGCTAGCTTGCTGTTTTCTTTGCCTTTTCAATGGCCGTCGCTTCCACAAATACGTGGCTGACATCAGGAAATGCCTGCTGAATTTGTTGCCGAAGCGAGCCAATCGTTCGCTCCAGCGCGCCCACCGTGAGATCATCGCGAAAATCCACACTGATATTGGCCATAATCTGATGCGAGGAAAGATGTTGCGTCAGCACTGCGTGCGTCACCTGAATCTCAGGCATGCGCGCAATGATGCGGTGAATCGCCTGCACAATCTCAGTACTCGCACTCTCGCCAATCAGCAGCGATTTGCTCTCGATACATAAAAAGACCGCCGTACCAATCAGCACCACACCAATCGCGATGGAGGTGATACCATCGAGCATCGGCAGATCAAGCGCCTGCGTCAGTACCGATCCGATCAGCGCAATCACCAGCCCGATCAGCGCGGCCATATCCTCTAGCAACACCGTGTAGAGTGCGGGGTCTTTGCTGGCGCGCAATGCCTGCATGTAGGGTTTTTGTCCGGTTGTTTTTCTGAATTCACGCAGCGCCACATAGGTTGAGCCGCTTTCAAACACAATCGCCAGCGCCAGCACAATATAGTTGATGAAAGGGCTGGTGATTGGCTCGGGGTGATCAAGCTTATGCACCCCTTCATAAATGGAAATACCGCCGCCGACCGAAAAAATCAGAATGGCGACAATAAACGCCCAGAAATACAACTCGCGGCCATAGCCATAGGGATGCACGTCATCCGCCGGACGCGCGGCACGCTTCATGCCATACAGTAGCAATCCCTGATTGCCCGTATCCACCAGCGAGTGGATGGCCTCGGAGAACATGGCCGAGCTACCCGTGTAGGCTGAGGCTATGAATTTAGTAATGGCAATCAGCCCGTTGCCCGCCAGCGCCGCGTAAATCACGAATTTAGAACCGTGCCCTGCCATTGTGTTTCCTCCATGATTCTTTAAAAAAAAGTAAGGCAAAACAATTGGGTTAACAACGAGAATCAAAAAGTGACAGCCTCAGACCCCTCAGTTGGAGTCGCAGTGTGGTGTGCGTGCGTAATGGCACGAGTTTAAGCCAGCTCTTCCATTTGTGCTTCCGTCAGATTCCCGGGCACCAGCATCACCGGCATAATGAGGTCCTGCCCCATTTGTTGCGAGAGCCACGCGACGAGCTTGCCTTTCGTTTGCCCGGGCGAGACACCCAGCACCAGCATATTGACGCCTTGATCTTCCACCGCGGCTTTAAGAATTTCCGGCCCGATCATACCGTCACGCCGCAACACCGTGGGCAGGATGCCCGTCATCGCGGCGGCTTCTTCACTCAAATGCAGCAGCAACTCCTCAGCCTGCGCGTGTTTGTCCTGCTGGATTTGATCCGACACTGAGAAAATGGATTGAAATTCCGAGGGTTCAATCACATGCAGAATATCCACGACGCCACCGCGTTTTTTTGCCTTCAGGCAAGCGAAACGTAAGGCGGTGCGTGATGTCTCGCTGGTATCCACACACACCAGAAACTTGGTGGGGCTGGAGGCAGGTGCCTCAAGAGCTGCCAGCATATTGTTTTCATGCATAAAACCTCCTTCGCGTATTAAATTTTCTCAAACAAAGCGCTCACCGCCCAGCCGCTACACAGAGCGAGCATGACGGCCACCAGACCATAAATGAGAGGGTCCTTATGCGCGGCTTCATAGACAAACGCATCGAAGCCACTTTTATAGACGTGAATCGGCGTGGTTTGCATGCCGACCAGTCCCCCGTCGCTGAACAGATACACCTCGGCGGTGTAATCACCGCGCGGCATATTGTCGGGGAAGGGCAGTGTTGTTTTGAACAAGGTTTCGCCGATAAAACTGATCTTTGAGGGCAGTGTGGCGTAGAGTCCTTTGAAGCGTAAATCACGCAGTAAGGCACGCTGAAACACACGCCGTTGTTCAGGTGGTTTTTCCATCATGCCGTTATCGAGCAGTGCTTCATCAAACCCAATGCTGAGTGGATGAAAATAAAGGCTTTTGGGAATTTCCTCAAACGGGCGTGATGACGCCATCGCGTAGAAGCCAGGAATATCATAAAACACTTCCTGCGTATGATTGACCCACATGCCGCTGATTTGTTCTTTGCGGCGCACCGTGGCGTCCCGTTTGGGGCCACGAATCACCACGATAATATCACCCGCCTCATTGCGTGCGCCAAACAGCGTCAGCTCGGTACCATCAAACGACGTGTGAATGGTGATTTCATGACTGGAAATATCGGCGACCAGTGGTTTGGCGAAGGCAGGCATCACCAGCGCGTATGTGAGCATCAACAATGAGAGGCAGCGCATCATTTCGGCCACTCCAGCGTCACGTTGTAGAGATTGTGCGGCATCACGAACAGATCAAACGCCAGCTTCAATGCCACGCTGAGCACCAGCGCCGCCAGCAGCGCACGGAAATATTGCGAGGGAAGTTTACCGGCCAGTCGGGCGCCAAACTGCGCACCAAACACGGAGCCGGTGAGTAGCAGCAGTGCTAGAATAAGGTCCACGGTCTGGGTGATGGTCGCATGCAAAATAGTGACATTGGCCGTCACAAAAATAATCTGATACAGAGAGGTACCAATCACCACCGAGGTGGGCATGCGTAGGAGATACAGCATGGCCGGCACCATGAAAAAACCACCGCCAAGGCCCATCACTGAGACCATCACACCAATGCCAAGCCCAATGCCGACCGGCAGCATGGCGCTGATATAGAGACGTGAGCGAGGGAAACGCATTCTCCACGGCAGGCGCTGCAGTCGATTATGATGGTTTTTACGTCGGGGCAGCGCTTGGTGTTTGCGATAATGCATGACACTGCGGTAAGATTCATAGGCCATGAGACCGCCAATCGTTCCCAGAAAGATAATGTAGAGCAGCGAGATCACCAGATCGATTTGCCCCATCTTTTGCAAGACGGTAAACAGGCTGATGCCCAGGCCGGAGCCTAAAAGCCCACCGAGCAGCAGCATATTTCCCATGCGAAAATCAACGCCACCCCGCCGCCAGTGTGACAGGAAACCGGAGACGGAGGACGCAATAATCTGATTGGCTGAAGTCGCCACCGCCACGGTGGGAGGAATCCCCAGAAAAATAAGCAGCGGTGTCATCAGAAAGCCGCCGCCGACGCCAAACAGTCCTGATAAAATGCCGGTGGCTCCCCCGAGCGCAAGCAGCGAAAACACGTTGACGGTCATCTCTGCAATCGGCAGATAAATCAGCATGAGGCGCATCGCCCATGCATTTCGCTGAGACGAGAGGCGTCAGTCATCACGGGTTGCTGAGAGAGACAATGTGCTGGCCAAAATACTGACGCAGGTTGCTATCCAGTGAGGCATCCAGAGACTTCATCAGATCACGCGTCATTTGTGCGAATAAATCCTCACGCTTGGTGATGCTGGCCGTATTTTTGATGCTGCGCGATTGCGTCACCTGTGAATTGGCTTCTGCCAGAGGCAGTGGATGGATGCCATCATAGAGTTTTAAATCGACGGCGAGCACTGCGTCAAAACGGTCGAATTTTTTTCCCGGTGTTTCCACCACACTGGCATCACGGATGATCACCTCCATCACACCCTGATTCCCCGCTGCCTGGAGGCGATCATTCGTCCAAATGCCAACGGCACGTGCTGGCGAGGTAGGAAATTGATGCTCCACATGCTTGCCTTCAAAGGTAGGCTGAAACTGATCGTTGAGCCGGACATTGGCCACATTGATGCGATACACCGGCTGATCGATAAAGCTCGGCGCCGTGAGATCAACCACGGTATCCGTGGCGCAGGAATTCAGACTCATAAGCAGCGCTAGTGCGACAGGGCGAAGAGGATGAAAAACTCGCATGACATAACTCCCAATGAATAAGCATCCCCACTATAAACAATGAGCATGTGGTTTCAATGGGCTTGCGGATCAACCCTCAAAATAAAGGGGTTTGCGGCTTGGCATCCGGTGGACGAATATAAAGCGGTAAGGCTTCCGGCATCTCCGCTGCGCCGTCATTGGCCAACTGACAGGCCAGTCTGGCGTTGTGGGTGGGGTCATGCATGGTGAAAGACGTATTCGCTGGCAGCGCCGCACGCCACGGCTGATCGGTAATGACCAGATGCATGCCATTCAGCGCCAGCGCACGCACAGTATCCACTGATACCATGGTTGGCTCACCGTAAAGCGCATGCTCGCCAAAACTCTGTACATAAAGCTGATCACGCCCCGCTGGCAGCACGCAGAGTATTGTTGCGCTGTCGCTTGGTGCAGTGCGCGCCATGACCTGTAAAGTACTCACCCCCATGACGGGCACTCCGGCAGCAAAACCAAGCGCGCGTGCGGTGGCCAGTCCAATACGAACGCCGGTGAATCCGCCTGGCCCAACGGTGACGATAATGCCCGAAAGCTCGCTATACGGCACTCTGGCTGCGTTGAGTAATGCCTCAATGGCTGGAACAAGCTGCGCCGCCTGATCGTTGAGTTGTGGCTGCTGAATGCCTTGTATTTCCCTTGAATCTTGCCATAAACACAGGCTCAATCCGCCTAGTGCCGTATCAATGCCTAAATAGAGGGGAGCCATCATCGGGTTGAATCCTGATAGGGAAGCGGCTACCTAAGGCTAAACAGCAATGAAAGGCAAGCACGATGGAAGACGAACTACATAATCTAGTGAAGCCAACCTCGCGCTGGGCGCAGGACGAGGCAGGCAAGTCTCTGCAATGGGCTGGAAAATATAAGAACTTTGAGGAGGCGCTGGAAGCAGTGAATCGTATTGGTGCTATCTCGGAGGCGCATCAGCACCATCCGGATATTCGTTTTGGCTGGGGATATGTGCAGCTTCGCCTGACCACCCATGACGCTGGCGGCCTCACGCAGAAAGACTTTGAGCTGGCCGATGCGTTAAATTCTGTGCTAGTAAGCGGTTGATAACCTGCTTTGTCCTAGGGAATTTACCGATGAACAGAGCGCATGCAGATGACATGGCTTTAGATATATTATGAAAAAAGTTTTCATCAAAACCTACGGTTGCCAGATGAATGTCTATGACTCGGTCCGCATGAAAGATGTGCTGGCGGGTGTGGGCTACGAGGAAACGCTGAATCCGGCGGATGCGGATCTGCATATTCTCAACACCTGTCACATACGCGAGAAAGCCGCAGAGAAGGTCTATTCCGAGTTGGGCCGTCTACGTGTGGCCAATCGTGAACGTGTGAATAGTGGACAATCAGCGGCGATGATTGCTGTGGGTGGCTGTGTCGCGCAGGCTGAAGGCGAAGTGATACTCACCCGTGCGCCTTACGTTGACATTGTCATGGGTTCGCAAAGCTATCATCACTTGCCGCGCCTGATTGTGGAGGCGCAAAAGCAGCAGCGCGGGGTGGTGGAGTTGGACTTTCCCGAAGTTCAGAAATTTGATCTTCTGCCCGAGCAGTCACACTCACAGGGCATAAGCGCGTTTTTGTCCGTGCAGGAAGGCTGCGATAAATTTTGTACTTTCTGTGTGGTGCCCTACACACGCGGCGCGGAGTATTCGCGCTCTATGGCAACGGTTCTTGAGGAAGCGCGCCGCTTTGTTGAGCAGAACGGGGCGATTGAAATCACGCTGCTTGGCCAGAACGTGAATGCCTATCACGGTGACAATGGCTCGGGCGGCACTGCCTCACTGGCGGAGCTGATCGAGCGAATGGCAGAGCTTGATGGGCTGCAACGCATTCGCTACATGACATCGCACCCCTGCGACATGACTGACGATCTGATCGCGGTGCATGGGCGCGTGGAAAAGCTAATGCCCTATCTGCATTTGCCGGTGCAATCCGGCTCTGACGCGATTCTCAAGCGTATGAATCGCAAGCATACGGCGGCGCATTATCTTGAAATCATTGATAAGCTGCGCGCGGTGCGTCCTGATATTGCTTTTTCATCGGATTTTATTATTGGTTTCCCGGGCGAAACAGAGGATGACTTTGTTGCGACGATGAAACTGGTGGAGTCTGTTGGTTTTGCGCAAGCTTATTCCTTTGCCTATTCACCGCGTCCCGGAACACCTGCTGCTGAGCTGAGCGCGCAGGTGGCGGAGGCTGACAAGCAGGAACGCCTGCAACGTTTGCAAGCCTTAATCACGCGGCAACAACATGCTTTTAATCTGGCGTCCGTCGGGCAGCGTATGGCGGTGTTGCTGCAACGCGATGGCAAGCGCGATGGGCAGTTGATTGGTAAGTCACCTTACATGCAATCGGTTTTTCTGGAGAATGCTTCGCACTTGCGAGATGCGATGGTTGAGGTCGATATTGTCGGTGGCTATGCCAATAGCTTAACGGGAGTTCTGGTAAATCCTGATCACTATGCTATGATGAAAATAAATCAGGAGGCTGCGCATCGCTCATGGTAAAAAAACCAAACGTGAATAAACGACTGCTGCATTCCACCAACATTTTCTTTGAAAATAATTCACTGTTGCCAGAACTGTATGGGCATGCAGATGAAAATCTCAAAAAGCTGGAGACGCTTCTGGCGATTGAGGCCATCTCGCGTGGGAATATGTTGACCTTATCGGGCAATAAGCGCGACGTGCTGCTCACCGAGCGCATCCTGATGGACTTGTATGGATCGCTGGAAAAAGGTGGGCAAGTCGGCCCAAAAGAAATGGAAGCCGCGATCCGCATGGCGCCTCCCATCACCGACGAAGAAGCCGAAGCGGAAATGAAAGGCGTCCAGCCTGAAACGGCAAAGCAAAAAGAAGGCGGCGACATTTACATTCGCACCCTGCGTAAAACCATTCGGCCCTACACCCATGTGCAGGCCAATTACATCCGTGCGTTATTCGAGCATGATTTAACCTTCGCTCTGGGGCCTGCGGGAACTGGCAAAACCTATATTGCGATGGCCATGGCCGTTTATGCCTATCTCAACAAAGGCGTGGAGCGCATTGTTCTATCACGTCCTGCGGTGGAAGCGGGTGAAAAGCTAGGGTTCTTGCCAGGCGATCTGAAGGAGAAAATTGATCCGTTCTTGCGCCCGCTTTATGACGCGCTGTTTGACATGATGCCAGCTGAAAAAGTCAATGAAATGATGGAAAAGGGCGAGATCGAAGTGGCGCCGCTCGCGTTCATGCGCGGGCGAACGTTATCCAATGCGTTTATCATTCTGGATGAGGCGCAAAATACCACGCCCACGCAAATGAAAATGTTTCTCACCCGATTGGGCGAAAACTCGCGCATGGTCATTACCGGCGACTTAACACAAACCGATTTGCCGCGTGATATTAAATCCGGCCTGCGCGATTGTGTTCGCAAGGTAGAGCATATCGATGGAATCTGTGTGATTCGCTTCTCGGACGGTGATGTGGTTCGCCATCCTCTCGCGGCGCGAATTGTTCAGGCCTATGAAAACTGGGATCGTGGCATCCGGCCCGGCGATGAGGGGGGGGACGAATCCGATACGGATCGTCCTGAAGAACACGAAACGGCTGGAAATTGATACGTGATCACGCTATATCTGACTGGGACTGTTGATTAAGCGGTCAAATGGTGCTTGGTTTGTTTAGAATTGATGATGTATGCAACAAACGATAACAGGCAATGCCAGATTAGCGGATGACGTCGAGATTACGGTCGCGATCCATGACCGTCGCTGGCATGATCTGCTGCCCAATATCAGTGTATTTTGTGAGCGTATTATCCGCCATGTACTGAAGAAACATCAGGCGCTTTGGTATCATGCCGAATGGGCAAATACGCCCTTGGAAGTGGCGTGTGTGATGTCCAATGATCTCGAAGTACAG
The DNA here is from genome assembly GCA_019749855.1 of Rickettsiales bacterium. Classification (GTDB taxonomy): domain Bacteria; phylum Pseudomonadota; class Alphaproteobacteria; order Rickettsiales; family UBA998; genus UBA998. The sequence continues at coordinate 15,491 of JAIEPI010000173.1, read as the reverse complement.
CGACTGAATGCACGGTTCCGCGGGCAGGATAAGCCCACCAATGTTCTCTCTTTTGAGGCCGACCCCGATGGGCCTCAAACGCATGGTGCTCCCCGTGTGCTGGGTGATATAATCCTGAGTCTTGAGACATTGATTCGTGAGGCTGCCGAGCAACATAAATCCCTTCAGGATCACACCACGCACATGTTGGTGCATGGAACCCTTCATCTGCTGGGATTAGACCATCAGCATGAACAGGAAGCCGAGGCCATGGAGCAAAATGAGATTTCCGTGCTTCAGGAGCTAGGTATCGCTAACCCGTATCAGCTGCAAAACCGCCTATGATTGGCGTGGCGATCCTATGAATCAGAGCGAAGAGCTATCTCGTCTTCCTGCGGAAACAGAGACCGATGGACGGCCGACGGGACTGTTTGGCTGGATGCGACTGTTTTTTAGCAGTCGTGCCGACAATACGCTGAAAGAGGCGCTGGAAGAAATTATTCAGGAGCATGAGGATGATGGCCATGTCTTTACCGCCGAGGAAAAAGACATGCTGCGCAACGTGTTGGAGGTGCGCGATAGTACGGTGAGCGATGTCATGGTGCCCCGTGCAGACATTCTCGCGGTGGACTGCCATATCTCTCTGGAGGCGCTCAAAAAGTTTTTCATACTTAACGGCCACACACGCTTACCCGTGTTTGATCAGACCCTCGATCGCCTGCGCGGATTTATCCATCTGAAGGATGTTCTGCCGTCGATTGCGGGCGAAAAACCATTCATTATGGAAGAATTGCTGCGCAATATTCTGTTTATTTCCCCGACGATGAAAGTCGTCGATTTGCTTATGCAGATGCGGCTCTCAGGTGTGCATATGGCCATCGTCGTCGATGAGTATGGCGGCACCGACGGGTTGGTGACGATGGAAGATTTATTTGAGGAATTAATCGGCGAGATTCAGGACGAGCATGATTTGCCTGAGCCGGAGGAGGAGCTTAAAATGCTCAGTGCCCGTGCGTATGAGGCGGATGCGCGTATCCGTATTGATCAGATTGAAGGCAAGCTGGGTGTCACCCTGCGACCGGAAGATGAAGAAGAAGAGTATGATACGCTGGGCGGGCTCATATTTGAAAAACTGGGCCGTGTGCCGGTGCGTGGTGAAATTGTGATGCTGGAGGGTGTCGCGCGTCTTGACATACTCGATGCCGACCCGCGGCGGGTGCGGCGCGTTCGTCTCACATTGATGAAAGACCACCGCGCAGCGGAACAGGTGGATGTGCCTAAACGATGATCATCACTAATGCTGCCAACGATAATCGCCTGCCGCAAACCATGGGGGTGCGCTATGGTGAATGGTTATCCAGCCTGACGGGTGCACGGCGCAAAGCATTGCTCATGATTTTGGGTGTCTTTGCAACATTGTCTTTGCCACCGTTTTTTGCATTTCCACTTCTTTTTTCAAGCTTTAGCAGCCTTCTTTGGCTGATTATTCATTCAAAAACTGACAAAGAGGCATTTGGTGCGGGCTGGTGGTTTGGTGCCGGTTTTTTTGTGTCAGGTCTTTATTGGTTTGCTTATGCATTATTGGTGGACGCCGCCAAATTTGGCTGGATGATTCCATTCGCTGTGTTTGGCATCAGCGGCATTCTAGCCATATACACAGGTGTGGTGGCATGGTTGACTCGCTTATTGCGTCATCATGACCGTTTTAACTGGGTGTTGGGGTTCGCCGCGCTGTGGATGGCGGGGGAGTGGTTGCGAGGGTATCTGTTCACCGGATTCCCTTGGAACTTGATAGGCTATTCATTCAATGGATCAGAGGTAACTCTGCAAGCAGCCTCAATTTTTGGTGCTTATGGCCTTGGAGGCATTGTAGTGCTTGTCTCAAGTCTGCCCGTCTTGTTTATGGTGCCCATCCGTGCTTCTGGCCAGCGCCGAATTAACGCGATTGTGTCTGGCGTAATCTTTCTATTGTTGCTGGCATTGGGCATGTGGGGGCAACAGCGCCTCATGGCTCATCCACCCAAAAACATTGCCAATGTGCGTGTGCGTCTTGTTCAGCCTGCCACTGACCAATATCATAAGTCAAATCCATCCGAGCGTCAGGGGCTGATTCGTCAGCAAATCGAGATGAGCCTGTCGGCAGGCTTTGAAACAATCACCCATGTGGTGTGGCCGGAAACGGCGATGCCCTATTATTTTAGCAGCCATGATTATTGGGCCAGTGAACTGGCGCAGGTAGTGCCGGCCGGAGGCTTGCTGCTCACGGGTGTGGTGCGCCCTGAAACATCCAAATCAGGCGATAAATTGCTAAATATATATAATAGTTTTAGCGCATTAGACGATTCTGGCCGTGTGGTCGCACAGTATGATAAGCGAAAATTGGTGCCATTCGGCGAGTTTGTACCGCTCAGGCACGTGCTGCCGCTCGATAAAATAACGCCAGGTGCGATTGATTTCACTTCAGGAAAGCGCTCAGGGCTGGTTGAGACAGTGATGGGGGTGCAGTTTTTCCCGTTAATTTGTTATGAATCTATCTTCCCGCATCTCTCCGCGGGGGCTTGGCCTGCCAGCTTGCTCAACATCACCAATGACGGCTGGTTTGGGTTGAGCACGGGGCCTTACCAGCATCTGGAGATGAGTCGCATGCGTGCGGTAGAGCAAGGCGTGGCGATGATCCGTGCCTCGAATAGTGGTGTGAGCGCAGTGTTTGATCCTTACGGACGGGAGGTGGCATCGCTTGGGCTGGGCAAGCGCGGAGTGCTGGATTCTGCGGTGCCTGAATCAACATCTCAGCCAACTTTCTATGGGTTGTATGGGGAGGCGCTGGAGTTGGGGCTACTTTTGGTAGCATTGTTATTTTGTATTTTACGCAGGAATCGGTAAAATTTAAAATAAATGCAACTAAAGCATATGGTTATTTTATATTTCGATATTATACATGCCGTAGCAAATTGGCACATTTATTTTAATTATTTGCGTGACAATGATATGGCTATCGGTTAACTTAAGCCTTAATTACAGCTTATACTTGTGCAAATGTTAATTTCAGGCCGAATCGCAGCATCATTGCCCATGTTGTGACTCGGAGCTATCTTTTAGGGGTAATGCATGCCGCATCCAGTTGATATTTATGTTGGAAAACGCCTTAGAATGCGCCGCACTATGCTGGGCATGAGTCAGGAGGCGCTTGGTCGCGCGATTGGCGTGACGTTCCAGCAAATTCAAAAGTATGAGCGCGGCGTGAATCGCATGGGCTCCAGCCGCTTGTTTGACTTTGCGCGCATTCTTAATGTTCCGGTGGCTTTTTACTTTGAAGGCTATGAAGATGAACAGCAGGAAAAATCAGAGGCCGCCGCAATGAGTGCCGCTTATCCGGGATTAAATGATGGAGCGGATCAGGATTTCGAACATGAACGCCTTACCAGCCGTGAGACGCTTGAATTGATGCGCGCTTACCATCGTATTTCCGATAACAAAACGCGTAAACGCATTGCCGAACTGATTAAAACTATGGCCGGCGAAAAGGCTGCGTAATTTTCATCACCACTGCATTTGTTGCTTGACGAATTGCCAAGATCCCCTACATAAAGTAGAGATAAACGTGGGGATTTGCAGAGCTTGCCGCCACGCCTTCGGGCAACAGGTCTAAGCGTCGCTTCTAATGAGCCTGCAACTCTCTGCGTAAACAGAGGAGTGTTACCAGTGATCCAAGCGCAAGGGCAGGCCCGTCGCCATTATATTTTTACCAGTGAATCCGTATCAGAGGGGCATCCTGATAAGGTGTGTGATCAGATTTCTGATCGCATCGTTGATGCCATGCTGGCGGATAATCCTGAGGCGCGAGTGGCGGTTGAAACGCTGGCCACCACCAATCACGTCACGGTGGCCGGTGAAGTGCGTGGCGGCGAGCATATTATCCGCGATGAAGTGGAGGGGCTGGTTCGTGATACCGTAAAACGTATTGGCTATAAGCAAGAAGGCTTTGACTACAGCAAGCTCGAGGTCATTAACCGCATCCATGCACAATCACCGGATATCGCTCAGGGTGTTGATGCCAGTGCCCACAAAGACGAGGGCGCCGGTGATCAGGGCATCATGTTTGGTTTCGCCTGCGACGAGACGCCGGAGCTGATGCCTGCGCCGATTGTCTATTCCAATGAAATTCTCAAACGTCTGGCCACAGGCCGTCATGATGGCCGCTTTGAACAGTTGGGACCGGATGCAAAAAGTCAGGTCAGTCTGGTCTATGAAAACGGTATTCCGGTGCGTGCCCATTCGGTGGTGGTCTCAACGCAGCATATGGAATCCGTGTCGCAGCAGGATGTGCGCGACTTAGTTCGCGAGGTGGTCAAAGACGTTTTACCAGAAGGCTGGATGCCAGAGGAAAAAGACTTCTACGTTAATCCAACCGGCAAGTTTGTGATTGGTGGGCCGGACGGCGACGCAGGTCTCACGGGTCGTAAAATCATCGTCGATACGTATGGCGGTGCAGCACCGCACGGTGGCGGCGCGTTTTCGGGGAAAGATCCCACAAAGGTTGATCGGTCGGCGGCCTATGCCGCCCGTTATCTGGCAAAAAATGTGGTGGCGGCGGGCCTGGCGCAGCGTTGCACCATTCAACTCTCCTACGCGATTGGTGTGTCACATCCGATCTCATTTTATGTGACCACAAACGGCACGGGCGTTGTGCCAGCCGAAGAGCTGGAGCGCCTGTTGCCTGAGCTGGTGGATTTGACGCCGCGTGGTATACGTAAGCATCTCAACCTGAATCGGCCGATTTATTATGCGACGGCAGCTTACGGGCATTTTGGTCGTCAGCCTACGGATAAGGGCGAGTTTACGTGGGAAAAGCTGGATCTGGTAGATGCGCTACGCCTTCATTTTGGCGCTAAGGTGGCATGAACCAACCTGAGAGTTTGACGCGCAAACCTCCTGTGATGCTTCGTAGTTTTGGCCGTCGTCATGGCCGCGTGCTGCGTGAGTGGGAGGTGGATTTATTCCGCGATGTTTTGCCAAAAGTGCAACTCACCTTGCCACCTCAGGAAGCCACGATTGACCTTGGCACTTTGTTGCCGAATGCGCAGCAATGGTGGCTGGAAATTGGCTTTGGCAGTGGTGAGCATCTCTCGGCGCAGGCAGCGCTGCATCCCGATATCGGCTTTATTGGCTGTGAGCCTTTTGACAAGGGGGTCGCCAAGCTTCTGCGTGATGTGCGTGCAGTGCCTCTTAGCAATGTGTCTGTGTTTATGGATGATGCTCGCTTGCTTTTAGACCGGCTGCCTGACGCGGTGCTGGATCGCGTGTTTATTCTTTTTCCTGATCCCTGGCCCAAGCAGAGGCATCACAAGCGACGATTAGTACAACGGGCGCTTCTGGTCAAATTGGCGCGCACGCTCCGGCAGGGTGGCGAGTTGCGAATGGTCTCAGACCATCCGGATTACGTCGCATGGATGCTGGAGGTGATGCAGCATGAACCATGTTTCAGCTGGACGGCCAACCAGCCAGAGGATTTTCTGCAAGAGCCAACCGATTGGGTGCCTACGCGCTATCAGCAAAAAACCATGCAACAAGGGCGCCAGCCTACGTTTCTACTCTATCGTCGCAATGCGCTTCCTGCGGCTTAGGCGGGTGTGATACAGGCGTAAAAATTTGCTGAAGACTGCGCTGAAAGACCTTGATACCCATCGTTGATTCATTATGCACTTTCGCCATCAGTATGCCGCCCTGCCAGGTGGCAACTAACATTTCTGCCAGTTCACGGCTGGAAGCCTGGGCTGCAAGGCTTCCATCAAGCCGTGATTCCTCAATCGCCTCTTGAAACGTCACGGTATAGGTTTCAATAATGGCCAGTAACTTCACGCGCAAAGCCTCACTTTTGGTGCTTAACTCCAGTATCATATTGCCAATGGGGCAGCCCGGGTAACGCGTCAGAGGTACCGCGTGATGATTCTCAAGCGTAAGCTGCGCAAGAATTTCCAAAAAACGATCAAAGCGCTGACGTACCGGGATGTCAGGCGTAAATGCAGGCGTTAGTAGCAACTCGCGTGAGCTGGTATGTATTTGGTCCAGCAATGTGAGGGCCACGGCTTCTTTTGTAGCAAAAAAATGATAAAAACTGCCCTTTTTTACGCCCGCCTGTTGGCAAATGGCTTCAACGCCCACGGACTCGTAACTATTATTCCAAAATAGTTCGTGTGCCGCATCCAATATATTGACACGGGCATGGGAAATGCGAGGCATAGTAAAACCAAAAAGCAGTAGTGAAAACGAATCAGCTATTGTATCAACGAAAAAAGACTAAACGTCAACAGGATGCAATGAAGTGTCTGGCGTCCTCGTGAGAGGCGCATTGAAAAATGATCTATCAGAATGCATGGGTTGATCTTTGTATAATGCGCTGCCTCTTTTGCGCTGATGTTATTTGTACTATATGGCTTATAACATTATGGGAGAATGATATATGCTTATACGCTCAACGCCATTCATACTAACGACCGGCTTACTCATTAGTGCGGTGTCCGTTCCAGCACTTGCCCAATCGTATCTAAATGACGGAGCCCCGCAAACAATCAGCTCCGAAGCACCGCGTACGCTTGATGAGCAAATGCAACAGCTATCACCGGTTAGCGCTCAAACCCCACTTGGTGCTCAGGCTCCGCTTGGAACTCAGGGGCCGGTATCGTCAGTGCCAACGAATGCATCGCCAGTGATTAATCCTGCATTCTCAACCTCCGCCCAGCCAACGTTGCCACAAGAATCAGCCGCCTTAGCGGATGATTCGTTTTTTATCTCAGGCGGTGTCGGCAAGGCAGAGCGTGAGCGTTTTGAAGCGGTGAAGGATCAATATAATTTCAGACTGCAAATGTCGACGTCTGCCGGTGCATTTGTCAGTGAAGTGAATATCGAGATCAAAGATGCAAAAGGCAACATTGTGCTGCAAACCGTGACCGATGGCCCGCTACTGATGGCTAAATTGCCTAGTGGAAAATACACGCTTCGTGCGAGCAAGTTTGGTGAAACGAAAACCCAAACGATTCAGATCGGCACGAAGGCCGATAAAACCATCAATGTGTTCTGGAAACGTGATGATGTGTAGTTAGAAGCCGATACTAGAGTTTCACGACGCATAAAAAAAGGAGTGCTCTGTGAGCACTCCTTTTTTACGTATGGGAAAAATTATTTACGGATATTGAGCTTCTCAATCAGTTTCAGATAGCGGCTCTCGTCCTTTGTTTTGACATAATCCAGCAAACGGCGACGGCGTCCAACTAGAATCAGCAGGCCACGGCGAGAGTGGTGATCTTTTTTATGCGTCTGGAAATGGCCGGTCAGGTTGTTGATGCGCTCGGTCAGCAGCGCGACTTGCACTTCGGGTGAGCCGGTATCTTCTTTTTTGATCGCGTATTCTTTAATGACGGTCGTCTTGCGTTCTGCGGTAATCGACATCGTGAGGCTCCATGATAAAATGTTGCTAGCAGCGAAACACGCGCACCGGACTGAATTTACGGCCCTGACGCTCTGTCAGTGCCACCAGTTCACGCCCATACATCGCCTTGTAAAGCGTTGCGTCTTCGCTTTCAAAGAAAGCAGCCGACGCGAGCACGGGTTGTCCGTTACGTAGTATCGTTGCCATTTCCTGATCCACTCGCAGAGCCGGGATGTCGTCCAGACCATCAGCAGGTGGCAGCAGAAATGATAAACCCTCCCCTGAGGAAGGAGGCGCATTATGAACAAGAGCTTCGAGCTTTTCCAGTGAAATCGCACTGGTTTCGCTAAATTTTCCAACACGGGTGCGCCGCAGTTGACTCACATGGCCCTGAGTGCCGAGTATGAGTGCGATATCTCTGGCTAAGCTTCTGACGTAAGTACCTTTCCCGCATTCAACATGAAATTCAGCGTGATCTTCGTCCACGCATTGTTTCAAGGAAAAATGGTCAATATGCACGTCACGCGGCGCAATATTCACCTCCTGACCGGCACGAGCGAGGTCATAGGCACGGGCGCCTTGCAGCTTAATCGCTGAAAAAGCAGGAGGAATCTGTGAGACAACGCCAATAAAAGCCGGTAATGCGGCAATGATCGCTTCAGGGGAGGGGCGAGTTGCCGAGGTGGCAATGACCTCACCTTCCGTATCATCCGTTGTTGTTCGTGCGCCCCAGCGAACGGTAAAAACATATTCTTTAGTCGAATCAACGACATACGGCACGGTTTTGGTGGCTTCACCCAGCGCTAGTGGCAAAATACCGGTTGCCAGCGGATCAAGCGTGCCCGCATGGCCAATTTTCTCCGGCCTGAGGATGCGCTTCACCGCTCCCACGGCTTGCGTGGAGGTCATGTTGTAGGGCTTATCGAGGTTAATCCAGCCATGCAGCGGAAATTTGGGGTGGCGTACTTGCTTCATGTCAGGCCTGCGAGGTAAGGGAGGCGTGCTTATACACAGTCACGCGGATGAGCGAAAGCACCAATCCGCTTGGACAACCCGTCATTAAACGGCTTAGGCGTCGTTTTCGCGGCCCTGTGCCTCGGCAATGTCACGTTGCACGCGGGGATCACGCATCAAATTGCTGATTTTCTGGGCTTCTTCAAAGGACTCGTCCTTTTTGAAGCGAATTTTAGGTGAATAACGCAAATGCGCGACCTGACGCGTCACTTGATGGCGAAACTCCCCGCAATGTTCATTCAGTATGTCAACAATCACATCCACATGCGCGCCGCCTAACGTAATGATGTAGGCGGTGGCATGTTTGAGATCAGGGCTGACGCGCACCTCAGAGACCGTCACCGAGGTGCTTTCCAGCTCCGCGATATGGGTATCACCGCGCAGGAAAACGGCCGCCAGTGCATGACGAATTTCCTCACCCACGCGTAATTGACGTTGCGATGCTTCCCCAGGTTTCAGTGGTGTTTTATTCATTGGAAGTTTCCAGACCAGATATAATTAAAACCAGCCGCCACGTTTGCCATGAATTCTCATTCACCATCAGGAATTTAGCTCACTGTGCGAGCAATTTCCTGAATCTCAAACGCTTCGATGACATCGCCTTCGCGGACATCATCGTAATTCTCAAAGGCCATCCCACATTCATAGCCTTTCTGAACGTCTTTGACCTCATCCTTAAAGCGCTTGAGCGTTTTGAGTTTGCCTTCATGAATCACCACGTTATCACGCAGCAATCGAACACCGGCACCGCGCTTGACGGTTCCTTCCGTCACGTAGCAACCCGCCACTTTGCCGACCTTCGTGATATTGAAGACCTGACGGATTTCTGCGTAACCGATAAAGTTTTCACGGCGCTCTGGCGACAGAAGGCCGGAGAGGGCGGCTTTCACCTGATCGACTAATTCATAAATCACCGAATAATAGCGAATGTCAATTTTCTGCTGCATCGCCATTTCACGTGCTTTCGCTGTGGGGCGCACATTGAACGCAAGGATAATGCCGCCGGTGGTATTGGCCAGTGTCACATCAGATTCCGTGATCGCACCCACGCCGGAGAGCAGCACACGCACCGTGACTTCTGGCCCATTGAACTTCTGAACACTGGCCGCAATCGCCTCGACAGATCCCTGCACATCACCTTTAATAATCAACGGCAATTCTTTAGCGGCATCCGCTTGAGCATTGGCAAAGAGTTGCTCCAGTGTGCGCGAAGCCACCACCACCTGTTTGCTGCGCGTCTGGCTTTGGCGATATTCAACAATATCACGTGCCGTTTTTTCGTTTTCCACCACTGAGAATTCATCACCAGCCATCGGCGCTTCCGACAGACCCAGCACCTCGACTGGTTGCGATGGCACGGCAGATTTCACCACCTGACCTTTGTCGTCCGTCAATGCGCGCACGCGGCCCCAGCTGGAGCCAGCGACGACCAGATCACCGACGACCAATGTTCCGCGTTGCACAAGGAAGGTCGCCAGCACGCCCTTGCCTTTATCAATCTGTGCTTCAATGACGACGCCCGCACCCTTACGCTCCGGATTTGCGGTTAATTCAAGCACTTCGGCCTGAAGCAGGATGCCTTCAATCAGCTTGTCCAGATTCAGGCGCTCTTTCGCGGAGACTTCAATCACCTGCGTGTCGCCACCAAATTCTTCTGGCACCAGCTCGTAGTTCATCAGCTCAGTTTTGACGCGCTGCACATCAGCACCCGGCTTATCAATTTTATTGACCGCTACAATGATGGGCACACCGGCTGCTTTGGCGTGACTGATCGCCTCTTGCGTTTGGGCCATGATGCCGTCATCAGCCGCCACTACCAGCACGACAATATCGGTGGCTTTTGCGCCGCGCGAGCGCATGGCGGTAAACGCCTCGTGACCTGGGGTGTCGAGGAAGGTCACTTTCTGACCATTCATTTCCACCTGATAGGCGCCGATATGCTGCGTGATGCCACCGGCTTCACCGGAGACAACGTTGGCGTTTCGCAATGCGTCCAGCAGCGAGGTTTTGCCATGATCGACATGGCCCATAATGGTGACAACGGGCGCACGCGGTTTCAGGTTTTCCGTTGTTTCTGTGTCCTCTATCAACACATTTTCAACGTCGGCTTCCGTCACGCGTTTGAAGTTATGACCAAATTCCGAGACAATAAGTTCCGCCGTATCAGCGTCAATGGACTGACTGGCGGCGGCAATCGTGCCCATTTTCATCAATGTTTTGATAACATCGGCGGCGCGCTCGGCCATCCGGTTTGCCAGTTCCTGCACGGTGATGGTTTCTGGAATTACCACCTCGCGCACGACTTTGTCCTTGGCTTCACTGCCATGCGATGACATGCGGGCTTTTTCACGCTGACGCTTGATTGAGGCCAGCGAGCGCATGCGTTCTTCCTGATATTCCAGTGCCTGCGCGACAGTAATTTTATTAGAGGAGCGGCGTTCATTATCGCCCTTGAGGCGAATTTTCTTTTTATCGGTTTTGTCGGTTTTGATTTCGGAATCGAGATCTTTCAGTTTTTTATGCTCCACCAACGGCAGGCCACGCATCGGTGCGGCCGTCTCCACGGTGGCGGATGATTTGCCACGCACCGGTGTTTCTGCGCGCGCGGAATTATCAGTCTCGGAGGCAGCGTTGCGAGCATTCAAAGCCAGGCGACGGCGTTCTTCCTCTTGCGGGGAGCGCACTTCGCGGCTGGCAGCATCAATCTGTGATTTATCCCGCACCTGCATATCATGCAGGCTCATGGGCGGCGTGATATTTTTAAGCTCAGCGGGTTGCGGACGCGGCGTGGATTTATTCTCAACTTCCACCATGCCCGTGCCACTACGAGCGAATGAGCGTGTTTTACGCACTTCAACGGTGACTGTTTTTGAGCGACCATGTGTGAAATTTTGTTTCACTTTTCCGCTCTCAACGGTTTTGGTCAAAGAGAGTTTATTCGGTCTATTAACCGTGAGAGTTTCTCGTTTATTATCGCCGCTTTGGTCCGTCATGTGATCCTGATTTCTTCCATCAATCGTTAATCGTTGGCCCCTTATAGAGCAAGATTTGTGCAAAATCCAGCCAAACGCCGGATTTCTTTTTGCATTTGCTGGGCAATGCCCCCGGGCTGCACGGCTACATGCACGGTATCTTCGCGGCCAAAGGGCTGTGCCAGCTCAGCGCGTGTCAGCAAACTGCAGAGTTCAGCACGGCGTTTTTCAATAAGCGATTGAATGTTATCACTGTCGGCAGCGCCTGCATCCGCAGCCAGAAACACCAGTGCCGGCGTGTTCGCCTTCAACGCCGCTTCCACTTTGGCAAAGCCCATGACTGCATCACCGCATTTATTTCCCAATGAAATCCAATGGATCAGGCGGGCACGCAATCGCTGCTCCACCCTATCCACGAGCGTGGCATCGGCTTTTATCTGTTTTTTAAAGCCGCGAGAAAACCCACCTTTGCGAATGACCGTATGCATTGCCTCTCGCGTGGCACTCACCCACACGCCGCGACCTGGCAATGTGCCCACGACATCCGGCACCAGCTCGCCATCAGGTGACAGGACGAAGCGAATCATGCCTGCTTTTTCGCGCGTATCACCCGTTGCTAAGCAGGTGCGCTCGGGAGAACGCTTGGCTTTTATGCCCTCTGATTCGAGGGAGTCATCCGACATTCGTTATCCTCTGGGGCGACGGAATCATCCGCCGCCCCTTTGTTCGTGTTACACCGCGCCCTGATCCGGTTTCGCGGTTTCTGCTGCTTCTTCGCCTTCAAACCAATGGGCGCGGGCTGCCATAATCAGCTCGTTGATTTCCGCATCCTTCAAACCGGATTCCGGCAGCAGCTCTTTGAACTCGTCAATCGAGAGATCCGCCAGATCATCGCGGGTTTTGATGGATTGCTCACCCAGCGCAATGATGAGTTTATTGTCCAGACCTTGCAGCGTCGCCAGATCATCCGTAATGCCAAGTTCTTTGGTTTTGGTACGGAATTCTTTGTCCTGCGAATCGATCCAGTCATTGGCGCGATTACGAAGCTCTTGTGCGACTTCCTCGTCGAAGCCTTCAATCGTAGCCATTTCCTCGATGGGGACGAAAGCCACTTCTTCGATGGTGGCAAAGCCTTCCGTCACCAGCAGATGCGCAATCACTTCCTCCACATTCAACGCAGTGATGAACATGTTGGAGAGTTTGTTGAACTCCTGTGAACGGCGCTCAGACTCGGTTTCCTCAGTCAGAATGTCAATGCTCCAGCCGGTGAGCTGCGAGGCCAGACGCACATTCTGTCCACGGCGGCCAATGGCCAGCGAGAGTTGATCATCCGGCACTACGATTTCGACGCGTCCGTTATCTTCATCAAGCACGACTTTGGTAACTTCTGCCGACGAAATAGCGTTGACGATGAAGGTGGCTTCATCGGGATTCCACTCGATGATGTCAATTTTTTCACCTTGCAATTCACCGACCACCGCTTGCACGCGGGAGCCACGCACACCGACGCAGGACAGTACCGGATTGACGCTGGAATCGTGACTATACACAGCAATTTTCGCGCGTGAGCCTGGGTCACGTGCCACGGCTTTAATCTCAATGATGCCATCATAAATTTCCGGCACTTCCTGTGCAAAAAGCTTGGCGGTGAATTCAGGACGCACGCGTGAGAGGAAAATCTGCGGGCCGGTGCGTTCACGGCGTACATCATAGATGTAGGCGCGAATGCGATCACCTTGGCGGAAATTCTCACGTGGGATCAGTTCATTGCGGCGGATAAAGCCCTCGGCCTGACCGAGATCCACCGTGATGTTGCCATATTCCACCCGTTTGATCACGCCATTGATAATTTCACCGACGCGATCTTTATATTCATCAAAGTGACGCTCACGCTCGGCATCACGCACGCGCTGCACAATCACCTGCTTGGCGGTTTGTGCGGCAATGCGGCCAAAATCAATCGGCGGCAGCGGATCACGGATGGTATCACCGGCTTTCAGCGTTGCGTTGATGCGCTTGGCATCGGCTTCCAGCATCTTGCCGATTTGTTCTTCTTCCAATTCGGGCATCACATCGACAATATCAGTCACGCGATAGAGTTGAATCTCGCCTGTCTTGCGGCTGATTTCCGCCTTGATGTTTTGTTCTGCGCCGTATTTGCGACGACCGGCGATCTGAATCGCCTGTTCCATCGCATCGAGCACTGCCTCACGGTCAATGTGCTTTTCACGGGCTACTGCGTCAGCGATCTGAATGATCTCTGCATTGCCAAATGCTTGTGCTACCGCCATGTTCGTTCCTTTTTGATAGTGAATAAGTTGATATATTTATCGGGTTAAATAATGTGTTGATGTTTCCAGAGTTCGAGCAAGTGACCACAGGACGCCGGAGTCCGCCACAAAAAGCGCAGGGATGGGTTTGGGCTGTGCCAGTAAAGGACTATCCAGTTTCACAGAGGGTAGTGGGATCACCATCAACCCATGCGACTGCAACATTTGGGAAATTTTTTCCATTTCATGCGGCTGTGTATTCATCGGCAAGGTAAGAATAAATCCCGTACCCTCATCGGCGTCATAATCCAGATCATAGCGATGAATCGCCTGCACATCCTCAGCAGACAGGCTAAGTCCTGTTTTTTTTGATCGCTGCAAGTACGAGGGGTTCTCCGGATGCGTGCTGGTGTAAGGATGTGAATAATATATACGTGGTTTAAACGGGATATTTCCCGCGTGATATTCCTGCTCGATAATCATTTCCAAAGCGGCCTTCAGGGGCGGCGTTGAATGCATTTCCGATTGAATCTTGAGCAGCGATTCTACTCGGGTGGGGATGGGGGGCATGCTCATGCGTCGCTGCCTTCCATGCCCTCAGCGGGCGCAAATTTTTCTTTGTACCATGCCAGTAGTTCATCCGTGAGCACCAGCTTGGCCTGCGCCACCGCCATGAAGGGAATGCGGTAGTCAGTGCCATCGACTGACATCAGCACGTCCTGATCGTCCATGCCCTGCATGATGCCACGATAGCGCTTGCGGCCATTGATAGGGTGGGTCGTTTCCAGCTTGGTTTCAAACCCAGCATAGGTCAGGAAATCCTCACGACGCACCAGCGGACGATCGACACCCGGGGAGCTGACCTCCAAATGGTAAGCGGAGGAAATCGGATCATTCACGTCCAGCACCGCTGAGATTGTGTGACTGATCTCTTCGCAATCGCCAATGCCCATCGGGCGCTCATCGATGCGCTCAGCCATAATCTGCAGTGTGTGGCGGCCGTCCTGATCGCTCAGGCGCACCCGCACGATGCGGTAGCCCATATGCTCCAGCGTCGGCGTAATTGTCTCAGTGACTTTTTTCTCTAGCATGTGGGCGTCAGGTTGTTGTTTTTAGGTACAAAAAAAGGCGGAGAAACTTTCCCCACCTGTGAAAAACACAGCAAAATATGCCTCAACATACCAAGGTAAGCACATTTTGCAAGTAAATTATGTCATCACTTCGTTTTTTGCGTCGGCGCTTGTCAAGCCATATGCTTATACTCTATGCAGACTCACACTCTATGGAATAACTATGTCCTCACGCACCCCGCTATTGACCAAGCCGGTTCTCACCCTCATGCTGCTGACACTCGCGGTGGTGACATTTGTCCATATTCGCTACAATGAACAGCATACAGTAATGGCCTCAACCCAGCCGTTGCCGACCCTGCAGTCTATTAAGACTCTGGCTGAGAAAAAAAATGCACTGCCTAAGCGCCAGTTTTCAGTGTTAGAGTTATTGCAAAGCGATGGCGAGAAAATCGTTGATCCCGCCAGCCCCGTGCCAGATACCATCAATGATGCGGGGGAAATGCAGCACACACCGACCGAGAATCCGGCCAATGAGTCAGCCAGTGAACCCATCGATGAGCCAGTATCGCCGCCAGTCTCCGAACCAGTCTCCGAGCCTGATACAGCGCCCGTCGAGGCACCCATCATCCCACCCTCCGGTTCCTGAGTATTGCCACGCGATGCCAAGCGATGATGAGGCAAACGTCGTTTTTGTCATCGATTGATCTTTCATGATCCCATGCCTTGCATACACGCAAAAGATTGCCTAGATTGTGCG
>JAIEPI010000041.1 GCA_019749855.1 Rickettsiales bacterium | reverse complement strand
TGCATGCGAAAGAACGCATGACGGATGCTGAGCTGTGGGATGCGGCCATGGCCTGCCTGAACCCGCAGGACCCGTTTACCCATAATCAGGCGATGATGGATATTGGAAGCCTGCTATGCACCCCCACCTCACCGCGCTGCCGAGAATGTCCGCTTGCGAAAGAATGTAGGGGGAAGCATGCATGGGAGCGCTTTCCGGCGCGTAAAGAAAAATCATCCACTCCCACCCGTTTTAAAAAGATGCTGGTTGCATGCACGACGGATCAGCGCTACCACCTCACGCCCCGCGATGCGCGACTACTAGGCGGATTATATGGGTTTCCAGAATTTGAACTCCTCTCACCCCTTGAGTTTCAAGGCATCACGCTTGCCCCTGAGTTACTGCAACCATTGGGGCAGGTAAGATGGGCCTATTCGCATTTCAAATTACAGGCTGACGTGTTGCTCTACCGCGCTGCGTCTCAGGGCGAAAATCACTGGTATAATCTCGATGAAATATCATCGCTTCCGCTCGCCGGAGTGGATTTAAAAATCATGGAACTCATTAAACAGAACCTGCCTAAACCCTAGCCAATCCCACTGTTTTAACGACCGTGTTTATGTAATTTCCAGTCCTGTGCGATGGCTTCACGGCGCGCAATGCTTTGTCGTTGTAACACAAAACGCAGGAATGCGTAACCCACGACAGCTGAACATGCAGTGCCGAGCAACACGCCCAGACGCGTCTCCACGGTCAATAATGGATCGTCAAACGCCAACCCCGCAATGAATAAACTCATCGTAAAACCAATCCCGCACAGCAACGAAACGCCATAGAATTCTGCCCATGACGCATGCTGTGGCAAACGCGCAAACCCACATTTTATCAACGCAAAGGAAGCGCCAAAAATGCCCACTTGCTTGCCGACAAACAACCCAAGCGCTATGCCAAGCGGCACGGCATCCCCTAACTGTGAGAGCGCGAGAGGACTAAAATCCACACCAGCATTCGCAAAGGCAAATAAGGGCAGAATGGCATAAACAACCCAAGGATGCAGCTGATGTTGCAGCCGGTGAAGCGGCGCATGCCCATCGCCGGATTTAAGAGGGATACAAAAACCCAACAACACACCCGCAATGGTCGCGTGTACTCCTGAGGCCAGCACGGCGCTCCACAGTAACACGCCGAGCAGGATGTAAAGCCAGACTCGCCCCTCACCGCGCGCATTAAGCAAGTACAGCACGGCCAGTAAAGCCGCGGCGATGGCAAGCGCCGTCACTGAGAGATGCGCGGTGTAGAATAATGCAATGATGAGCACGGCCCCCAGATCATCAATCACCGCTACCGCCATCAGAAATACTTTGAGCCCCAGTGGCACGCGTGAGCCTAATAAAGCAAGCACACCCAGCGCGAACGCAATGTCAGTGGCCGATGGTATCGCCCAGCCGCGCAAGCTATCCGCACCCGCATTGAAATAAGCGTAAATGAGGCCTGGCACGGCCATGCCCCCAGCCGCGGCCACCAGTGGCAACAGGGATTGCTGAAGGGATTTCAGATGCCCTTCTTTCATCTCGCGTTTTATCTCCATGCCCACCAGCAAAAAGAAAATGGCCATGAGTCCATCATTAATCCACCAATGCAGGTCTTTCGTGAAAGAAAAATCTGCGACTCGCACCCCAATATCCGTGTGCAGTAGCCCCTCATAAACACCCAGAAAGCCTGTATTGGCGCAGGCAATCGCCGCCAAGGCCATCACCATCAACATGATACCGCCCGAGGCCTCCAGCGCCAAAAAACGCTCAATCGCTCGTGCGGCACGTTTGCCAATTCCAGCTTCCGTCAAAGGGCGCGGCGTCATGGTTTTTTGCTGCTAAAAAACAAGATATTTTCTACTAACTGTATGTTTAGTGTATCAGTCGAGCGCGCCGATAAATGGCAGTTCACGGTAATAGTTTGCATAATCCAGCCCGTAACCCACCACAAAACGGTCAGGGATAACAAAACCGGTAAAATCCGCGTCCACCGAATCAATGACGCGCTTACCCGGCTTTTCCATCAACACACCGATGGATGTGGCGATTGCTCCGCGCTCCATGAGTAATTCGCGGGCATATTGAAGCGTGCGCCCTGATTCCAGAATATCATCGACTATCAGCACATGCTTGCCCGCCACATCCTCACTGAGATCACGCTGCACGGTAATCTCCGAAGCGCCCGTTTTGTTTTTGCCATAACTGGCCAGCGTCATGAAATCAATCTGTGGCGCACAACCAATCGCATGCAGCGCCCGCACCAGGTCTGCGGTAAAAACAAAGCTGCCTTTCAGCAGCGCCACCAGCATGAATTCTTCACCGAGTTTTTCATGAATTTCAATGGCAAGGCGATGTACCGCCTTACTGATATCCTCTACGGAATAGAGAATCTGCACCTGATGCGGTGGAATATATCCTGCGGGCTTATCGGTCATGGCCTATGGGAGGTTGTGGTTTAATCACTGAGAGAAAGCTCAAGAGGGCTACCAAGATGCAGCACTAATGTTTCTGCTTCGGCGGCACGCATGGTTTTGAGAAATTGATCCTGCGTACTGAAATTCAAGGGGCGATCCTGAGGCACCGCCTTATCACCGCCATTCAGCGGCCACTCGCGCAGAACCTCGCCCTTTTTTGTTATCATGGCAATACGAACATCCGGCTCCGTAATGGTATGGTCTGATGTATTGACCACCACACCGGAGATGTCAAAACGTGGGCGCTCTTTCGTTCCATAACGGGTCAGACGTAAATCAGCAAAGCTAAGCCCAGATTTGTCCTGATAGCCAATCACCGAATACAAGCCGCTCAGTGCTGGGATGGTTCTCAAAAGCGGGACGCGAAAGAAAACAATGGCGGTGGTGACATTTAACAGCAGCAAAACCCCGCATGCCATCGCCAGCAGCATCATTTTCGGGCCACGCTCCGTACGAACCGGAACCGCCATCATCGCTTTCGTTTTTTGCGTCAATGCCGCATCAAGCGCCTCAAAATCGATTTCTTTTTCTGGCACAACCGCAAGGTCTGCTTCCCAATCGTCCTGCATTGGCGGTGCGGACATGTTCTCCGCAGGCATCACTTCACGCGGCTGGCTTTCCTGCGGAATGGGAAACTCATCGCCCAGAGGCATTCCAACATCCGAGCCATATTCTTTGTGCACCGGCTGTGCTCGCTCATAAACAACAGCTTCCTCTTGCTGCTGAGGGATAGATTCCGGCTGTGCAGCAGGCGGCGGCGCGATATTCATTCCCTTTTCATCGAGAATGTCGCTCTGCATCACAAACCATTCATTGCCGCATTTGGAGCAGCGCACATCCCGTCCATCACCAATAGCGGCGGGATTAACGCGAAAGCGTGAGGTACAAGCGGGACAAGCGAGATACATGTTCTATTTCTAGCATATTAGCGCTTTGCCTCCACTAAATAATTGCATGCAAAGAGTCCCTCCTGTAGCAATGGCTGCATATGCGGGACGATAGGCCACAGAGATGATTACCTGCTACAATCTTTCACTTGAATATACACCAGGACATCGGGTGCTGAAGGATATCTCATTAAAGGTGCCTAAAGGCTCGTTTCATTTTCTCACCGGCTCAAGCGGCGCTGGCAAATCCTCATTGCTGAATTTATTTGCACTCACCATGCGCCCAAGCAGCGGCAAGTTGAAATTGTTCAGTCAGGACGTCACGAAAATGACGCACGAGCAATTGCCCCTGTTGCGACGCAAGGTCGGCTCGGTGGTGCAGGACTTTCAGTTGCTGGACCATCTGACCGTGGCGCAAAACATTGCGCTGCCTCAAAAAATATCTGGCAAAAGCGCGCAGGAAACAAATGGAAAGGTGAATGAGCTGCTTGAATGGATTGGCCTGATGCCATTTCGTGATGTGAAGCCACCATTGCTCTCAGGGGGACAAAAGCAGCGCGTGGCGATTGCGCGCGCCGTCATCAACAATCCGCCGCTGCTGTTGGCCGATGAACCAACGGGTAATCTCGACCCCAAGCTGTCAAAGCGTTTCATGTATTTGTTTGAGTCGCTTAACAAGATGGGAACAACGATTATTCTTGCCACCCATGATGAATCACTGATTCGCAGCTTTGCCTATCCCGTGCTGAATCTAAAGGATGGCAAAGTGGTGCAGGAACGCGGAGAGCAGGAATAATCAATGGGATGTCGCTGCTGTGAATTTAATGATGACGATGAGGACTATTTGCCCGCAGCATCGCGTCAGGAAAGCTCGGCCAGAGATCCGCTCATCACTCATCATGATGATCAGGAAGCGCCGCCTTTAACTCACAGCGAAAGTCCTGGCAAGGTATAACGCGGAAACGCCTGTGCATCATCACATAGTTGCATGAGAGCACCAATTTTCAGCGTCCCGTTTTCTACATCGACGATCTCACCTTTCAGTATCCCACCCATGACCAGCGCGCTATCAATCACCGCACGGTTAGCGCCCAGAATGTCAGTCTCCAGAGAATCACCGATTGCGAGTAGCCGAGCCTTAGGGATGCCTTGAAGATAGCTCTCACAAAGCGTGTAAACATCCGCATGCGGCTTGCCAAAATACTGCACCCGCCCCCCCAGTGACAGGTACGCATCCGCTAGCAATCCCGCACAGGGCAAGACCTCGCCGTTCAGGCGCACCACAATACGATCCGGATTGGCGCACAGCATTGGCAAACGGCGGGCGTGCGCTTCGTTTAGCATCGGCATCCACTCGCTGACAGGCTCATTATCATCCGTGAATCCAACATTGAGCAAAAAATCCGCCTGCTCAATGGCTGAGGGCATCAGCGGCAGCCCTTCCAGCAAACCGCGGTCGCGCTGCGGTCCGCAAAACGCATAACGCGTCCAGCCGTGCGGTTGGGTAGAGAGAAAACGATAGGCCGCTTCACCTGAGGTCACCACAGACGCAATGATTTCCTCAGCAATGCCAAGCTCTGCCAGACGCGCCTGCGCTATACGGGCACGCCGAGGCGCATTGGAGAGAAAAACAATGCGCTTGCCGGCCTTGTGCATCGCTTTTAATGCGTCGGCAACGCCAGGGTACAGCGTCTCGCCGTCATGCACCACGCCCCATAAATCAAGTAAAAAACCATCATACTGATCGAGAATAGGCGACAGGCCATCCAAATGCTCAAGGGGCTTTCTCATGACTTCATCGCCTCACATTCAGTCTCAATCACGGCTTGCAGCTGCTGTAAAAACGCCTCACGCTCTAATCCCGCAGGCATGGCAGGCAGAAACTTCACCGTGATTGTTCCTGCGTGTTTGTGAAATGCGTTGCGGCCCCAGAAATAACCGGAATTCAGTGCTACCGGTACAATCGGCGCTCCCAGTTGCTCATAAAGTGAGGCCACGCCTTGTTTGTAAGGCCGCCTGTGACCGGGCGCAGTTCGAGTTCCTTCTGGAAAGATAATGATATTGCTGCCGTTAAGCACATGCATGCGGCTTTGTTCGATGATCTTTCGCATTGCGTGCCGCCCCGCCTTACGATCAATCGCAATATGGGGAATTTTTTGCAGATAAAATCCAAAGATAGGAATCATCAATAATTCCTTCTTGAGTATAAAAACAGGCCGCTGAAGAATACGCCACAAAGCAATGGTCTCCCATGCCGACTGGTGCTTACAGGCATAGATCACGCCGGATGTTGATTCTTCATATCCTTCGATACGATAACCAATGCCACAGATCGTGCGCACCAGCCATAACGCCACATGCACCCAGCTATCAGCCACCCATAAAGCGCCGCGCTGCCCCAACACTAACAACGGCAGACAGATCACCCCTAATATGATCGTCCATAAAAGCAGCAGCACATTAAAAAGTGTCGAGCGCAGCCAGATCATAGCATACCCAACTGAAACCGCAGCCAGGTGAGCAGATATTTATTGTATTCCATGACGACCAGACGAATGGAATTAGGAGCGCTCCACCATTGAACACGCTTGAAATCACGGGGAAAAACCGGCTCGGGAATCATCAGATAATCCGGCATGTAATACACAAAAATCAGCAAGCTGCGCGGCAGATGATAATTACCCGTCACTACACGCATCGAGCGAAAGCCTTCCTGCTCCATCCAACGGCGAGTCTCAATGGCATTGCTGAAAGTGTCATTGGCACGATGATCCAGAATAATCGCATTTTCTAACTGTGAGATATTTTCCAGATCTGTTTGCGGATATTGCGCCAATAGTTTTTTCAGCGTGGTGCCCTTCGCCACGCCCGAGACCAGTAATTTATCCGCCAGTCCGGCATTGAGAAGCTCCAAACCTCGCTGCAAACGCTGGTCACCACCCGTCAGCACCACCACCGCGTCTGTTTTGGCAAGGTTGGTTTGCGGTTGCCCGGGAATCTCCGTGATAAAACCGAACAAGCCGATTGCCCACAACGCCAGCAAAAAAACGAAACTGAAGATAAGACGTGAATAGCGCGTCATGCAGACCGAAACATTTGGATAATATCACGGGCGGCCGCCCTTAAATCATCTGCTACCATGACAGGCATAAGCTCAGCTGGCAAGCCCTGCGCGAGCAACTGCGCTCCCTTGCCTGTTTTCACCAGCCAACGTGGGCATCCTGCCGCATGGGCCGCCTGCAGATCGCGCAAGGCATCCCCCACCATGGGCGTGCGCTCGGGCACAGCATTGAAATCGCTCAGCGCTTCCAACAACATTCCGGGGGACGGCTTACGCCGAAAGGACGCTTGTTGCGGATGGTCAGGGCACAGGTAAATGCGGTCAATCAATGCGCCCGAGGCCTCGGCCTGCTCGCACAGCATCTGATGAATGGCCCGCACGTCAGCATCGCTTGCCAGCCCTTTACCAATCACCGACTGATTAGTCACAATCGCAATGCGAAACCCTGCCCGTGTTAAGGATGCCATCGCTTCAAGCGCACCCGCAAGCAGTCGGAATTGATGAATGTGCGTCACACCGTGCGGCAAGTCCTCATTGATGACACCGTCACGGTCCAGCAGCACCAGCATCAGTGCATTCGCCGCAACGTGTGGCGCACCGTGGAATAGGTCGAAAATCCAACACAAAAGGTGAGGAACAATGGCAACAATAGAAATAAAAGCACAAAATTGCCCGTTTGTGTTTCCAGTGGGCCAACGACATCTAATTGATTGATAAAGGTGAGTCCCAAAACGGTCAGCAATCCGGCAAGCAACGTGCCAGGAATGACTCCCTTCAGTGTCAGGAGCACGGCATTCCACTGAAACTGACGTGAGATATAATGATCGCGTGCGCCCATACGGTGTAAGAGCTTCACAATATCAAAATGCAATTGAACACTGGCGCGTGTGATTAGAATAATCACCGCCAGCATTGCCACCAGCATCAGGGTGGCTAGCGCATAGATGGCAAACTGCACATTATGTGCCGTATGGTTAAACTGATCCACCCAACTGGCAAAGCGCTCGACGATCACATCAGGATACTGGTTTGATAACGCGGAGAGCGCATCCTGCGCTGCTTCCATATCCACCGCACTGGCACTCACCCACACATCAATAATCAGGGGAATTGGCAGCATTTCGATGGGTGCACCCGCTCCAAGCCATGGCTCGAGAAGTGCCGTCACTTTTGACTCATTCATCAGCTCTACACGAAGTATACCCTGCTGCCTTGGCAAGCTCTGCATGAGCGCTTGTGCGGTTTCCTTTTCTTGTCCGTTGGCATAGGGGATATGAATTTGGTAGCGCTGGTCAAAGTCAGAGATCTGGGCAACCATGACAGTATTTAATGCTAAGCCCGCTGACAAAACAAGGGCTGTTAGAACTGTCATGATGCCAATAATCCACGGCAAAAAACGATTGGCATCCTCTCGACTGAAAGGCAAATCAGCCCTCAGTGTAGGCAGCCATGACCAGAGATTCTGTGAACGTGCACTTTGTGCGCTTGGGCTCAGGGTGCGTGGGCTTTGTGCTCGCGGGCTATTCGCACGAGAGGGGGACTGATTCACCCCCTTATGCTCGGGTGTCTAGCTGCTGCGGTGCATCCGCTGCCTGTGAGGGCGCTTTGGAGACGCCCACCATGGCCGGACGCAGTAGACGGTCATGCAGAACATAACCCGCTTGCAGCACTTGTAAAATCGTTCCTGGCTCATGGCTGTCACTATCGATTTGAACAACCGCCTGATGAAAATTATGATCAAACGGTTGGCCCATAGGATCAATACGCTTAATGCCATGACGCTGAATCACGCCCAGGAAATCACTCAGGGTCATATCAATGCCCTGCCCCAAATTATTGAGCAAAGCCGATTCCTGTCGCGCTTCCGGCGGAACACTTGCGGCGGCGCGATATAAGTTATCGAGCACGGAAATCACGTCGCGCGCGAAGCCAGACACCGCATATTTTGAGCTTTCCTCAACGTCACGCCGCGCACGAGCACGGACATTTTCCATCTCTGCCATGGTGCGCAGCACCTGATCCTTCATCTCAGCGTTCTGTGCTTTCAGCTCCTCATCAGCGGCCGGAACAATACCAATCGTTTCCGGTGGAGGCAGAACGCCATCATCAGGCGCGCTGGCCGCCATGGCTTCGGATGCCTGTTGCAAGGCGCGCTCCAGCATCTCCTCCGCTGAAGGAGATACGTGAGAATCAGAATGGAGAGTATCAGGGTGGGGATGGGTGTTCATAATGCATGTTCCAGCCGTTAAGTTGCTGCCAATGATGTAAACCGTACGGCCTACATTTTCAAGCAGCACGCATCAATTAACGCTCAGAAACCACCACACACAGCGTTCCCTTGCGCTTCAGCGCCTCACAGGTACTCACAGCATCACCAGCGCGCGCAAATGGTCCAGCGCGCAGGCGGAAAAGCCCGCGCGTGCCCTTGGGCGTATAGATCTGATTATTGAGGCTGCCCAGCTCTGTTTTGTGCAGCAACTGCAGATCCGACCATTTGTCCATGGCGGCTTGCGGGGCCAGAAACGCACCGAGTTGAATCCAGAAAAACCCATTTGCTTCTGCTGCGCGATTACCAGAGGCTGCAAACGGGGCCGAAGCTGCGCCTGACACTGTCTGCGTGCGCCCTGAGTAACGACCAACCCCTTTAACTGGAGCAGCGCCACCTGCACCTGACTGCACACTAATGGAGCCACCCAAATCACGAACGGCGCGACATCCCAGTTTCTCTGGGCGGGTAAAGCTGCATAAACGACGAACGGAAACCACTTTCTCAAACGGCCCAACGCGCAATGAAAGCTTTTTCGCCAGATGTTTTTGTGTAAATGGTTGCGTCACGCGTAAGCGCAACCCACCCGGCAGCGATGCGTCGCGCTGACGCAGAACATTCCAATAACCGAGTGCCGCACCTTGTGTATCGAAGTAGCCAATTTCTGCCCATATCGACATACGGCGGTTATAGCTGCTCGGTGAGCCACGGAAGATTGATCCTCCCGCCTGATTCGCTGTGTTGTTGAGATTAGACAAAGGCACAGGAATGGCTTCTGCAACACTCACATTAGCCCGCCCACCGGCCACATTGGGTGACGCAGCAGACGTGAAGGCGGGTGCCACAACAGGCGAGGAAGTCTGCACTGCTCCGACGCCCCCTTCGGGCACACTTGGGCCGGAAATGAAGGGTGAATTTGCGGGAACAAAAGCAGGGGCCGTATTTGCAGAGGTGGCGGTCAAAGCAGGCGCCACCGCAGATGAGGCCGCAGGCACCGGGACTTTCACTGGAGCGCTCGCCACGGGCACGGCATCGAGTTGTGGCAAACGTGTTGCAGGTGCCGCAGGCTTTGTGACCGGTGCCGCCATAGTGGCGATGGGGGCTTGTGGTTCATTCGCCTTTGCAGCGAGTTGTTTCTCCAGCATACGTTGTGGCTGAGCCACAGGTTCAGGCTGCGCGTCTTCGGCTGCACTATCAAAGAAGGTGCTTTGCGCTTCTGCCACGGGTGCCGCAACCGACTGCCCCACTTGCTTTGCGTCTGCTTCATTATAAGGGGCGGTAAACATGGCCGTTTCCACCACGTAGCACTCAAAGCCACCGGATACGACACGCTCACAGATACGATCCGCATCATTACGCGTCGCGATAGGGCCAGCTTGCGTGCGATGGTAAACGAAATCATCGGGTGGCAGCATGACTTCGGTGGGCGCGTAAGTCAGTGGCTGAAAAAGGTCAGGAAAGGTTTTGGTGAGCTTTTCCCACTGTCCTTTGGCTTCCTCGGGTGATTTAAAGGAGCCAAGCTGAACCATGAATACCGTTTGGGCATGTGCCTGCGATAGAGGCGTTACCATAACCAAACCAAGAATGCCGAAAAGGATGGGAAGTCGGACCGAGACCTTAAAATTCATGAACGTACACTCTCACACCACATAGGGTTACAAACAAACTTCAGCTTTACGCGATAGGAATATAACAACACAAGCCCCGCGATAAAGGAAAAAAACAAAACTTTAACAATTTAGTCATTTTTGTCCTTATGCAGCGCATAAAATGTGGCCCTAATATAAGGAATCAGCGCTTCTGTGATTGTGCTTTAGCCGGTAATTGCTATAAGCAACACATAATATAAGCACGTCATGACTTGAACCGGACGATTAGCCCCATGGATTATCACGGCCTTAAAGCATGGCCTTTTCAGGAAGCGGCCAAACTCGTGACGCGCTACCAAGCCGCGCCGCCCGCCAAGGGCTACGTGTTGTTTGAAACAGGTTATGGCCCGTCTGGCCTCCCGCATATCGGCACGTTTGGTGAGGTGGCACGCACCAGCATGGTTCGCCATGCTTTCTCGCAAATCAGTGACATTCCTACGCGCTTATTCTGCATCTCAGATGATATGGATGGCATGCGTAAAGTGCCTGATAACCTGCCGAATCAGGCCATGCTGGAAGCACATCTCGGAAAGCCGCTGACTCAGGTACCCGATCCCTTTGGCACGCATGAGAGTTACGGCCATCACATGAATGCGCGCCTGCGAGATTTTCTGGATCGCTTTGGTTTTGACTATGAATTTAAAAGCGCCAGCGAACTCTATCGTGAGGGGCATTTTGACAAGGCCCTTCTTCACGCTTTGAGCCGCTATGACGCCATTATGAAGATTATGCTGCCAACTCTTGGGGCGGAACGTCAGAAAACTTACAGCCCGTTCCTGCCCATTTCGCCAAAAACGGGGCACGTGCTCTACGTTCCCATGAAACACGTCGATGCGGAGGCAGGCACGATCACCTTTGATGATGAGGACGGGGATGAATGCACAGTGCCGGTGACAGGCGGGCATTGCAAACTGCAATGGAAGCCTGATTTTGGCATGCGATGGGCCGCGCTGGAGGTGGACTTTGAAATGTACGGCAAAGACCATCTCGTGAATGGCAAAGTCTATTCCGCCATTTGCAGGGCGTTGGGGGGAACACCGCCCGAACAGTTCAATTACGAGCTTTTTCTTGATGAAAAAGGCGAAAAAATATCCAAATCCAAGGGAAATGGCCTCAGTATTGAACAATGGCTGACTTATGCACCCACTGAGTCATTGTCACTTTACATGTTTCAATCGCCTGGCCGTGCCAAACGGCTGTATTTTGATGTGATTCCAAAAGCGGTTGATGAATACCTCACCTTCTTGGAAAAATATCCCACGCAAAATGAGCAGGAGCAGCGGGAAAATCCGGTATGGCATATCCATAACGGTCAACCGCCCGCGCCAGAAATCAATATCACTTTCGGCTTGTTGCTGAATCTAGCCAGCGTTTGCAACCCTGAAGATGCCGCTGTTTTGTGGGGATTCATCAGCCGCTATGCGCCTGATGCCACGCCAGAAAATTCGCCGCGTTTAAACCAGCTGGCCGGTTTCGCGGTGCGCTATTATCATGATTTCGTGAAGCCGACGAAATCCTTTCGTGCGCCAACGGAAACGGAACGTGCTGCACTTAGTGATTTGAAATCACGGCTCGATCACTGGGATCAGCCCATTGATGCTGAAGCCATCCAGACCGCCATCTACGACATTGGCATGCAGCATCAGTTTGAACCCTTGCGCGCGTGGTTTTCTTGCCTGTATGAAGTCTTGCTTGGCCAGACGCAAGGCCCGCGCATGGGCAGTTTCGCCGCGCTTTATGGCTTGAAAGAAACCGCCGCCCTGATCGCCCGTGCGCTGGAAGGCAACGCGGCAGCAGCGTGAGCGCGCCGGTTGTTTATCGCTATCCGTGGGAGGACGGGTTTCCTGATGTCGTGGTGCATACGGACCTGCAAACCCGTAATGCCCACCCCGATTACGCTGCGGCAAAAGCTGGCGATGATGAAGCAGCCGTGAGGCTGGTGGAGGATTTGACCTCCAAAAGCGCCGTGCAGCAGTTGCGGGAACGGATGGCAGGCAGCGATGTCCTGTTCGCCTCGGTTGCCGCCATCGAGGTGGAGGGGTATAATGCCATTCCCAAAGTCTTTGCTGAGCATCTCTCCCGCTTGCTGGATGCCAAGGTCGATGACGGAGAAATCCGTCAGATCAATAAGGTGGCCCAACGCGGGCAAAGGGCTGGCATCCGATGGTGACGCCACCCGTCTTTGCCGGAGACGTGAAGAAGGCAAGGCCGTATCTTCTAGTTGATGACCATGTGGGCTTCGGCGGAACCCTAGCCAACTTACGGGGATATATTATAGAAAATGGCGGAATCGTGGTTGGAATGACCACCCTCACCCAATCCCGCGAGGCGCAGAAAATTGCGCTTACCCAAAGCACACTAAGTATGTTACAATCTCATCATGGCGAAGAACTTGAAACATTCTGGCAAAAGCACTTCGGGTATGGCCTTTCCTGCCTCACCGAAATCGAAGGGGCAAACCTTGCTCGTGAGCCATCCTTTGAGCGCATCCGAAGACGCTTACTTGAGACAGCGGATGCAGCAAAGCACCGCGACGTATTGGCAGTTGACTTCCGCTCCGGCAGCCCCGAAGAAATAAACAATTGACTTTGCGCCCACGCGTGGCTTGATGCGCGGCGAAGCGTTTCTATTATGCTGTCAGTTGCAAAGGTCTTATTCATGCGCTCCTACAACCGTACCCCTGCCGACCTGCGTCCGATCACGCTCACCCCCAACATCAGCCGCCATGCTGAAGGCTCGTGCCTGATCGAATGCGGCTACACCAAAGTGTTATGCACGGCCAGTGTCGAGGCGGGCGTGCCGCCCTTTCTTCGTAATACAGGCTCCGGCTGGGTGACCGCAGAGTATGGCATGCTGCCGCGGGCCACTCACTCACGTAATCCAAGGGAAGCCGCCAAGGGCAAGCAATCCGGTCGCACGCAGGAAATACAACGGCTGATCGGTCGCTCACTGCGCGCTGTGACGGACCTCAAAGCATTGGGCGAGCGTCAGATCATTATTGATTGCGATGTGCTGGAAGCTGATGGCGGCACACGAACGGCCTCCATCACCGGTGCTTATGTTGCCCTGCATCTGGCCTGCCAGACTTTGTTGGAATCCGGCATGATAAAGCAACTGCCAATACGCTCTCCAGTCATGGCCATTTCCTGTGGTATCGTGCAGGGTGAAGCACTGCTTGATCTCGATTATCTTGAGGATTCCAGCGCCGAGGTGGATGCCAATTTTGTCTTTAGTGGTGACAAGGAACTCATCGAAATTCAGGGCACAGCTGAGGGCAAGCCCTTTACCAGCACACAATTTCAGCAGTTGATGGCGCTGGCAGAAACAGGGGCCGTGCAACTGCTTGAAAAACAACGCGCTGCATTGCAATTATAATCCCATGCCCTTTCCTCCTGCAGATCGTCGTTTGGTGATTGCCACCCACAATGCGGGCAAGCTGCGTGAAATTGGCGACATTCTGGCGCCATTTGCACTGAATGTTGCCTCTGCCGGATCGCTCGGCATTAGCGAGCCTGAGGAAACGGGCCTGACATTCGAAGAAAATGCCGCCCTGAAAGCTCTTCATTCGGCTGTGGCATCACAAGGCTGGGCATTGGCCGATGACTCCGGTCTGGAAGTCACGGCACTCGACAATGCTCCCGGCATTTATTCAGCGCGCTGGGCCGGTGCTTCCAAGGATTTTTCATCCGCCATGATGCGCATACAGCAGGAACTTACGGCAAAAAACCTCCAGCCAGAGGGCGCAGCTGCACGTTTTGTCTGCGTGTTGGCATTGGCGTCGCCCACCGGCCAGATTGAGTGTTTTCGTGGCGAAGTGGAGGGACATCTTACCTTCCCTGCTCGCGGCGAACACGGGTTTGGCTATGATCCCATCTTCATTGCCCATGGCATGACACAGACCTTTGCGGAAATCATGCCGCAGGAAAAACATCAGCTGTCGCATCGTGCCCGTGCTTTTGCTAAACTGTTAGCATATATGGAGCGAACGACATGAATCTCCTCGTATTTGGCGCGTCCCACCGCCCCGCCTCCCGCAACCGAGCACTGGCCAGACTCTCGGGAGATTGGTTGGGTGCTCATGCGCGCACAGTCGATTTTGCTGAGTACTCAGAGCTTGATATGCCACTTTACAACGCTGCAATTGCTGAGTCAGGCCCAGCACCTGAGGCGGTACAACAAGTCGCTGAGCGCTTTGCACGAGCCGATGCCGTGGTCATTTCCGCGCCAGAATATAACTGGTCGATTCCAGGCTCATTGAAAAACATGATCGACTGGCTGTCGTATCTCACGCCCTGCCCACTGGCATCCAAATCCGCCTTACTCATGTGTGCCACGCCCTCCAAACGCGGCGGTGCGGTGGGCTTGTCACATTTAAAAACCAGCCTGGAGTGTGTCGGTATGTTTGTGTACCCAGCGGTATTCACCTGCGGAGAAGCGTCAGCCATGCTGAACGAATCTGGCTTTAAGCAGCCCAAAATGCGCGATCAGTTTGATGAGCTGCACAAAAACTTTATAGATTACGCCTCACGCCTTCAACGACACGCTGCTTAAACTGAACATCTACCTATGGGAGATAGGATGCGCCATTTCATCATTCATTTAGTGATTGTTTCAATTGCGCTTATCTCGACGGCGCGAGCGCAGGAGCTGGAATCAGCTCCGGTCAAAAATGATGTCGCCACCGCCAGTCTCATCGCTTCCAGTTCGTCTATTTCCAAGCAGAATACATTGTGGATTTCTCTGCATTTAGAGATGCCGGATGACTGGCACACCTACTGGATCAACCCGGGCGACACAGGTCTTCCCGCACACATCACGCCCACCCTGCCTGATGGCGCAAGCCTCGGGCCAATCCATTGGCCAACACCGCAGCGCTTTGAAATCGCCGGCCTGATTAACTATGGGTATCATGGGGATGTTGATTTTCTCATGCCCTTATCGTTGGATGAAAAATCCTCTCTCACCTCAGTGCCACTCAAACTAAAAGCTCAGTGGCTGGTGTGTAAGGATATCTGCATCCCCGAATCTGCCGAATTGATGCTCGATATTCCCGTGACAGATAGCATAGATAATGACCTTTCTCCGCGCTTTAAGGCACTGGTGGAGGCACTCCCCAAGCCGATGAAAAACACCCTCTATAATTACGATGAGAAGAACGTCTGGCTTGAGCTGGATGGTGGCTCGCCTGATGTTAGTTTCTTCCCCCAAAACGAGGCCATGGTATCTACAGCATTGCCGCGCGTCATTTCCCAGCCCCATGGCATGGTGCTCGTTTTTGAGCGTGGGGCCGAAGCAACCAAGACAGGTTTTGCAGGCCTCGTGGTGAACCCATCTGCCTCTGGGGTTGACGCAGCGTTTCTTGAGGCGATTTTTGACGCCGACTTTGCACTGCCCACCGCGACGAAGCCTACGAAAACTCTCGCTGAATCAGGACATCCCTCCTACGCGCTGGCATTGCTGTTGGCGTTCCTCGGTGGCCTGATACTCAATGGCATGCCCTGTGTGCTACCCGTTCTGTCGTTGAAATTGCTGGCGCTGGTTAAAAAAGCAGGACTCTCACGCGCCGATGCGGCGACGCATGGCATGGCCTACACCTTAGGAATACTGCTTAGTTTTTTAACTGTCGCCGGTGTTCTTATTTTATTGCAAAAAGGCGGGGCCGCTCTTGGTTGGGGCTATCAGTTACAATCACCGGTCTTTGTACTTGGGCTTGCAACCGTGATGTTTGCTGTTGGCCTGAACCTCTCGGGCGTCTTCTCCATTCCCAGCATCCTTGGTAACCTCGGTCAGGACACCGCATCAAAAGAAACGCCTGCGGGTAGTTTCATGACCGGTGTTCTGGCCACATTAGTGGCCACCCCCTGCACTGCTCCGTTTATGGCCTCGGCGATTGGCTATGCCTTAACCCTGCCTGCCTTGGCAGCGCTGGGGATTTTCGCCATGATCGCGCTAGGGCTGGCCAGCCCGTATCTGCTGGTGAGCCTCTTTCCGGCACTGCGACGTTGGCTACCCAAACCCGGGCTGTGGATGGAGACATTGCGTCAGCTTCTCGCCTTCCCAATGTATGCCACCGCTGCGTGGCTCCTGTGGGTACTGGCAACGCAAGCAGGGCCCGATGCGCTGGCGCTGGGCTTCGCATGGCTCCTGCTGATTGCCTTTGCCGCCTGGGCAAGCCGTGGGGGATCCAGCATTCGACGCAAACTCATTTTATTGATTTTGCTTCTGCTTGCAGCAGGATGGCTGGTAACACAGGTGCATGACATGCAGGCCCCGGCCACTATATCTCTGGAAGCCGAAACATTTAGTGAGGAGAAGCTTTCAACCTTTATCAAGCAGGGCCGTCCGGTACTGGTGAATGTCACCGCCAACTGGTGCATCACCTGCAAGGTGAATGAGCGGGTGGCCTTCTCGGCGGCGTCTGTTGCTGAGCATTTCCAACGCCAGAACATCACCGTGCTGAAAGCGGACTGGACCAATCGCTCAGCGGCTATTTCTAAGTATATTGGACAATTTGGACGCAGCGGTGTACCCACCTACGTCTTTTATCCGCCGCATGGTGAACCCCATCTGTTGCCGCAATTACTGTCGCCATCGTCATTGATTGAGGAAACACAGTTCTAGCGTCAGCGCGGTTGTGCTATTGCCTGTGCTGGAAACAGCGCATGGCGCGGTGCATGGATAGGCTCAGGGATGGAGGCATAAATCTGTTTCTCCATCTCCAGCAACACAACGCCACCTGCCCCGGGCAGAAACAAGCGGCCCAGCAACTCCCAACAGGGCGCCAGCGCTAACATCCATTTCCAGGTGAGTGGCGGAAAATACAGCGCATTCATCGTATCAACAAAGGTGAGCCCGACCGCATAGGCACGATGACGAAGTTGCATCGCCGTATAGGGCTGACCACAGCCAAAGGGCGTGGAGGCTGATTGTGACCAGATGCCGCGACGGTTGGGCACAATCAACAGCACGCGCCCGCCCGGGGCCAGCACGCGCCACACTTCTTTCAACACATTGATGACATGATGGCTATGCTCCAGCGTGTGAATCACGATGAGGCGCTGCGCCATGTTATCGCCCAGCGGCAAGGCGCTATCCTGCACCAGTAGTGAGCGATTATCACCGTCTGCGGGCCAGTAAATAGCCCCCTGCTCACGCAGCATCATCGGTAATACGGCACTTGAATCCTGCTGAAAAATTCGCAGATACGGCAAGGTAAAACCAAGCCCTGCCAGCATGTCGCCCCGACAATCGGGCCAGAAACGGCGCATGGCGTTGCCCAGCTCTATGCGTACGCGTGAACCGAGTGGACTGGAATACCATTGCCGGAAAGAAACCACATCAGGATGGAACATCCGCGTATTCTCCGCTATCAAGTGAGCCTAATGACATCATGTTTGCACAGGAAAGGCATGTGGCGCAATGAACGATCTTTTCTCCAGCCATAATCCATGGGAATTATTTGAACAATGGCTTCTTCTCGCCAAAGCAACCCCAGACATCACCGAGCCAACCGCCATGAGCTTGGCTACCTGTAATGCTCGCGGCGAGCCATCAGTGCGGATTGTGCTGCTAAAAGAGATCGATGAGCGTGGCTTTGTTTTTTATACAAACTATGAAAGCCGCAAAAGCCGCGAATTGATAGAAAACCCCCACGCCGCGCTCTGTTTTTACTGGATGAAACTGGATCGCCAGATTCGTATTCGAGGCGCCGTGGAGCGCATTGCACCCGAGCAGTCGGACGCGTATTTCTCCTCACGCGGGCGTGAAAAGCAAATCGGTGCCTGCACGTCCAAACAATCGCAACCGCTGGCGGCGCGTGAGCAATTTGAACAGGAAATTCATGCCATGACATTACGCTTTGAGAGCGAGGATACGATCACCCGCCCAGAGACTTGGGGTGGCTGGCGCATTGTACCACAAGAGATCGAGTTCTGGATTCAACAGCCCTACCGCCTGCATGAGCGCCGCCAATTCCTGCGAGAGGGCGATGGCTGGCAGAGCCAGCTACTCTATCCCTGACGGCTGTTTACGCCTCTCTATGCACGGCTAACGCAGCGGGCGCCTGATAGGTCGGCATCACGGCAATGGAGTCAATATTGACATGCGGCGGCAGCGACAGCGCCCACACGACGCACTCCGCGACATCTTCTGGCCAGAGCGGTTCGGTTCCTGCGTACACAGAAGCTGCTTTCGCCTCATCACCGGCAAAGCGCGTCTGCGAAAACTGACTGCCAGCGGACATGCCAGGCTCAACACAGGTGACGCGCACACGGCTGCCCAATAGATCCGCCCGCAGATTCATCGCAAAATGTTTGACGAATGCTTTGGTGCCGCCATACACATTGCCCCCGGGATAGGCATAGCTTCCGGCCATCGAGCCAATCATCACCACATGGCCCGCATTGCGAGCCACCATTCCGGCCAACACTTCATGCGTGCAGTGCAGCACGCCTTTAATGTTGGTATCGACCATCTCGCTCCATTGCTCCATCGAACCCTTCTGTGCAGGCGCCATACCCAGCGCCAGTCCGGCATTATTGACCAGCCCATCCAGCGCCTTCCATGAATCGGGTAGGCTGCTGATCGCCGCCGTCACTTGCGTGTGATCACGCACATCCATCACCAGCGTGTAGAGCTGCTGCGCGGTAAACATCGCACGCAACGGCGCGAGCTTCGCCTCAGAACGCCCCGTGGCCACTACCCGCGCGCCTTCCGCAATGGCCAAGGTGGTGATCGCTTGGCCATAGCCGCTGGTCGCCCCCGTCACTAAAATAGTTTTTCCTTTAAGGCGTAAGAGTGGGAGGGCGAGTCGTTCTGTCTTTGTCATAAAGGCGTCATAATCTTAAAGTATATTGTATCATTATCAATGTAGGAGTTTGCCAGATGTCCAGTCTTTCGCAAGAGATTATCGCAGCATTAGAAGCTCAGCAACGGGCTGCTCTGCAGTCTGTTACACCTGAAAGTGTCCGTGACCGCATTCAGGCGCTTGCCACCGTGGATGCTAATCGGGATGGCCGTGTAAGCGCGAGAGAAGCGGAAGAGCATTTACGCCTTTTGGTTAACAATCCACAATTTACTGAATCAGCCAGGGCTCTGGCAGAACTTGCTTGCGGTCAGAATACTCAGGCACACATGCAAGATATTATGGCTGCTGAAGTAGATAAATTTTCTCTGACGATTCCTCGTACCATTCAGTATTATCGTGCGCTGGGAGAGACCGGCGGTCATATCACGCCGGAAATAGCAGACAGGGTCGCCCAAACAATTGCCAGTACTGATCTTGCAAATGCCGCTTCTATGTTGTCTCCGGAGCAGGCACGGGAATTTCAAAAAATTGCATCACAGCATCTATCTGAGCGTATTGCGCATACGGCGCAAATCATGCGTCAACATCCTGATATCGCACAGGCGGCTGCGAGCTTGGTGCCAGTAAGCGAAGTCGAAACCCCAAGCCTTAGCAATGCCTGCCGCAGTATGGGGCATTTTGGCCGGAGCCTTTAAGGCGCATTTTTTTCCTCCCGCTTCGCTTGCTGCCACCATTCCTCCATTACAGAGAGTGGCTGGCCCTCGATTTGGCTACCGGCAAGGGCGGCCAGTGTTTCCATGCGCTGCCAACGTGTGGTGAATTTGTGATTGGCCTGCCGCAGCGCTGCCTCAGCATCCAGCCCGGCATGACGCGCCAGATTGGTCACGCAAAACAGCACGTCGCCCAGCTCCTCCATCTGATCGACCACATTATCCGCTGCGTCAAACTCTGCCAGCTCCTCATCCAGTTTGCGCCGCGCACCTTGTAAATCCGGCCAGTCAAAGCCGATGCGCGAGACGCGTTTGCCCATTTTTTGCGCCCGCATTAACGCCGGTAGAGCCAGCGGTATATCGGCGAGGGCGCCGGAATGCTTGGCAGCCCGAGCCTTGGCTTTACTCTCCTCCCATGCGGATTGCTGCGCCTGAACATCCACCGGCGCCGCATCGGCAAACACATGCGGGTGGCGCTCGGTCATTTTCTGCGCAATGGCTTCTGCCACCTGCGTAAAATCAAACAGCCCCGCCTCCTCGGCCATCTGCGCATGAAACACCACCTGCAACAGCAAATCGCCCAGCTCTTCCCTCAGCGCTGGCATATCCTGATTCGCAATGGCCTCCGCCACCTCGTAGGCTTCCTCTACGGTGTAGGGCGCGATGGAAGCGAAATCCTGCTGCACATCCCACGGGCAGCCCTGCACAGGGTCACGCAATCGTGCCATGATGTCGAGTAAGCGCTGCATAGCAAAAAGTGATGAATGTTGCATGAGCTGGGCTTGCATTGTGAGAAAAGTTAGATTATCAGCGGGAATCAGGGATAGCGCATTAGCGCTCGACTGGCAAATCCCGATGAATGGAGAGAGACATGACTTTTGTCGTCACGGACGCCTGTGTACGTTGTAAATTTACGGATTGCGTGGAAGTATGCCCCGTGGACTGCTTCTATGAGGGCGAAAACATGCTCGTCATTAACCCCGACGAGTGCATCGATTGCGGCGTCTGTGAACCGGAATGTCCGGCGGAAGCGATCCATCCTGAATCAGAAGAATTGCTCAAATGGGTTGAAGTAAACCGTGAATATGCCAACCAGTGGCCGGTGATTACCAAAAAGAAAGATGCACCCGCCGATGCGGATGATTTTCTCGGCAAAGCCGGTAAATTTGAGGCCCATTTCAGTCCAAAAGCAGGCACAGGAAACTAGTTTTTCGCCCAACAACCGCGCTTTTTAGCCGATCTTGTTAATGCAAGATTAAAATTATGTACAATGTAAGATAAATTTTATTTTTCTTGTATTTTTAGGCCTTTTTTTGTGCTATATATACAACATCTCGCGCATCCACATGCTGGGTGACAGAGTTGTTTTGTATCTCGCTTACGGTCGCTAAAGTGCACCGGATGCGAACGCAGATCAGCCTGCCCTACCTGCCTGCGGGGGATATGTTGTGAATTACTCATTGTAGAGGTGTTTCCATGTCAAAGAAGTCTGCCCACAAATTCGCCGTTGGTTCCTATGTTGTGTACCCTACGCATGGGGTAGGGAAAATCGTCAGTGAAGAAACACAGAATATCGGTGAAATTGAACTGCGCCTCTTCGTGATTGAGTTCAAAAAAGATAAAATGACCCTGCGCGTGCCCGTACACCGTGCGGAAGCCGCTGGCCTGCGTAACATCAGCAACACCGACGAAATCAAGAAAGCGATCGACGTGTTGAAGGGCAAAGCAAAAACCTCGCGTGGTATGTGGAGCCGTCGCGCTCAGGAATATGAGGCAAAAATCAATTCCGGCAACATCCTCTCCATTGCCGAAGTGGTGCGTGACCTGCATAAAAACGTCGATCAATCCGAGCGTTCCTACTCTGAGCGCATGATCTATGAATCAGCGCTCGGTCGTCTGGCCGGTGAACTCGCAGCCGCTGAGGATGTGGAGCTGAAAGACGCCTCCGACAAACTGCTGAAAATGCTCCGCAAAATCGCAGCGTAACGCTTGTCATCCTCGGGCGTGCCCCGAGGATCTCCCCGTGATGAACGAGATACTTCATTGCGCTTAGGATGACGGAATAAAAAAAGGGCTGGGTGCCTCCGCATCCGGCCCTTTTTTTGCGCTCATTCATTGACTATACGCTTTGCATACAGCATAATGCACATATGCGTATTACACTTTCCCTTCCCGATCCTCTGGCGCGGCAGTTTCTGGCCGTCATTCCCAATCGCGAGCGATCTGCTACAGTGGCGCGGCTGCTTGAGCAGGAATTGAAGCTCCGACAAAGCGCTTTGGAAGCGGCCTGCCTCGCCGCGAACGCGGACACGGTGCTGCAAGCGGAGACGCAAGAGTGGCAAGCATTTGATGACCAAGAACAGCTCTGAGAAGCCTGCTGTGCCACGGCGCGGCGAAATCTGGTGGGTCAGCCTTGACCCCACGCAAGGTGCGGAAATTCAGAAAACCCGCCCCTGTCTGGTGCTCAGCAACGACACGTTGAACCATCTGCGCCATACGGTGGTGGTCGTGCCCCTCTCCAGCGCCGCACAGGCGCATCCACCCATCACCATTGGCGTGACCTGCCAGGGCAAACCCGCAGTCGCCGTTATCGATCAGGTGCGCGCCGTGGCGAAACACCGCCTCAGGAGTAAACTCGAGAGCGCGTCGGAGGACACGATAAGCAAAGTATCCCAAGCCCTTGCACAGATTTTGGAGCTGTGAATTGTTTCTGGCCATTGAACACACTACCGCTGTGATGTGCAGCTGAAGTTGCCTCCGACAAGTTTCTGAATATGCTACGTAAAATTGCAGCTTAATCCACACTCTCTTCATCCTGAGGCAAAATCGAAGCATCTCCTCTAGTCCTCGTCATCCTTGGGCTTGACTCTCTGTGCCTTGAGGCGCAGTCGAAGCATCTCCTCTAGTCCACGTCATCCTCGGGCGTGCCCCGAGGATCTCCCCGTGATGAACGAGAACCTTCATTGCGCTTAGGATGACGGAATAAAAAAAGGGCTGGGTGCCTCCGCATCCGGCCCTTTTTTTTGCGCTCATTTGTCATCAAAGCTTCATGAGAAATGTCCCAAAAATTTATTACTATGAATTAATTATATTGAGGGGCTTATATGGGTATTTTTACAGCAAAGCCAAATACGATCGAAGATCATGTAAAAATAATTAATGAAAATTCTAGCGAAAAAACAACCCTCGTTGATAAGGGTTGTATAGCCGCCAGCGGTGTTGCCAGCAGCGCATTAGTAGGGGGAATCTGGTTTGGAGCAAGTCTCGCCCAAGATTTTGCAAAAAAACATTCTCATTTGCTAGGCTCGACCGTTCTGCACCAAGAAACAGCAGTAGAGAGAGGTGGCAAAGTATATAAGGCTATTGCTAAAGTTATTGATCCAGAGAAAGATTTGGCATTTTGGGAAGCAGTCAATGAGGCGACGGAACCACGCGCGATATGGGAACAAGCCAAAGGTTTCGCTAAAGAAAACCCTAGATACACCCTCGCTTTGGCTGCTGGAACAGTAGCCCTTGGCGCACTAGGTGCTTATACAAGTTATAAGCAAATTCGTACGGCTAAGGATGCCGAAATTGGAGAAAGTGTGCGTGCGGTGCGCAAGTCATATGAGAAAGCTGCACCCGAGGAAAAAGAGCGTTTAAGTACGTTGTTATCAGGTGGTCAGTGGGTAGAGAAAGTCAATGCTGAACGGTCCACCACACCCACGGAAGTCGCTTCACACACAGGCCGCTGAGATCAGTTATTACTTTACTCGTGCAGAAATCCTGCACGAGAGAAACATGTTTCTGCATTATGTTAAAGAGTTTAGCGCTCAGTGACAGCGGATTTATCTTCTGATGAGACGCGCTCCGCATGA
Organism: Rickettsiales bacterium; assembly: GCA_019749855.1. Classification (GTDB taxonomy): domain Bacteria; phylum Pseudomonadota; class Alphaproteobacteria; order Rickettsiales; family UBA998; genus UBA998. The sequence continues at coordinate 4,248 of JAIEPI010000041.1, read as the reverse complement.
GAATCCGGTGCACGGCTTATAACCTTCTCAGCAAAAGACTTGGTCAACTGAACCTGCTCTGAAAGACCCTTGTTTTCTGCTTTCAATACTGAATTGTCAGATACTAAATTTTTATGCTGCTCTTGAGCATGACTGGCCTGATTCCAGCCTTTCACCCAGCCCGTAACGACGGCACCACCCCAAACAACAGTTCGTGTTACAATGCCTGCTATCGGGCTTTTCGTAACATAACCAACTCCAATGCCCGCTAGCAATGCAGGTATGGCCGCAATAAGGCCATAGACCGTTCCCTTACCCAGAGTATTGACAATCTGGCCGGCACCCTTGTACTCATCTCTAGAACCATTCTGTGACATAAATCCTCATCCCGTTGTTATCATGTAGGATAACAGACGAATATGTCAGATTCATGACGGACGGCTAACAATTACGCCCGACGCTCCACCATCAGTTTCTTGATTTCGGCGATGGCTTTGGCGGGATTTAAGCCTTTGGGGCAGGCTTTGGCGCAGTTCATGATGGTGTGGCAGCGATACAGACGGAACGGGTCCTCCAGATCGTCCAGCCGCTCACCGGTGAATTCGTCGCGCGAGTCCACAATCCAGCGATAAGCCTGCAGCAGCACCGCTGGGCCGAGGTAACGCTCAGGGTTCCACCAATAGCTCGGGCATGAGGTTGTACAGCAGAAGCACAGGATGCACTCATACAACCCGTCTAGCTTTTCGCGGTCTTCTGGTGATTGCAGGCGCTCACGAGAGGGCGCCGCTGACTGCGTTTGCAGCCACGGCTTGATGGATTCGTACTGCGCGTAAATATGCTTCAGGTCAGGCACCAGATCCTTGATCACCTTCATGTGCGGCAGCGGGTAAATCGTCACCTCACCCTTCACGTCTTCAATGGGCTTGGTGCAGGCCAGCGTGTTGGTGCCGTCGATATTCATCGAGCAGGAGCCACAAATCCCCTCACGGCAAGAGCGCCGGAACGTCAGGGTTTGGTCATGCTCACCTTTGATTTTGATGAGCGCGTCCAGCACCATCGGGCCGCACGCATCCATATCCACCTCATAACGGTCCATGCGCGGATTTTTGGGAACCCCCGCCTCGTCGGTATCGTTCGGATCCCAGCGGTAGATATTGAACACGCGCACATTGCTGGCGCCTTCCGCGGTGAAACGACGCCCTGCGCTGCTGATTTTAGAATTGGCGGGAAGTGAAAATTCAGCCATGATTTTGCTCGGTTTTCTGTTGCTAGGTGTCAGTCAACTGCTTAATAATTAACCATTAATAGACGCGCTTCTTCGGTGGAACTGGCTCCACATCGGTCGTTAAGGTGTAGAGATGCACCGGACGGTAATCAATCACCACCTGTCCATTGTCATCCACCCATGAGAGCGTGTGCTTCATCCATTCATCATCATTACGCTCACTAAAATCCTCACGCGCATGCGCGCCACGGCTTTCCTTACGGTTGGAGGCCGAATGCAGCGTCGCCACCGATTGCAGCAGCAGATTTTCCAGCTCCAACGCCTCGACCAGATCACTGTTCCACACCATGCTGCGATCCTGAATGGAGAGGTCTTTGTAGCTGGCGAAGGTGTGGTCAATCTTCTGCACGCCCTCATCCAGAACGTCCTTGGTGCGGAACACCGCCGCATTGCTCTGCATGGTCGCTTGCATGGAGCTGCGAATCTCGGCGGTGCGCAGACTGCCTTTGGACTGGCGAATACGCTCCAGATGATCCAGCGCCATCTCAGTGGCGGCAGCAGGCGCTTTCTTGGGAGCAACGCCCGGGGTTATGGTCGCCTTGGCGCGGTGCGCGGCGGCGCGGCCAAATACCACCAGATCGAGCAGCGAGTTCGACCCCAGACGATTCGCGCCATGCACCGAAACACAGGCCGACTCTCCAATCGCCATCAGGCCAGGCACCACCTGATCGGGGTTGCCGTTATAAAGTGTCACCACTTCACCGTGATAATTGGTAGGAATCCCACCCATATTATAATGCACCGTCGGCAACACCGGAATCGGCTGACGCGTCACGTCAACACCGGCAAAGATTTTGGCGGTTTCGGCGATGCCCGGCAGGCGCTTATGGATCACGTCGGGATCAAGATGCTCAAGATGCAAATAAATATGATCTTTCTTTGGCCCAACGCCACGGCCTTCACGGATTTCGATGGTCATGGAACGCGAGACCACATCGCGCGAGGCAAGGTCTTTGGCGTGTGGCGCATAACGCTCCATGAAGCGCTCACCCTCCGAGTTACGCAGAATACCGCCCTCCCCGCGCACGCCCTCAGTAATCAGTACGCCCGCGCCGTAAATTCCGGTCGGGTGAAACTGCACAAATTCCATATCCTGTAGCGGCAATCCAGCACGCAGCACCATGCCACCGCCATCACCGGTGCAGGTATGCGCGGAGGTCGCTGAGAAATAGGCGCGCCCGTAACCGCCAGTCGCCAGCACCACTGTTTGCGCATTAAAGCGGTGCAGCGTGCCATCATCGAGGTTCCAAGCCATGACGCCACAGCACTGGCCCTCATCATCCATGAGAAGATCAAGCGCGAAATACTCGATGAAGAACTGCGCCTGATGCCGCAGGGCCTGCGTGTAAAGCGTGTGCAGGATTGCGTGACCGGTGCGATCCGCCGCTGCACAGGTGCGCTGCGCCGCTGGCCCTTCGCCATAATGCGTGGTCATGCCACCAAACGGACGCTGATAGATTTTGCCTTCCGGCGTGCGCGAAAACGGCACCCCGTAATGCTCCAACTCAATGATGGAATCAATGGCGTTTTTGCACATATATTCAATGGCATCCTGATCGCCCAGCCAGTCCGACCCCTTGATGGTGTCGTACATGTGCCAGCGCCAGTCATCCTGCCCCATGTTTGCCAGCGCCGCCGAAATGCCGCCCTGCGCCGCCACCGTGTGCGAGCGCGTGGGGAACACCTTGGAAATGCACGCCGTGTTCAGGCCCGCTTCGGCCATGCCGAAGGTAGCGCGCAGGCCCGCACCACCGGCGCCAACGACAACAACGTCATAATGATGGTCAATGATCTCATAGGCAGAGCGCATGATTTATCCGTTCAGAAAATGAAGTTTAATGATGGCGAACACACACATGGACACCGCCACAACATGCACGCCGGTGTTGAGGGTCATCGCCAGAAATTTCATGCCCTCACCATGCACATAATCCTCCAGAATGACCTGAATCCCGTGCCGCGAATGATGCAGCGTCACGGTCAGCATCAATGCCATGAGTAGGCCATTCAATGGCTGCGCCATCCACTGCGCCACGCCAGCTGCATCAAGGGTCAAGGCACCCGTGAGGAGCGCGGTGACGAACCACAGCGTTAAAGGCACCAACGCAAGCGATGTGAGGCGAGTGGAAAGCCACTCATGCGTGCCCTGCTTCGCGGAACCCAGCCCGCGCACGCGTGACAAAGGACTACGTAAATGAGAGTTACGTGTCATAAAAGCCCCATCCGATTAAATATAAATCCCCACGTGCCTGCCGTGGCACATAGCGTAAAGATCACCACGAACTGTCCCGAGCGCGTCATCACCGGCAGCGAAAAGCCAACGCCCACATCCCAAAAGAGATGCCGGATGCCGGTTGCCAAATGGTAGTAAAAAGCGACACTCCAACCAACCAGCATGAATAATCCGAAAGGGGTGGCAAAAAACTGATGCAGCATGGCGTGCGCCTCAGGCGCGTAGGCAGCGCACCACAGCCACACGGCAAGCACCAGCGAACCCCCGCTAAGGGCCACGCCGGTCAGACGATGCAGAATGGACAGGCTATTGGAAATCTGCCAGCGATAAATACCCAGATGCGGCGAAAGCGGACGCTGCTGCTGCAAGGTAGGAGTAGGTTTGTTCACGATCTCTGTCATGGATTTGTCCCGTAAGAGGTGCATCCTATATATAAAGATTCACCGAACCTTGCCAACCTGAAAAACAGTCAGATATAAGTTTTATGTTATATATATAGCCTAATCGTGGACTTCATGCGACAGGCAAGTAAAACTCGTGCGAAAAAATACTAATTTTCTGACTGTTTATACCTAAGCCTGATCACCATTAAATCATGCTCAATACTACAGGGCAATGATACAGGTCTTCAGTCTAAGCCCCCATAAAAAAAGCCCGACCAGTTGATCGGGCTTTTTTTCATTTTTGACGACAGAAGTCTAGACGCCTTCCGTGGCCACTTCTTTTTCTATACGCGCGTCTTTGCTGTTGC